>DASPXK010000183.1:0-3596 GCA_035637315.1 Chloroflexota bacterium
GCACGCAGTCCCGAGACCAGGTCCATGAGGTGGAGATCGCGGCCGACTCGGAAGGGCGACTCGTCGGCATCCGCGACCGCTACCTCGTGGACATCGGGGCGTACTCGGTCTATCCGCAGACCGGCGCGATCGAGGCCTACCAGACGGGCAAGCTGCTGCCCGGCCCGTACCAGGTCCCCAACTACCGCTGGGAGTCCCGCGCGGTCCTCACGGACAAGGCGCCGGCCGGCCCATACCGCTCCGTCTCCCGCCCCGTCGGCAACTTCGTGATCGAGAGCCTGCTCGAGCGAGTCGCCAGGACGCTCGGGCTCGACTCGGTGGAAGTACGGCGGCGCAATCTCGTTCAGCCGGGCCAGTTCCCGTACGTGGCGATCACGGGCTCGACCATCGACAGCGGCAGCTACGTCGAGTCGCTCGATCTCCTCGAGCGGATGGTGGACCTGCCGCGGGTTCGCGAGGAGCAGCGGCGAGCGCGTGAGGAACGACGCTATCTGGGGGTGGGCTTCGCCTGCTTCAACGAGGTCACAGCGCACGGCTCAGCTTCCATGAACATCGGCCGTGGGCACGACAACATCAGCGGCTACGACTCGGCGATGGTCTCCATAGACACGAGCGGCAACCTGAGCGTCGCGCTGGGCGTTGCCACCCAGGGCCAGAGCCATGAGACGGTGTTCGCCCAGGTCCTGGCGGATGAGTTCGACGTCGACATCTCGCGGGTCACCGTGCGCGAGGGCGACACGGCCGTCACGCCATTTGGGATGGGTGCCTTTGGCAGCCGCAGCATGGTGGTCGGCGGGGGCGCGCTGCTCACGGCCGCCGGCCGCCTGCGCGACAAGGTGCTCCGCATCGGCGCTCACTTGCTGGAGGCGAGCCTGGCGGACGTCGAGCTGGTGGACGGCGCCGTCCGGATCCGAGGGGTCCCGGAGCGTGCGCTGTCGCTGCGTGAGATCAGCCGCGTCGCCCACTTCAACCCGCCCCGCCTGCCGAAGGACACCGATCCTGGCCTGGTCGAGATCGCGCGTTACGACCCGCCGACGGGGACCTGGTCGAACGGCTGCCAGGCGGCGGTGGTCGAGGTGTGTCCGGAGACCGGCTTGATCAGCCTGCTGCGCTACTTCGCGGTCGAGGACTGTGGGCGTGTCGTCAACCCGCTGGTCGTCGACGGCCAGGTGCTCGGCGGCACTGTTCAAGGGATCGGGCAGGCGCTGCTCGAAGAAGTCCGCTATGACGAGAACGGCCAGATGATGACCGCCACGCTGATGGACTACCTGCTGCCCACGGCCGCCGAGCTGCCGAACGTCGAGCTCGAGCATCTGTCCACCCCCTCGCCCTACACCCTGGGTGGGTTCAAGGGGGTTGGCGAGGGCGGCCCGATCAACGCCCTGGCCGCCATCGCCAACGCCGTCGTCGACGCGCTGGCCCCCCTCTACCCACGCCTGACCGAGACGCCCCACACGCCCGAGCGAGTACTGCACGCCATCCGCGAAGCGGCCGTCCTTCGGCCCGCCCACAGGTAGAGGCTAACGTTTCGTCACCGCCAGGTTGTCGAAGCGGGCGTCCACAGTGAGGTGGGAATCGGGAAACGAGGCTGCGCCGATCCACAGCCTGCCCTGGCGGTACGTGTTGTCCTGGACCGAGGCGAGCTGGGTGCCGTTGGCGAGGACTGTGACAGTCGTGCCGGCGCAGCTCAGCTCGAGGCGGTTAGCCTGGGTGCCGCGCTTGATGGCCGCGGAGGCCTGCCAGGGGACTATCAACGTCTGCTTGCCATTGTCCCATCGCGCCAGCATATACATCCCGTCTTCTGGCGTAACCACGAATTCGTACTCGCCGGCTGTGGCAACGTTGGGCTCGCGTCTACAGCCCAGGGCCAGATAACGCCTGGCTGCGGAGCCCACCAGACGCGCGTCGACCGCAAGTGAGGTGTCCGTGTATGTGCCCGGAATGAATGCGATTGGGAAGGCGTCAGGAGCGATCGTCCGGATCATGTATTCGCCATCCACGTAGCCGAGGGCGTAACTATTCGGATCGCTGGATGAGGCCGGCAATCGGCCAGAGGCCGGGTTCTTGAAGTCGTCGAACAGCGGGAGCGCCTCGGGGCCGGGGCTCGGAGTGATCTGGGCGGCGGCTCGGGTCGAGGTTACGGCCAGGTTATCGAAGCGGGCATCCACCGTGAGGTGGGAGTTCGGAAACGAGGACGCGGCGATCAACAGAGCGCCCTGGCTGTAGGTGCTGTCCTGGACCGAGGCGAGCTGGGCGCCGTTGGCAGCGGCTGTAATAGCCGTCCCGGCGCAGCTCAGCTCGAGGCGGTTAGTCTGCGTGCCCCGCTTGATGGCGGCGGAGGCTTGCCAAGGGACTATCGTGGTCTCCTTGCCATTGTCCCAGCGCTCCAGGGTATACATGCCGTCTTCGGGGGAAACCGCGAGCCGATAATGGGTGGTGTTTACAGTCGGCTGGGCTCTGCACCCGAGGACGACATAGCGGCTGGTTGCAGAGTCCACCAGACGGGCGTCGACGGCAAGGGCGGCGTCGGCGTACGTGCCCGGAAGCTGGACTTTCGCAATGGAGCCGTATTCGGGATCGATCGTTCGGATCATGTACTCACCACCCACGTAGCCAGCGGTGAAGTGACTCGGATCGCTCGATGACTTGTCCAGTCGGCCCGAGGCCGGGTTCTTGAAGTCGTCGGACAGGAGCGCCTCGGGGGTGGCTATCGGGGTGGGCTGAGTGATGTTCTGGGTCGCCGTTGCTGGAACAGGCGTCAGCGTGACCGCGGGAGTGGCCGTAGTCAAAACGGGCGTACTGGTCGGTAAGGTAGGTGTAGGCTCCGGTCCTGGCGGCAATAGGCCCCTGCCCACCAGGAACACGCCGAACAGCCCGCCGACTGCCAACAGCGCGGCGGCCAGCGCGCTCCAGACGCGAAGCTGGACTCTGTGGCGCGGGGGCTTGGCCAGCGGGGGGCCGGGGGGCTTTGGCGGCGCCGCCCGCTCCATCACCGGCGTGGGGGGCCCGGCTCGCATGATGGTTGGGGCCTCGTCCGTCTCTTCCAGGTCGGGTCTCGTCGGGGACGAGCTGAGCGCGGCGAAGAGCGCGGCGACGAAGCCGCCGGCGGACGAGTAACGGGCGGCAGGGAGCTTGGCCAACTGGCGCATGAGGACCTGCTCGACTGCTTCCGGGAGGTCCGATCGAAACCCGCGCGGCCGTGGCGGCGGTCGGTGGGCCTGGGCGTACAGCATTGCCGGCGTATCGAGTCCAGGGAACGGGACGCGGCCGGCTATCAGCTCATGGGCGACGACGCCGAGAGCGTAAAGGTCCGTGCTGGGGCCCGAAGCGTCGCCAGTAATCGCCTCTGGGGCCAGGTACTCGGGGGTCCCGACGATCACTCCTGTGCGGGTGAGCTTGGAACCCGCGGCCGCGCGGGCGATGCCGAAATCCAGGAGAGTGACGCGGTCACCCGGACCGATGATGACGTTGCTCGCCTTGACATCGCGGTGGACCACCCCGCGGCCATGAGCGTAGTCGAGCGCATCGGCGAGCTGACCCAGGATGTTGAGCGCACGGTCAAGGGGTAGTGGGCTGGACGATTGGACGAGATCCTG
>DASPXK010000184.1:0-15643 GCA_035637315.1 Chloroflexota bacterium
GACCTTCGAGGCCGAGCTGGCCCGCAACGGGGCCAAGTGTCGCATGCGCGGGCAGGTCCCCTGGTGCACGTCGGACGAAGGCCGGAGCGGCGAAAGTCTCTAGCCTCTAGTGCTCGGTTTCCGGCAACGAGGCAATTGGCCCGCGCGCGTCGTGCCTGCCGCGGTCCTCGGTTGGCAGTCGTCGTGCTCGGGTTGGCGCTCAACCCGCCCGCGCGCGGCGGATCAGCCGCGCGCCCGCCACTGTATGGACTCGATTTCAGCCCGCTCGTCTTTTTCCAGGTGCCCGGAATCCTCGACCAGGCGCGGTTCCCCGACGCCATCCCCGACAGCCAACTCCACGCCCTGATCGACACCATCGCGCCGCATACGCAATGGATCCGGACCTACCAGACGCGCGCCTGGGGGACATGTTTCTTCCCGCCGGACAGCATGAGGTGCGCCGGCGCTCCGAATGACGTCGCCCCCTACGCGATCAGCAAGGGCCTCAAGGTCGCGATAGGCGTGGACCTGTCTGGCCCGGTCGATCTGGCTGGGACCTGCAAGCACGACGTCGCGACGCTCAACTTCTGCAAGAACGAGGCAGAGATCGGCTTCGCCTTTCAGGCGGCCACGGACCATCTGACCGACCTGCTCGTCGTCGCAAATGAGCCGCTCACGAGCTCCGGCCTCAAGGCCGACCAGGCGCTGAAGTACCTCGGGCGCGTCAAGAACGGCGTCAGCAACCTCACGGGTCCGAGCGGCAACCACGTGCAAGTGACCCAGTGTGAGATCACCGGAAACGTCGTCAACAACGCGGATAATGATTACAGCAACAGCTCTACGATCTGGTCGACGTGGTCTGCTTCAGCCCTACCCGTGGCACAGCCCTGGAAACACGATCGACGATGCACGCTCCGTGCTCGACGCCCAGTGGAAGCAGGTCAAGGACTTTATCCAAGCGCAGGTCAATCAAAGCAAGCAGCGAAAGGCGGTCATCATTGGTGAGACGGGCTGGCCCGATGCGCCGACTGGGGCGACCGACTTCATCAACCCGCAGGGTGTGGCCAACCCGGACAACTCGAAGAGGTATCGCAAGCTGTTCGTCGACTGGGCGCGGGAGCAGCAGAGTAACGGCAGCGGCCTGCAGGGTTACTTTTACTTCGCGGCGTTCGACGAGCCCTGGAAGGGCAACGGACAGAGCCTGTCCGGTCAGACCCAGGCTCACTTTGGCCTGTGGACGGCCCAAGCCTCCAATATCGTCGCCGGCGCACCAAGTGGGACGTGGACGACCACAGCCACCCTCAAGTCCCAGTTCAAGGACATCTTGATCGGCCTGGGCGGCCCGCCGCCCCGGCGTCAGCTCCAGAACCATCGATGAGATCAAACCTGGGGCGACGACGGCCGACGCGGCCAAACGCCTCTTGCCCGCCAGCACCTGGGGCTATGAGGCTGAGCAGCGCCTGCTCGTCTCAGAGCTCGGGCACGGAATCGGCATGACCTACGAGGAGCCGCTCATCAGCCGCGTCTTCTCGTTCGACCATCCCCAGGCATTCGAGCCAGGCATGGTGATCGCGGTGGAGAGCCGCGAGGGCGGAGTCCGCTTGGAGGAGATGGTCCTGGTGACCGAGACCGGCCACGAGATCCTGACCACCTGGCCGTCCGAAGAGCTGCTTCAGGTCGGGACGATCGCGGGACTGGGCTGAGGACGGCACCGCGACGCACAAGAATGCATCCCATCGCGTTGAGGCGCCGAATGAGCTCCCGGCGCTTCATCGCACATGTAGATGCGCGACTCTGTGAACGTTCGGGATTTCACCAGACGTCAGATCCCGGTGGAGGTCCCTCAAATGCTACGGCAGATCCTCGAGGTTCCCGCCCTGGGTCCAGTAATCCGGGAACTCCTCGAGGTAGCCGAGCCACATACCCTCTTCCTGCCAGTAAACGTAGCGGGCCGGCACCGGGTCTCGATCCTCTCTGTTCATCTGTCCACCCCTGGAAGAGCCTAGCAGAAGGTCAGCTGAGGCCACCTTTCGCACGCCAGCGTTCCTCTCCGCGCTTCTGCAACCCAGTCATCCGCTCCTCCCTCGGCTGCGCGGCGGTGGCGGCCGTCGATGGAGCGACGAATCCTCGACGTCGCTGCGAAAGATTATGTGCGTTCACCGGCCGCCCTTGGCCCCTCACGTGTCCACCACCACCAGCTCCCGCTTGTAGCCGTGAAGGCGCTCCACGCCTTCCCGGGTGATCCGGACGGTCTCGCCGAACTGAAGGCCCATCCGACGGTCCGGCGTGATGAGCTGGGGCTGGATCGTAACCACCATGTTCTCGCGGAAGACGAAGCCGGCCGGCGTGCCGCGGTCGGTCTGGCGCGTCTGCACGATCGGCTGGTACTGGTTGGCGCCGTGCAGCAGGTCGTCGAAGATCGTGTAGCCGCGCTCGTGGATCACTTCGGCCGCGTCGAGCACCTCCTCCACGCTGGCCCCGTCGCGGAGCACTGACTCGATCGCATCGTACGCCTCGACTGCAGCCCCGTGCAGTCGCTCCCACTCGGGTGTCGGGCCGGTCCCGATCGCGTAGGTACGGTGGATCTGTCCGGCGTAGCCCCAGAACGTCCCGCTGATCTCGGTGATCAGTACGTCGCCGGGCTGGATCTCGCGGTCCGATTGGTACTGATGGGGAACGAAGGCCTGCGGGTCGTCCATCGGGGTCGCGGACATGAAGTGGATGCCGGTGTAGCCACCCAATTCCAGGTATGGCTGCTCGACGATCGCCGCTAGCTCGTACTCGCGAAGGCCCGCTCGGAGCTGATGCTCGAGCGCCTCCATGGCCCGATCCGACAGCTCGGCCCCGATTCGAAAGAACTCGATCTCCTCCCCCGAGCGGACCAGCCGCAGCTCGCGGTACGCCGGCGTGAAATCGACCAGCTCGGAATCGGGCAGGAGCGCCGCCAGGGGGTCTCGCTGCTGGAACGGCAGGCTGCCGATGAGCCCGATTCGCTCTCCCGCGAGGCCGCGCTCCTGGATGCCCGAGGCGAGCGTGGCGACCGAGTTGGGGCCGGCCCAACGCGTGTTGGGGACCAGCGATAGGCGCTGGGCCATCGGGACGTGGTTGAATAACTGGACCAACAGCTCCGCGTCGCCGTCCAGGGGCAGTAGGACATAGCCCTCGCGACCGCCTGGCCAGTTGCTCAGGTAGAGCATCTCCAGGTCGAATCGCCCGGCGCCGTAGGCCACGGCCAGCGCTATGCCCTGGCGCGCCATCGCCGCCCTGAGGGCTGCGTGCCGCCGAGCTATCTCCTCCTCCGAGAAAGACGGGTAGCCATGGCGGGTCAGGATCCGGCAACGGGCCGAGTAAGGCTCGCTCATGCCCTCACCCCGCGAAGCGCACTTGTTCCTGCCCCCTCTTCCTCGAGGGCCCTCGAGGGGAGAGGGGAACGATTCCCGCAGATCACTCGAGGGTCGCGATCGAGACGAGCTCGCGGCTGCCCAGGCGGACCGCGCCGCCCTCCGTCACCGGGACGTGATCGCCCACCTGGACGACTCTGTTCTGGCGGCCAAGGTCCTCGGCAGCCGAGCGCTTCATCCTGATGGCCGGCTTGAAGTCGAACGTCATGCCGGCGCCAGCACGATATCCTGCTCGCCGCGCGAATTGGCTGGTCCCAGGCGGGGCCTCGACAGGTTGCCGATGCCGCTGCTGTGGAGCACCACACCTGAGCGGTCCTCGGCGCCCAGCTCTTCGGCGGTCGCCGCATAATGGTCCACCAGCTCGCCGCAGGTCGCCTTGCCGGGCACGATGAACCGGAGCGCCTCGAAGAACAGCTGGACCGCGGCTTCCATCGTAACCCGGTAATAGTCGAAGCCGGGCGTCGCTCGGTCGCCGGCGAAGAGCGAATGATTGACCTGGGCGCGGTAGCCCTGGGCCGTGGCGTCGATCTCCTGGCTGATGATCTGCCCCATCCGGAACGGGTCTCCGACAGGGGCGCCAAGGGTCGAGTTGGCGGGCTTGTCCAGGGCTATCGAGAGGCGGGTCGGCTCCTCACCGGTCTCGGCGAACATCGCCTCGAAGGTCGGAAACCAGAGGTCGGCCTGGACCTGGGGGCGTGCGCGAGTCGCGCCGATCAGGGTCTGGATCCCCATCTCGCCGGCCGCGACTGCCTGGCGGATAGCGGCGTGCTCTTCCGGACCCTCGTGCATCGCGGAGTCGTCGATCGGGCCGGCGTCGCGTCCCCACTGGTCGATTGGGACGAGAAGGATTCCGGGCAGAGCTGCCTTCAGGTTGTCGAGATAGGTCGCGGAGGCCAAACCCTCCGGGTCGAATCGACTTCCGGCCAGCTTGGCGACGCCGATCCGCGTGCCGGGTTGGCCCAGGCCCACTGCTCGCAGATGCTCGGCGATGGCGCTCGAGCCATCCTGGGCGTGCGTCACGAGCCTGCCGTCGGCCACCCACCCCCCGAGCCGAGCATCCCAGAACTCCTTGTCGCGGGCGGTCCCGACAAGAGCGTGGACCGGTATCCCCTCGTCGCGCGGGAAGACCACCTCGGCTCGCCCCGGGCGGCCGCCGATCTGCGTCAGATACCTGGCTGAGTCACCGCTCAGGTCGCTGTTTATCGTGATGAGGGCATCCAGGGCCCATTCTGCACGCTGCATGATCCGGCGTACCGCTGCCCAGCGTCTATCGCGCTCGGCCAGCGAGAAGGCTGGCTGGGGATACCTGGCGGCCCCAACCGGAGCGCTCCCCTGCGCGGAGCCTTCGGGCGCGCCGCGTGGCAAGAGCTGGCTGAGCGGGAGACCCATGCCGGCGAATGCCGCATAGCGCAGGGCGTCGCGCCGCGACACGGCTCCGGAATGGAAACCAGAGTCTCTAGTCGTGCCTGACATGCTTCGCACCTCCGCTGGCTCCGAAGTTACGTCGCGCCTCTCAGTCCAGTGTCGCGATGGGGGCCAGGTCGCGCGTTCCCAGGCGCACCGCGCCGGACTCAGTCACCAGGACGTGCTCGCCGATCTGAGCGATCCGGTTCCGCTCAACCACATCTTCCACTGCTGACCGCTTCATGCGAATGGCCGGCTTGAAGTCGAACGCCATCCCGGCTGCCACGACTACGTCCTCGTCGCCGCGCGAATTCGTCGGTCCGAGGCGTGGCCGGGCGAGCGTGCCGATGCCGCTGCTGTGGAGGACGACGCCCGAGGCGTCCTCGGCGCTCAGTGCTTCGACCCGTGCGGCGTAGCGGTCGGCGAGCTGGCCACAGGTTGTCTTGCCGGGCACGATGAACTCGAGCGCGTCGGCGAACAAGTCGATCGCCGTCTCCATGGCGGCTGCATAGTAGCGATAGCCCGGCGTGCGGCGGTCGCCGATGAACAGCGAATGGTTGACCTGGGCCTGGTAGCCTTGCACGGTCGCCCCGATCTCTTCATTCACAATCAGCCCTTCGCGAAAGGGGTCCCCCACGGGCAGGGCCAGGGTCCGGTCGGCGGCCTGGTCGAACGCTATCGAGAGGCGGGTCGGATGTTCGCCGGTCTCGGCGAACATCGCCACAAAGGTCGGGAACCAGAGGTCGGCCTGGTTCTCGGCGGGCGGGCGAGCCGCGCTGACGAGCGCCTCGATGCCCTTCTCGCCCGCGGCTACACTGTGTGTGATCGCCTCGTGCTCCTCGGGGCCTTTGAGCATCGCCGATTCCTCGATCGGGCCGAGGTCGACGCCCCATCGCTCGATCGGCACGAACAGCGCCTCCGGCATCGCCGCCCTCAGGTTCTCCAGGTAAGTCGTGGAAACGAGGCCTTCTGGATCGAACCGAGCGCCGGTCAGCTTGCCGACGCCCAGGCGCGTGCCTGGCGCGTCCAGTCCCAGCGCCCGGAGCTGGAGGGCCACGGCCTGTGAGCCGTCGTCACCGCGGAGGACCAGCATGCCGTCGGCGCACCAGTCGGTCAGGCGGGACTCCCAGTAGGGCCTGAAGCGGCCGAGGAAGGCGTGAACCGGCGTCGCAGGGTCCCTGGGAAAGATGACCTCGAGGCCGGCCCCGTAGCCGCCGATCTGGGTCAGATAGCGGGCGTAGGCGCCGTGCGAGTCGCTCGGCGTGGTCAGGATCGCGTCCAGGTTCCACTGGGCGCGGTCCATGATCTGGCGAACTGCCGCCCACCTTCGGTCGCGCTCGGACGCCGAGAAAGTGGGAGCCGGAAAGCGTGCCATCCATGCCTCGCCGCGCTGGGCCGCTGGGCGGGCACTATAAGCAGGCCGCGCCGTGTCGTCAAGCGAAGCTGGGAGCGCGGGCGTCTCGCCCGCCAGACCATTGCGGGCGAGACGCCCGCGCTCCCAGGGCCGGACCGTTGCGACAGGTTGCACGGCGTCCTGGTTTGAGAAACAATAGGCCCGGGCGGTCCAGCCTCGAGCTGCGTCGAAATGCCGCTCGATCCAGAGAGGAGCGCAGCGGAGATGGTTCCACACACGCGCACGGCGGTTCTTTTGATGGTCTGCGCGCTGCTCGTGCAGGCGTGCGCTCCAGCCGCGGCGCCAGCTCCGGCGGCTCCGCAGGCTCCGACTTCGGCCCCGCCAGTCAAGCCCACTGCCGCGTCGGTGCCCGCCGCCGAGAAGCCAGTGGCCGCCGCCGTGTCGGGCGCGGACACCGAGGCCGAGGCGCAGAAGCTCTTCGAGGCCGCGAAGGCCGCCGGCGAGACCGAGATCAACTGGTACACCTCGATCAACGAGGTGGAGGGCGTGCCGCTCACCGAGATGTTCGGGAAGCAGTATCCCGGCCTGACCGTGAACTACTTCCGGTCCAGCGAGACCCAGCTCATCAGTCGAATCTTCACCGAGGCCCAAGCCGGCAAGCAGAACTTCGATCTCCTGGTTACGACCTCGGCTCACGGGCTGGTCCCGGCCGGGCTGGCCCTCAAGTGGAATCCTCCCAACGCCGCGGCCCTCGACCCGGACTACGTCGACAAGGACGGGTACTGGCAGCCGGTCTACGTGACCTGGAACGTGATCGAGGTCAACACCCAGCTGGTCAAGAAAGACTCGATCAAGAACTACGAAGACCTGCTCAAGCCGGAGTTCAAAGACAAGATGATCATCGACGACACCGATTACGAATGGCTGTCGGGAATGATAGAGACCCGCGGGCGGGAACCGACGCTGGACCTGCTAAAGAAGATCGCGGCCAACGGCGTGACGGTCATCAATGGCCACGGCAACATCTCGGATAAGATCGCGGCCGGCGAGTACGCGCTCGCGGTCAACAACTATCTGAACCTGTCCGAGCGCGCCAAGCGACAGGGCGCGCCTAACGACTGGCTCGCCGTGGAGCCTGTGGTGGTCCAGCTCTCCAAGCTGGCCGTGAACCCCAAGGCCCCCCATCCCAACGCCGCTAAGCTGTTGGGCAACTACGTCCTCTCGGCCGAAGCCCAGCAGTATCTGGCTACCCAGGGTCGCTTCCCCACCCGCGCCGACGTGCTGCCGGACCCACCCGATCTGGTCAAGGGCCTCAAGAAGTACGCCGCTGCACCGCTCCAGGGCGACAAACAGAAGGAGATGGAGCAGCTCTTCAAGAGCATCTTCCAGTCGCCGTGACCAAGGAGCCAGGGGCCAGGAGCTAGGCCAGGAGCCGGTGGAAGGAACGCCCCACGTGACTCGCGACTCGTGACTCGCGACTGGTGGGGAGGCGAGTGGCCCAAGCGCAATTAGAACGGCCCCTGCCGCTGGTGCAGCCCAGGCTGCGCGCCGGCTGGCTCCGACCCGGGCTCCTCGCCATGGCCGGCGTCAGCTTGGTCGTGGCCTACCTGGTGCTCGGGCCTCTGGTGGTCCTGGTGCTGTCCAGCTTTCGGCGCTACAGGCTGGTGGGCGGGATCGAGTTCGAGCTCACCCTCGACAACTACCAGACCGCGTATCTGAACCCCGCTTTCCTGGAGATTCTCGGCAACTCGTTGCTCTACGCGGCGGGTGGCAGCCTGGTGGCGCTGCTGTTCGGGACGCTCGTGGCGTGGTTGGTCGAGCGCACCAACGTCCCGTGCCGCGGCGCGTTCGGCTTTATGACTATTGCCACGTACTTCGTGCCCGGTGTCCTCAGCACCATCGCCTGGATTCTGCTCCTCAGCCCACGAATTGGCGTCTTCAACAACCTCTTGCGATTGGTGGTCCCGGTGAGCGAGGGCCCGCTGAACGTGAACTCGATGGGCGGCATGATCTGGGTGTTCGGGGCCCACATGTACCCGCTGGTGTTCCTGGTCATGTCGGCCGCCTTCCGCTCGATGGATCCGGCCCTGGAGGAGGCGGCCGCCCTGTCTGGGGCCGGGCTGCTGGCCAGCCTGCGGCGCGTGACGCTAGGCATCTCGCGTCCGGCCCTGATCTCGGCGGTGCTGATCATGCTGGTCCGTGCGCTCGAAAGCTTCGAGGTCCCGCTGCTGCTAGGCGTGCCGGGTAAGGTGCGCGTGCTGACGACGGAGATCTACGGGGCCAGCCAGCGGCAGCCGCCGGAGCTGGGCGTGTCGGCCGCTTTCGGTATGCTGCTGCTGGCGCTCAGCGTGGCGGGAGTGTGGCTGTATCGGCGGGCGACCGCGCGGGCCGAACGATTCGCGACGGTGACGGGCAAGGGTTACCGACCGCGTCAGCTCGACTTGGGGCGTTGGCGGTGGCCGATCGGTGGGCTGGCCTGCCTCTTTTTCTTGGCGACGTTCGCGGCGCCCCTGCTGGCGCTGGTCTGGATCTCGCTGTTCCGCTTCGTGACCCAGCCATCGCTCCAGGCGCTCGGTAACGTGAGCCTGTTCAACTACCAGTTCGTGGCCCGCTACCCGGCCATCAGCCAGGCGTTCCAGAACTCGATCCTCAATGCCGTCCTGGCCGCCTCGGCAGTGGTGGTGATCACGGGCTGTCTGGCCTGGATCACGCTCCGAGTGCAGCTGCCGGGGCGGTGGATGCTCGACGGGCTGGCCTTCCTGCCGATCGCGATTCCGGGCACGATCATCGGGGTGAGCGTGCTGCTGGTGTATTTGACCTTGCCGGTTCCGCTGTACGGGACGCTGTTGCTGATCACCATCGCCCATGTGACGATGTACCTCCCGTACGGGATGCGGCTGCTGTCTGATGCTCTGTTGCGGGTCCACCGCGAGCTGGAGGAGGCGGCGTCGCTCTCGGGCGCCAGTTGGCTGGATACGGCCCGCCGAATCCTGGTCCCGCTGCTGGTCCCGGGTATCGTCGCGGCCTGGGTCTACATCGTCACGGTCTCGTTCCGAGAGCTGTCGGCGGCCATCTTCCTGACCTCGCCGCAGTCGCGAGTGGTCTCCGTGGTCGTCTTCAGCCTTTGGCAGGATGGCAACGTGACGACTACGGCCGCGCTCGGGATCGTCGTGCTGGTCGTCCTGGCCGTTCTGGCGCTCGTGGCCAACCGACTGGGCGTCGCGCTCGGTGCGACTCGGTAGCCGGCGTTGGCGAGGCGGGAGCGCTAGAATACTGAGCAGACTCGGCAGTGGAGGTCCGACATGATCGAGGAGGAGACGCGCCAGCAGGTCGAGGCGGCCGAGACCAGCCAGGCGACGCCGATCAAAGTGAAGAAACTGGGTCACGTCGTCTACCGAGTGCGAGATATCCAGCGGTCGACGCAGTTCTGGACAGAGATCCTGGGCTTCAAGGTGTCTGACATCAACGAGAAGGGGATGGTGTTCCTGCGGCATGGCAGCGACCACCACACCGTCGCCCTGGCCGAGGCGCCGCGCGGGGCCGAGATGCCCGGCGAGGGCACCCTGATGGTCGAGCACTTCGCGATGGAGCTTGGCAGCCTGGACGACCTCTTTCGGGCTCGTGAGTTCTTCAAGTCGAAGGGCGTACCCATCTACTTCGAAGGGCGACGCGGTCCGGGCTGCAACCCCGGAGTCGAGTTCTACGACCCGGATGGCTACCTGATCGAGCTGTACGCCGACATGGAGCAGATCGGCTGGAACGGCAAGAGCCGGCCAAGCGAGCTGTGGCAGCCGAGCCAAGTCGCTCGAGGACGCCGCCGCCAATCCCGTCCCGGCGGGCTAGCCCTCACCCCCTGCCCGTCTCCCAAGCTTGGGAGAGGGGGTTGGGGGTGAGGGCTCCCGGGTCCGCCTCAGCGGCTGGGCATCCAGGCCTGGAAACGCCGCTCGAGGCGCTGAATCAGGTGCGTCAGCAGGATCCCGGTCCCGGCGATGATGATCAGCCCGGCGAAGACCTTGGAGGTCTGGAAGGTGGCGCCCGCGGTCGCCATCATCAGCCCGACGCCGGCCTGGGCCGCCACCAGCTCGCCCACGAACACCCCGACCATCGCGTGGCCCACCCCCAATCGCAGCCCGGCCAGGATGAAGGGGACTGAGCCAGGCAGCGCGATGGTGCGGAAGATCTGGGCATCAGACGCGCCAAATGAGCGCGCTGCCTTGAGCAGGCTCGGGTCGAGGTTACGCACGCCGACCGCCGTGTTGATCACGATCGGGAAGAACGCGCCCAGGAAGATGATCGCGATCTTGGACGCCATCCCGATCCCGAGCCAGATGATCATGAGTGGCAGCAGCGCGACGCGCGGGGAGCTGTACAAGAAGCTGATGAACGGGTCCAGGCCATAACTGAGACGCCGATACCAGCCCATCAACATGCCCAGCGGCAGGGCCAAGATCACAGCCAGGCCGTAACCGTAAACGACCTCCTGACCGCTGACCCACAGGTCGCGCCGGATAAAGTTGATGTCACTGAAGAGGATGACGAACGCTTTGAAGATGTCGGTGGGACCGGGCAGGAACAGCTCCGGCACCAGGCGGGCCGTCGCCACGGCCTGCCAAACGCCGAGGAAGACGACCACCGCCATCGTCCCGATGATGGCGCCCTCGTAACGCGCCAGCCGGCCCGGGCGACCGGGGATGCGGAGATCGGCCTCCGCCTCAACCGCCAGGTCGGGCGCGGCGACCTGGAGCACGCCCAGGTTCGGCTCGGGCGTCGTCCTGGTCGCCATGCTCAGCTCCGCATCCGCTCGGTCTGTCGGATCGTCACTCTGACCTCTTCCTCGATGCTCGTCCAGATGAAGTCTTCGTACTCGATGAACCTGGGCGCACGCTTGACGCGCAGCTCACGGGGGCGGGGCAGATCGATCGGCACAATCTGCTTCACGCGACCCGGACGAGCGGTGAAAACGGCCACGCGGTCGGCCAGATAGATCGCCTCCTTGATGTCGTGGGTGATGAAGAGAGCCGTCTTGTGAGTCTGGTTCCAGATCTTGAGCAGCTCGAGCTGCATGAACTCGCGGGTCTGCGCGTCGAGCGAGGCAAACGGCTCGTCCAGGAGCAGCATGTCGGGGTCGGTGGCCAGGGCGCGCGCCAGGTTGGTCCGTTGCTGCATGCCACCGGACAGCTCCAGCGGGTAGGCGTCCTCGAACCCCTGTAGGCCGACCAGCTCGATAAAGCGCAGGGCCCGCTCCGCGGCCTCGCCCCGCGGCAAGCGGCCCTGCAGCTCCAGACCGTAGACCACGTTGCCCAGCACCGTCCGCCACGGCAGCAGGCTGGCGTGCTGGAAGACCATCGCCCGATCGCGGCCCGGCTTGGTAATCGGTATGCCGTTCAAGGTCAGCGAGCCGCCAGAGATAGGAAGCAGACCGTCGACGGCGTTCAGAAAAGTGGTCTTGCCGCACCCGGACGGGCCGACGATTGCCAGAAACTCGCCTGGACTGACGTCCAGGGTCACGCCGTTGACCGCCAGGAACGGCGTCCCGGATCGCTCGAGCCAGTAGTGAATCGTGACGTTGCGGGCCTGAAGCTTCTCGCTCGCAACGGTCATCAGGCCGTCAGCGCCGGCCCCGTCGTGACTCACCACGCTGTTGCCTCAGCGCTCCCGAGGATTGGTCTGAGGATCAGCCCATTCGCTTCCGGCAGAAGATAGGCGGTCGTGATGCATCTGTCAAGCTTTGCCGCTTACTCCCTCTCCCTCTGGGAGAGAACAAGTGCGCTTCGCGGGGTCGGGGTGAGGGCCGCCTCTCCCTTTGGGAGAGGCTCGGGGTGAGGGCGCACCCCGTGCTCTAACCTGCTCGGCCACGGTCTGGCGGCCCAGTTCGGCCAGATGTTCGGAGGCCAACCGACGCGCCGACTCGGCGTCGCCTCGCCTGATCGCCTCGAGCAGCGCCGCGTGCTCGTCGACTACCAGGCGAACGGGCCGCGGCCGGTGCGGGATGGCGCTGTCGAGCCGCTCCGCCAGCTCGAGAAGGGAGGCCGCCAGCAGCACCAGCAAGGCGTTGCCGGTCGCCTCGGCCAACAGGAGATGGAAGCGTAGGCTGGCGTCGCCCGTGTCTCGGCCGGCGGCAGCGAGGCCGCGAAGCTCGGCCAACACCGCCTCGAGCGGGGCCAGCCGCTCTGGAGTCGCCCGAGCTGCGGCCTCAGCCACGATGCCGGGCTCGAGCAGACGGCGCGCCGCGTACAGCTGCTCCGAGTCGAACTGGCCGAGCTGAGCGAGGCGGTGGAGTGACTGGCTCACGAGCGTCGGGCTTGGCGCCGAGGCGTAGGCGCCGCCGCCCGCCCCGCGTCGGACGGCCACGAGGCCGGTCTGCTCGAGCGAGCGCAGCGCCTCCCGAACGCTGCTCCGGCTGGTGCCGAACTGCTCGGCTAGCTCGCGCTCGGTCGGCAGCCGCTCGCCGGTGGGGAATCGGCCGTCCAGGATAGCCTCCTCGAGCTGCTCGGCGATCTGGCGCGAGGCGCGGTCCCGACGGATAGGAATGAGGAATGAGGAATGGGCGCGGGTTCTGGCTCAGTCCTCATCCCTCATCCCTCAGTCCTCGTCAGGATACCATGGTCCGATGTCAGACCGCCGTTGACGGCGGCTGAGCCCGTTCGCTAAGGTGAGGCCGCTGCAGGCGGCGGCCTGGCCTCAGGCGTGCTCGACTCGGATGAGGACTGTGGTGACAGATGTTTCCGTGGGCGGCGAGACGGAGCTGCGCGAGCAGATCGCGATGTCTTGCCGGATCCTGTATCGGCTGGGACTCGTGGATTACCTCGGCCATGTCAGCGCCCGGAGTCCGACGCCAGGCCAGGTGCTGATCAGCGCCCGACGCTCGACCGGCGTGCACGGCCTGGACAGCATAACGGCCGACAACGTCGTCGCGATCGACTTCGACGGCGACGTCGTCCAGGGGGAGGAGCCGCCCGTCGAGCGGTTCATTCACACCGAGATCTATCGCGCTCGACCGGGCGTCAGGGCCGTGGTCCACACCCACCAGCCGATGGCGACGCTGGTCGGGATCGTCGACCTGCCGATCCTGCCGATCCTGCACATCTCGTCGCCGCTGGTGGAGCGGCCCGTCCCAACCTACCCGTGCGCCAAGCTCATCGTCGGCTCGCAGCTCGGCCAGGAGCTGGCCAGGGCGCTAGGCGACCACGAAGTGTGCCATCTGCAGGGGCACGGCATCGTCAGCGTGGCACCAACGGTCCCCGAAGCGACGATCCTAGCGATCATGCTGGAGCAACTCGCAGAGGCGAACTTCCGGGCCGCCCAGATCGGCCGTCCGCCACGCGTCATCCCGCCCGAGGAGATCGACCAGCTCAAACTCCACCGCGCGCCCCTCATCGGCCGCTGGCGCTATTACGTGGAGCTGGTTGGGGGCTAGCTAGCCGCCGTCGCCCGGGGAGATAATTCCCACGCCCCATGCCCCTGCTGGCCGTGCTCGAAGGGATCGCCGGCGTCCTCGTGGTCTGCGCCATCCTGCTGGACGTCTTCCAGTCGGTGGTCGTCCCGCGGCGCGTCTCGAGGACCGCGCGGCTCAGTGTCTACCTGGTGCGCGGCCTCTGGAGAGTGTGGCGCGCGATTGGCCTGCGCCTGCCCTCGTCCGAGCTACGCGAGGGCTTTCTCGGCACCTTCGGCGCGCTCGCGGTGATCTTGTTGCTGATCGCCTGGGTGGCGAGCCTCGTCCTCGGCTACGGCCTCCTACTTCACGCGCTTCGGTCCCAGATCCGACCCGAGCCCGAGAACCTCGGGACTGCGCTCTACTTCGCGGGTACAGCCCTGTTCACTATCGGCTCCGCCGACATTGTCGCAACTGAGGGCCCCGCCCGCCTGATCACCTTACTCGCCGCGGCCAGTGGGCTCGGGGTTGTCGCCCTGGTAGTCACCTTCCTGTTCACCCTTTACGGGTCGTTCCAGCGACGGGAGACAGCCGTGGTGGTCCTCCAGGCCGGTGCCGGCGCTCCTCCGTCCGGCGTGACCCTGCTCGAGACCTATGCCCTGGCGGGAATTCTCGACGACCTGCCACGCGTCTTCGCGGACTGGCAGGCGTGGGCCGCGGAGGTGCTCGACAGCCACCTGGCTTACCCCGTCCTGGCCTACTTCCGCTCCAGCCACGACAATGACTCCTGGATCAGCTCGCTGGGGGCAGTCATGGACGCCGCCACGCTGGTGCTGACCACCATCGACGGTGGGCCCAAGGGCTGGGCCAAGCTGAGCCGAGCCGTCGGCGGGCACTGCCTCGAGGACCTCGTCCTGTACTTCCGGCTGCCCGACGACCGGGACGTCGGCGTGGAGCGCGGCGAGTTCGAGGCGGCCTGTGAGCGGCTGGCCCGAGCCGGCTTCGTGCTGCGCGAGGCGGAGGAGGCCTGGGCCAGCTTCGTCCGCCTGCGCTCGGAGTCTGCGGGCCGCGTCAACGCCCTGGCGCGCTACTGGGCGTCCCCGCCTGCGCAGTGGATCGGCGATCGCTCGCCGCTGACGAGCCCGCGCCTGCACGGCGAGCGGCCCGGCATCCCGCCCCCGGCGGGGGCGACAGACGGCCGCTGACCGACCGCGGCAAGACCCACCAGCTCCGACGTAACCGCGCGCCCCTCATCGGCCCTGGCGCTACTACGGGGAACTGGTCGGCGGGTAAGGCGCCCGCGTCCGGCCGGCGGGCTCGTCGCTCGACACTGACCCGCCGCGTGGCGGCCGACTGCTTGTCCAGGTATGCTCCAGGCGTTATTACAAGTAGATCCGGGAGAGGCGCTGTCGTCAAGAGAGCTCTAAAGCAGGCCGTCTCTGGGCTTCGAGCCGCGGTCGGAGAGCGTCTTGTGGCGGTCGTGCTCTTCGGCTCCCGTGCCCGCGGCGACGCTCAGGAGAACAGCGACTGGGATCTGCTGGTGATCGCCGAGGGGTTGCCAGACGGCTTCTTCGACCGACGTCTATTGTTGAAAAATGCGCTGCCCACGGAATGTCGCGGGGAAGTCGCCATACTGGCCAGGACGCCGTCGGAGTTTGAGGCCCATGTGCCTTCCCTGTATCTGGACAGTGCCCTAGAAATGGGCACATTCTCTACAACTCGAGAGGTTATGCGGCTGAGAAGCTGACGGATCTGAATCGGCTGATCGCCCGGTTGGGCTTGTATCGGGAGCGAACGGAGGCTGGCGATTATTGGCGATGGAAGGAAGAACCGAGCGGGCCATGGGCGCTGGCATGCGGGGCTGAGCCGTGCACGTCACGGAAGAGGCCCCCTACCGGTTTCGGCTGGCAACGGGATTCTTGGGGGAAGCCCGCCAAGACCGGACGTTGCAGCGCTGGCGGTCCTGCGTTGACAACAGTCAACTGGCTGCGGAGAATGCCGCGAAAGCGGCCCTCGCGCTCATCGGACCGGTAGGGGCAACGCACGAACCGGGTACTCTGCTCAGGCGGGCGGTTCAGGAGAATCGTTTCCCGGAGCATGTTCGCGCCCAGGTCCAGCGAGTCGCCGAGTGTG
>DASPXK010000185.1:0-12499 GCA_035637315.1 Chloroflexota bacterium
TGATCATGGCCGCCACGAAAAGTGGGTAGCCTGGCGTGCGCCTGAGCTCCGGGTCGAATCCGAGCCCGCGCGCCAGGTCGAAGCCGGGCAGGAAATGCGACTGGCTGTCGCCGGTCAAGAAAACCGGGGCGCGATAGAGGAAGGCCAGCCGAATCGCGGCCGCGACCAGCCCGACCACCGCCAGGCCGAAGAATGAAGAACGAAGAATGAAGAGTGAAGAATCACGTAGGCGCGTCAGACTACTCCGCATTCTGCAGGCTCAATTCTGCGGCCCGAGCATCAGGCGACGAGCGGCAGCGCGCTACCAGCGAAGCCACTAGCGACGCCGCCCACACGAGGCCGCCCATCGCCGTCAGTGCGATCAGTGGGTCGGCAGGATAACGGTAGCGCGCCACCGGTCCGTCCAGGGCGGCCGAGGCGCCCAGCAGCGCTACCGTCGCCAGCCCGGGCAGGAGTGCCGGTCGCAGGCGTGGCGACGCGGCGGCGACGGCCATACCGAGCAGCGCGAGCAGTGGCAGCAGCGGCCCGAGCGCGGTCGGTTGGTACAGGCCCACGATCGCCTCCGCCCGCCCGAATTCGTTCTGGTGCGCCGCGCTAGGCTTTCCGAGGACGTGCTCGATTCGCTCGTCCCACTCGTCCCGAGTCAGGCGAGCATTCTGGGTCTTCCAGTCTGTGCGCAACCGTTCCACCTCGCCGACCAGGAGCTGCCAGGTCATCCGCGCGGTGCCCTGCAAATAATAGACAGGCTGGGCCGCGATTACCTCGAGCGCCAGGTCGCGCATGAACACGTTGGTCTCGGCGTCCGAGAGGCTCAAGCGCTCTTGCACTCGCCGATAGATAACCCCGTCCGACAGGCGTTGGTTGATGCCGCTCTGGACTGTCTGGCGGGCGATCGACTTGCCCTGGCGGCCGTACTGGTCGGCGTAGCGTGGGTCGTAGTAGACGAAGCCCGTGTCGTGCTTGGCCGTGCGCGCGATCAGGGTCTGGCCGAGCGCGCCCGACGTGGTCAGACTGCCGTGCGCGGCGAAGTTGCGGACCATCCAGGGCGCGGCCACCAGGCCGACCCCGGCCAGGAATAGTCCCGTCGGCAACACCGTCCGCCGCGCCGAGCCGTAGCAGAGCAGGACCGCAACTGGAATGACGGGTACCAGGACCTGGGCCACGGGCTTACAGAGGAGGGTCACTCCAAGCAGGAGCCCGCTCAGCGCGAATAGCCGCCCGCTGCGGCGACGGATGGCCAGGGTCGCGATGATGAACGTGCACAGCAGCAGCACCAGCAGGAGCGCCTCGGGCATGACGTAATGCTCGGAGACGAGCAGGCTCCCGTCGAGCGCCGTCAGCAGGCCTGCAAGCAGGCCAACTGGTCGGCCGAACGTGAGCTGGCCAAGCAGGTAGACGAGGCCGGTGGTGAGGAATCCAAGCAGGTGTTGGGCGAAGGCCACCGCCATCAGGTCCTGGCCGAACAGGCCGATTGTGCTTGCCAGGAACCAGGGATAGACCGGCGTCCGGCGGATGGTCAGATCGAAACCGAGCCCCTGGACCAGATCGTACGCCGGCAGGTAATAGCTGCCGCTGTCGTGAAGGAGGAAAACTGGGGCCCGAAAGGCGAACGCCAGTCGGATCGCCCCCGCCGCGAGCAGCACGAGGCCCAACGCCGCGACGTTTGGGTGGAGGCGCCTGAGGCCCGGGAGCAGGTGGTTTGTGCTGTTGCCGAGCGACACGTTCGCCCGCCTCAGGCGGGCTAGCCGCCACTCCGAGCACCGCGCGCCGGGCTGCGAATCACGACACCGTCCTGCTCTGCCCCGGCGCGAGGCGCGGCCCCGCCGGCTGCATCTGGCCCTTGATCCGCCCCGGGTCGAGCGCCCGACTCGCCAGTGTCATCTCGATCCTCTGACTGCTCGGCGCGCTCGTCTTTGGTGGCGCGTGGCTCGATCGTCCTCCTGACGACGTAGGTCGGCTTGTCCTGCGATTCGTGGTACGTGCGCGTCACCATCTCGGCCAGCAGGCCCTGGGTTATGAAGAGCAGGCCCGCCAGGAACATGAAGACGCCGATCAGCAGGACCGGGTTGCGGTTGGCGCGCACTCCCTCGAAGAAGCGCATGTACAGCACGAGCAGGAACGACAGCCCGCCGAACAGGAAACAGAGCGACCCGATGCCGCCAAACAGGTAGATCGGCTTGGTCGAGTAGCTGCCCAGGAATTTGAGTGTCAGCAGGTCGAGCAGCACCTTGATCGTGCGGCTGATGCCGTACTTGGAGCGGCCGTACTTGCGGGCGCGGTGGTTCACCTCGAGTTCGGCGATCCGAGCCCCCGTCCAGGCCGCGTACGCGGGAATGAAGCGGTGCATCTCGCCGTACAGACGAAAGTGCTGGATCACCTCGCGGCGGTAAGCCTTGAGCGTGCAGCCGTAATCGTTGAGATGCACCCCGCTCACCAGCGAGATCAGCCAGTTTGCGATGCGCGAGGGCAGCTTGCGATTGAGCGCGGCGTCCTGGCGATTCTTGCGCCACCCGCTGACCACGTCGTAGTCGCCTGCCTCCATCGTCTCGAGCAGCCGAGGGATGTCGGCCGGGTCGTTCTGGAGGTCGCCGTCCATGAAAATCAGCACTTCGCCGCGCGACGCTTCCATGCCGGCCGCGAGAGCGGCCGTCTGGCCAAAGTTGCGGCGAAACTGGATCACGCCGACCTCAGGATGTTCGTCCGCCAGCGTCTTGAGCAGCTCAAAGCTGCGGTCGGCGCTCCCGTCGTCGACGTAGATGACCTCGTGCGGCCGAGCGAGTTGGTCGAGAACGCCCTGGAGCTCGGCGTGCAGCTCCGGGACGTTCTCCTCCTCGTTGAAGATCGGGATGACGACGGATAGCAAGCGGCGGCCCCCGGCCGAGAGGTCGGCCCGGAGTATAGCCGATACCAGGGCTTCTGGCTCTCATTCGGGCGAGACTCAATGTCTTGGCCTGATAACGAACTCGTGGAACCCGTATCATGGAAGTGGCGGCGACGATCGTCCGCCGAACTCTGGAGGACTGATTTTCATGAAGCCTGCCCTTCCTTCACTGCCGGTCCGGCCGCCCTGGCTTGTCCGCTCGGCGCTCGTGGTCCTCCTAGTCGTTGGACTGGTGGGCCAGCTCGCCGCCGCTCCGCCAAACGGACGCGCCTTGACCTCGTCGCCGCAGCGCGTCGTTGTCGCCTCAGACGAGGAGGCCGGGCTTGAGTTGATCACGGCTGCCTTCAACGTCCTGCAGTCGCGCTTCTTCCGGCCCCTCGACTCGCGCGCTCTGCTGAGCGCGGCCTGGCGAGGAACCCAAAAGGTGCTCAACGAGCAGCGTCGGTCGACCGGACGAGTCAGCGCGCCCCAGTTGGTCGGTGACCGCGAGGCGGACCTGGCCGCGTTCTCGACCCAGTACCGGGCGATCCTCGCCGCGGCTGGCCCGGATGTTCAGGGCGCCAGGGTGGCGATGGCCGCGACGGCCGCGATGGCCGACAGCGTGGGTGAGCAACATACAGTGTTTCTGAATCCGGAGCAGTTCGCCCAGTTCAAGGCTAGCCTGAGCAGTGACCAGGGGATTATCGGGTTGGGGATCCGATTCTCGGGCCAGACCGGGCCGTTTACGATCACGAGCGTCGTTCCAGCCAGCCCCGCCGAACAGGCCGGCGTCCAGGAAGGGGACCAGATCGAGCGGGTCGACGGCCGCGACACCAGCCGAATGGACGTCCGCGAGTTGTCGGACCTGCTGCGCGGCGAGGCTGGCCAGCAAGTGACCCTCACCCTGCGGCGGGGTGACGTGAGCCTCGAGATCACCGTCATTCGGGGCCGCTTTGTCATCCCGCCGCTCACGACCCGAATTCTGCCCGAGGGCGTCTGCCTGCTGGCTCTGTCCTCGTTCCCGTTCGCGTTCATCATCGGCCCATCCGGGCGGACCATTGGCAAAGACCTGGACGCCGCGCTGGAGCAGTGCGAGGTGGCCGGCGCGCGCGGCTGGATTGTGGACCTGCGCGGTAACGGCGGCGGCTCGAGCATGGCTCAGGTCCTTGGTCGGTTCATGGACAGTGGGCCAGTCCTTGTGGAGCGAGACCGGATCGGCGGGCGTTACGAGCAGGCGACCGACGGCCACCTGTTTCGAGTCCAACGCCCGCTGGTCGTCTTGATCGACGGCGGCTCGGCCTCGGCATCTGAGGGCTTCGCATCGGCGATCCAGGAGTCCGGTCGCGGGCTGGTCGTCGGCCAGCGCTCGGCGGCCGCCTTGGCCACCGCCACCATCGTGGCCCTGCCACTGGACAGCGGTATGGAGGTGGCCATCCGCGAGGTCTACACGGGTCGCCGCGAGGTCGTCGTCGACGAGGTCGGCGTGAGCCCAGATGTCGAGGTGACGTTTGACCGCGACCCTTCGGTCATCCCGCGACGGGCGATCGAGCTGGCGCTCAACCCGCCGCCCGGCATCGGCCCGCTCCCACCACCGCCGCCTGACCCGCCAGGCGCCGTCCTCTCCGAGCCTGAGCTGCGTCGTCTCATCGAGCCAGTCCAGCTCCGGCCTGAGGACGCTGAGCGGCCCGAGGACGCCATCACACCGGGTGACCTGCCGGTCGACACGCTCGACTACTATGCCAGCGATTGGCCAAGTCTCGACACGGGCCGCGCCCGAGCCCTTCGTCTCGGATGGCGAGGTGGATTGGTCCGTTACCTGGGCAAGGGTTTTCCCCCGCCCTACTCTTTGGACGTCGAGATCTACCGCGACGCCGATGGCGCCCATCGAGACCTGCGCGACATTTACGAGCCGGACGAGCCGCACAACCCGCCCCAGTACCGTGACGTGGACCCTCCGATCGCGCTCGGCGACGACACGCGTGCCCTGGTCGGGACGGGCCAAAACGAGGACCGCATCTGGATCGCCTGGCGGCGCGGCGGCGTGCTCTACGTCGTAGCCCGAAACCTAGTGCCCGGCCAACCAGCCGCCTTTGAGCCGCTGGTGCGCCTGGCGCAGATCGTAGACGCCCGCGCCGCCGCCAGCGGGCCGTGACGGACTAGCGAGTAGCGAGTAGCGAGTAGCGAGTAGCGAGTGGGAGTGGGTGTTTCACGTGAAACACCCACGCCCCAGCTATCAGCTATCGGCGGCTCTGAAGGCGAGCCGCTTCGTGGTACGCTAATCCGGCCGCGGCTGGACCCGCTGACAGCTGACGGCTGACAGCTGACAGCTTGGAGGGGACGATGCCACAGACGACGTTGACCAGTGTGGCCTGGGCGCAGGCGGTCGACTTCGCCGCGCGCGCGTTCGAGGGAGCCGGGGTACCGCGCGACGATGCCAGGAGAGCGGCCGATGCCCTCGTCGACGCGGACCTTCACGGCGTCTCTACCCACGGCCTCAAGAACCTGCGCAACTACGTTACCGCCCTGCTCGAGGGGCGAGTCAATCCGCGTGCCCAGATTCGCGACGTCGGTGGGGGCGCGGCAGCGCGGGTGCTGAGCGGTGACAACGGGCTTGGCCACGTGGTGGGGCACGCCGGCATGGGCAGGGCGATCGAGCTGGCGCGCGAGTGTGGCGTCGGCACGGTCTTCGTGCGCGACAGCAACCATTACGGCGCCTCGCAGTACTGGGCCCGTCTGGCGCTTCGGCACAACATGGTCGGCTTTGCGTTTACGAACGCCTTCGCCTCGATGGCTCCCTGGGGCGGCAAGGAGAACCTGGTCGGTAATAACCCACCGGCCTGGGCCGTGCCGACCCGGGTCGTCTCGCCCGACGAGGAGTTTCCGCCGGGCGAAACAGATCCAGTCTTCCTGGACATCGCGCTCAGCGTCGTCGCCGGCAACAAGCTCGACATCTATCGCCGCCGCGGCGACCCGATTCCGCTTGGCTGGGCGCTCGATGAGGATGGCCAGCCGACGACCGATCCGGCCGCGCGCGCCAAGGGTGGCTCTTTCGTCCCGATCGCGGACTACAAAGGCTCCGGGCTGGCGATCGTCTTGTCACTCGTCAACTCGTTCCTGGCCGGCGGGCCGTTCGACGACCAGCGCACCCAGGGCCCGAATCGGACGCCGATCCCGGGCGCCTGCTGCCACTGGTTTGCCGCCTACGACGTCGCTCAGTTCGCCGACCCGGAGGCTTTCACCGCCGCGGTCCGCGGCGTCCAGGACCGGGTCCGGAGCTCGCCACCCAGAGCCGGATTCGAGCGCGTCTACGCGCCAGGCGAGATCGAGAACGCGCGGGCCCGTCGCTATCGGGCGGAGGGCATCCCGCTCGAGAGCTTCGTCTTCGACGACCTGCGTTGGGTTGCCGAGCGGACCAAGATCACTTACGAGCTTGCCTAGTCGGGAGGTCGCGCCTTCATGCCCTGGACGAAAGCACCGCCCGAACTGGTCGAGCTGTTCTATGCTGCCCTGCCGGAAGATCCGGCGGTCGAGAGGCGCAAGATGTTCGGCTACCCGTGCGCCTTCGTGAACGGCAACATGTTCACCGGCGTGTTCGCCGAGCTGATCATGGTGCGACTGCCCGACGAGCAGCGCGCCGAGCTGCTCGCCATCGAGGGCGCGGCGCCGTTCGAGCCGATGGCCGGGCGGCCGATGAAGGAATACGTCGTGCTCCCGGAGTCGGTCCTACGGAACGAGCGGGCGCTCAAGGGCTGGATCGACAAGGCGTTTTTGAGCGCCGCCTCGCTACCTCCGAAGTCCCCCAAGCCGCGCGGGCGGTCCAGGAAGTCCAGCTAGCCCACGGCTCGTCAGCCCGGCTCGATTGCCAGCTCCGGCCGCCGCTCTGACCATGCCTGAGCGGCTTCGAACGCCGCGGCCGCCCGCACCACCCGCCCTTCCGCGAAGCGTGGGCCGACGATCTGGAGGCCGACGGGCAGCCCTTCCGCTTCGGTCCAGCCACAGGGAACGCTGATGGCGGGCTCTCCTGTCAGGTTGAACGGATAGGTGAACGGGCTCCAGCCCAGGCCCGGCTGATAGGGACGTTCCGTTCGGTCCGTGCCGAAGGCCACGCCGGGCATTGTCGGGGTGACCAGAAGGTCATAGCGCTGAAAGAAGGCGGCCATCGTTGCGGCCAGCTCGTATCGCTGCGCCCTGGCCCGAGCCGAGTCGAAGAGCGTCCTCTCGGCCATCATCCTGACGGCGGCGACGAAGCCCGGGTCCATCTTGTCCGCCCAGTCAGGTAGGTGGTCCCAGACGCGATTGGCCGCGCCAGCCAACAAGTACTGGTCCGCCGCCCAGATCGGGTCTGAGAAGCCGGGTTTCGCCTCCTCCACTTCGCAGCCCAGGTCGGCGAAGCGTCGCGCCGCCGCCGCGCACAGCGTGGCGACCTCCGGATCGACGCTCGCGTAACCCAGGTCCGGGCTCCAGCCGATCCTCAATCCGCGCGCCCCTCCATCGCAGGCCGCGAGGTACTCCTCATCCGGAGCGGGCAGACAAAACGGGTCGCGGGGGTCCGGGCCCGCCATCGCGTCGAGCATCAGCGCCGCGTCGCGAACAGTGCGCGCCAGGGGGCCGTAATGAGTGACCATCTCGCTGAGTGAGACCGGGTACATCGCCACCCGACCGCACGTCGGTTTCAGCCCGACGACGCCGCAGAAGCTGGCAGGGATGCGGATCGAGCCGGCCCCGTCCGAGCCCATCGCCAGCGGGACCAGCCCGGCCGCCACGGCGACCGCGCTCCCTGCGCTCGAGCCGCCAGCCGAGCGCTCGGGGTGCCACGGGTTTCTGGTCATGCCATACAGTGGGCTCCAGCTGTGGCCCTGCCAGCCGAACTCCGGCATCGTCGTCATGCCGAGGACGATGGCCCCGGCGGCTCGAAGTCGGACCACCATCGGCGCGTCCTCCGTCGCGACCGTGTCGGCTAACAAATGTGACCCAAACGCCACCCGAACCCCCGCCACGTTGACCTGGTCCTTGATCGCGACCGGCACCCCGTCAAGCGGGCCGAGCGGCTCCCCGCGCCTTGCCGCCGCCTCGGCCTTGCGCGCCGCGGCGCGCACCTCATCGCCCAGGACCGTGCAGAACGCATTGAGGCGCGGATTGAGCCGCTCGATCCGTTCGAGCAGTCCGTCGACCACCTCGACAGGCGAGACCTCTTTTGACCTGATGAGCTGGGCGAGGGCTAGCGCTGAAGTGAAACCTAGTTCGGTTGGGTCCATGTGTTTGGGCCGCGCCCGCGAAGTGCGCGATGGGCGCATGCGAAGTCGGCGCTGCTAACGGATAATAGACCGGATCTTCTCCTCCATTTGCGTGCATTTGCGTGGGTTGCCGCCGCACCGGGCGTGCCGTTACGCTGGACCGCGTGAGGTAGGAAGGCGCCATGTCGTCGGACGCTGTCCCCAGACCAACGGATGCTCTCAAGATGCGAGTCGCGCGCCGGAGGCTGCTCAAAGCCGGCGCGGTCGCCGGGGCGGCCACCGCGCTCGGCGTCGGCTCGCCCGCGCTGGCCGGAGCGGTCGCGCCAGCGCCCTTGAGGGCCGCGCCCAACGCCGCGAGCCCGCCGGCTGAGCAGGAGCCTGAGCGGATCATCGTCAGCGCGAACCCGCTGAACGCCGAGACACCCCTCTGGGCTCTCGAGGGCCTGATGACTCCGACGCGGATCTTCTTCATCCGAGACCACTTCGCGCCCGGCCCGCTCGCGCCCACCGACTGGCAGGTCCGGGTCGAAGGCGTCGTCGAGGAGCCGTTCACCCTGACCTACGACATGCTCCGCCGCTATCCCCCGCGCCGCCTGGTGGCGCTGCTCGAATGCGCCGGCAACAGCCGCTCGCGCTTCCAGCCGCCCGCCGAGGGCGGCCAGTGGGGCAACGGCGGGGTCAGCGTGGCCGAGTGGATCGGCGTCCCACTTGGCTTCGTGCTAGACCTGGCAGGGGTCAAACCCGAGGCCCAGAACGTGGTGGTCTACGGCGGCGAGCGGGGCAACTTCGCGCGTGGGCTGCCGATGGGCAAGGCGTACGACCCCGATACGGTCCTGGCGTACGCGATGAACGGCGAGCCGCTGCCAGCGGCTCACGGCGCCCCCGTCAGGCTGGTCGTGCCGGGCTGGATCGGGGTCGCCTCGGTGAAATGGATCGGCCGCATCGAGGTTATCGACAGGCCGTACGAGGGCTTCTACAACACTCAGCGCTATGTTTTCGAGAGGCCCGGCGTCGAGGAGAAGACGCCCGTCGTGCTCCAGGGAGTCAAGTCGGCCATCGCTCGCCCTCGACCTGGCGAGACGCTCAAACTGGGACTTCAAATGATCTCGGGCTACGCCTGGTCCGGCTCAGGCCCGATCACGGAGGTCGAGGTGACCGTCGACAACTGGCAGACCAGCATGCCCGCCCGCTTGATCCAGAGCGAGCATCGCTGGGCCTGGACCCGCTTCGAGGCCAACTGGGACGGGCCCTCAGGTCGCTACACGCTGGCCAGTCGAGCGACTGACTCGGCTGGCAACGTCCAGCCGGAGCAGGTCGAGTGGAACCGCTTCGGCTACGGCATGAACGCGATCTACTCCTTCGGCATCCTAGTCGCTTGAGACCGGCATGACTACGTATCGCATCGAGGGCGGCACGCCGCTCAGCGGGACCATTCGAGCCGGTGGCGCCAAGAACGCCGCCACCAAGCAGATTCTCGCCAGTCTTCTCGCTGACGAGGAGGTGGTCCTCCACAACGTCCCGAACATCGGCGACGTGGCCATCACCATCGAGATCTGTCGTGCCCTTGGCGCCGAGATCGAGTGGTCCAGCCAGGACACCCTCCACGTGCGCGCGGCCAACCTCCGCGATGTGGATGTGCCGGTCGCATTTTCCGGACTGAACCGAATCCCGATACTGCTTTTCGGCCCACTGCTGCACCGCCACGGGCGGGCCGCGGTGCCCCTGCTCGGTGGGGACGATATCGGTGCCCGCCCGATCGACTTCCACCTGGACGCGCTTCGCCGACTGGGCGCCACCGTAGAGCTGGATGGCCAGACCTGGCGAGCCCAGGCGCCGCGCCTCAAGGGAGCCCTGATTGACCTGCCTTACCCGAGCGTAGGGGCCACCGAGAGCGCTCTGTTGTCGTCCTGCCTGGCCGAGGGCACGACGGTCATTCGCAACGCGGCCGTCGAGCCCGAGATCATGGACTCGATCCTCCTGCTGCAGAAGATGGGCGCTCTGATCGCGGTGGAGGTCGACCGCACGATTGTGGTGGAGGGTGTGCCGCGTCTGCATGGGGCCGAGCATGGCATGCTCGCAGATCGGATCGAAGTCGCCAGCTTCGCCGCCGCCGCCGTCGCGACCGACGGCGATGTCTTCATCGAGGGCGCCGAGCAGGCCACGATCATGGCGTTCCTGAACGCGCTGAGACGCGTCGGCGGCGAGTTCGAGGTTAGGCCGGAAGGCATCCGCTTCTACCGCGGCGCCGACTTGACGTCGATCGCCCTCGAGACCGACGTGCACCCCGGCTTCGCCACCGACTGGCAGCAGCCGTTCGTGGTGCTGCTGACCCAGGCCAACGGATTGTCGGTAATCCACGAGACGGTCTACGAACGGCGCTTTGGCTATACCGCCGAGCTGCGCGCGATGGGCGCCACTCTCGAGATCTACGAAGCCTGCCTGGGCGCCAAGCCCTGCCGCTTCCACTACGGTGACCATCCGCACAGCTGCCTGGTCCAGGGCCCGACCCCACTGCGCGGCACAACGATGCGGATCCCGGACTTGCGGGCCGGTTTCTCGTACCTGATCGCCGCGCTCGTCGCGGAAGGCCCATCCGCGATCGACGGCGCTCAGTACGTCGAGCGCGGCTACTCGGCGATCCCGGAGAAAATAAATCGCCTGGGCGGACGGTGCGTGATGTTGGAGGCCGCCGCGGGCCGCGTGTAACGCGTTGTCGCCACCTCTCGGGTTTGGATATACTTCTGGCCGGCGGGATGACCGCCACGGCCGAGTCCTCAGACCGACATAGCCGTCGGAGCGTGAGGAACGGGGGACCCACTAAGGGCGAACGTCCCGTCCAAGACGGGGCCAGGGCAGCCTCTTCCGCCCGAGCCCAGAGCTCACCTCGTAGGCCTGCGAAGGGGGCTCGCTTGGCGTAGAGCCAAGCAGGCCCTTTTTCTGTTAGGGCCGCGACTAACTTACGAGGTGAGTCCTCTCTCATGGTTCAGATCCTCTCTTCGTTCTCGGCCGCCCCCAGCGCGCTGAGCGCCGAAGCGGCCAGTCGGCGAAACAACCTCGCCATCACCCTCGCCGCTTTCCTCGCGTCCGTCGGCTTCATGGTGGTCATGCCGTCGCTGCCCGGCCTGATTCGAGAGGTTGCCGGAGCCGACCTTGGCCGCTCGGGCCTCTGGCTTGGGCTGGCGATCGGCGTCTCGCCGCTGCTGACCGCAATCACCGGTCCGATGTGGGCCATCGTCGGCGCGCGCTACGGCCACAAGCCGATGATCGAGCGCTCGCTGGTCTTCATCGGGATCGGCATCGGGCTGATGGCCCTTGCGAGCTCGCCTCTGCAGGTGGTTGGGCTGAGAGCGGTTATTGGGGGCCTTGGTGGCGTCTCGATCACAGCCCTGGCCGCGCTCACCGCGAGCACGCCCCGCCGCGAGCTCGGCCGCGCCGTGGGAGCGCTTCAGGCGGCCCAGACAGCCGGCTCGATGGTCGGGCCGCTAATCGGCGGTGCGCTGGGCGTGCTGCTGGGCATGCGCCAGTCGTTCGTCGTCTCGGGCGCCATCTTTGGCATGGCCTTACTCCTGGTCCACTGGCTGTACCGTGAGGAGGCTGCCCGCCCAGCCGATTCGAGCCCGCGTCCCGCGCGCGGGGCCGCCCCGAGCGGCGGAGGCTCGGGCGCGGGCATGGCCGTGGCGTTGCTGGCCGCTTTTGTCGTGCAGTTCGTCGAGGGTGGCTTCATCGTCCTGCTGCCGCTTCAGGTTGAGCGACTCGGCGCGACGGGCGATTCGCTGCCCTGGGTGATCGGGGCGGGGCTGTCGGCGACCTACCTTGCGGCATCCATCGCCGCGGCCGTGGGTGGCCGACTGGTCGGCCGGCGCTCGGCCACCTCACTGCTCGGCTGGGTGCTCCTGCTGGGGCTCCTGGCGCTGCCGCCCCTCGCCCTGGCGGCGACCTGGTGGCAGTTCGTTGCCCTTCGAGTACTCCTGGCGCTGCTGGTCGGCGCCGGGCCTACGTTTGCCTACAGCCTGGCGGCCACGCTGGCCCCGCCTGAGCGGCGTGGCGCGATGGTCAGTTTGATCTCCAGCGCCGGCATCTTTGGGTGGGCCGCCAGCCCCCTCGCGGCCGGTGCCCTGATTCAGGTCAGCCCTTCCTTGCTGCTGGGCCTGGACGCTGGCCTCTATGCTCTGCTGGGGGTGACGCTGTGGGCGGCCGAGCGCGGCCTGGTGGACCGTCTGCCAGGTGCGCTACAGGGCCTTGTGCGCCTGCCCAACCGGTGACGGGCCCGCTGTAGCGCGCGGAACCTCGCTAGATGATGCTCGACGTCAGCTTGCGCTCGTCATGGCGGCAAAAGAAAGACCGGTCCGGCGTTTGACACGCGATATGCGGAGAGCGATAGTAGCGGCGGGAAGGTGCGGAACCG
>DASPXK010000186.1:0-9608 GCA_035637315.1 Chloroflexota bacterium
GGCAACCGAGGTTGTCCAGGTCGCGCTGCTGGTGAGCATCGCCGCGCTGATCCTCGGCTGGCGCCCGGCCGGTAACCCGGTCCTGGCCCTGCTCGGCCTGCTGCTGGGAACGGCCGCCTTCGGTGGGCTCGGGTTGTGGATGGCGGGCGCGCTGCGAGCCGAGGCAACACTCGGTGTGGCGAACGGCATGTACCTGGTCCTACTGTTGCTTGGCGGGATCCTCTTCCCGCTCTCGGCGCTGCCCGATCCGCTGGCTGCGTTGGCTGGCCTGCTGCCGGCCGCCGCGCTCTCCGAGACCGTGCGTGCAAGTCTGTCCCCGGGCGCGTCCGCTCCGATCGGCACTCTCGCGCTGCTGGCGCTCTGGGCGCTGGCCATGCCTCTGGCGGCGGCGATGACCTTTCGGTGGGAGTGAGCCTGCTCCCGAGCCCCCCGAAGCGCGCCCGTTTGTTGCTGCCAGGAGAGGTGGGTGTGATCCCACCGAGACGTTTCTGGCCACCCAGGAGACATCCTTGTGACGCCGGGCGCGATACGATCGGCCGGTCGCGTCGAGGCTGACGTGATCCGCCTGAGGCCGACGAGGACGTTAGATGGTCGAGCTCGCGTTTATCGTGTTGGCGGTGGGCTTCTCGCTGGCTGTCGCGCAGCTTTTTGTTTGTGGTCGTGAGTGACACGCGGCACTGTGACGGGACTGTGATCGGAATTTGGTTGTGCCGGCCCCTCACCTGGGGCAGAATGGGGCGACCGGCGTTGCGCGGAGGTGTGCGTTGCTGGATCTTGCGGTAATTATCCTTGGCTTGGCCTGTGGGGTTGCCCTGCTCCAGGGCATCATCGGGGGCGAGGCGTAGCATGGCTGACCGCCTAATTCGCAATCATCCGCTGATGGTCAGCCAATACCAGGCCACCATCAAGTGCCGCGACTGCGAGATCTTCATCGGCGCCGGCCACGAAGACATCGTTCCGCTCCCGGCGCCAGACGGGCTTGGCTACATGTGTCGGGCTTGCTGGCATTCGTACAGGCGTCGGACGCGCGCGACGGACCACCTGCCAACTCGCTGGGCGCTGGGGGTCTAGCCGCCACCCGGCCCGCGAAAGCGCCCGCCTCAGGCGGGTTCATCCCCAGACCGGAGGGGCCTGGTCGCCTACTCCCCGCCTGGCTAGGTCGGAGGGGCCACCGGACGGCGGGTCAGGTCCTCCTCCAGGTCGTCCTGTTCGAGCTGAAGGAGACCTGGCTCACGGGTGGGAGCTCCCCCCGGCATAGCCCCGCGCCTGAGCTGGGCCAGGTCGGCGAGCTGGCGTTCCAGCCACCAGTCCAGGTCATGCCGCACGATCGCCTCATGCAAGAGCGCGGCGCGAGCCTCCCGCTCGGCTTGACCCATCTCCAGAGCGTGCTCCAGGGCCTGGGTCGTTGCCTCGAGATCGGCGGCCGGGATCGAGACGGCCCCGCCCTTGAGCTGCACGTGGGCCCCAGCCCCCTCTGACAGGACCAGGACGCCGGACCGCTCGTTGACGATGGGCCCCTCCTTGGCGACCAGGTTCATCCCGTCGATCAACGGGTTTACCAGCAAGACGTCGTACAGGCTCATCGCCGCCAGCGCCAGCGGATAGTTGTGCTCGTAACCGATCTGAATTGGGTTGCCAAAGCGCCGGTTGATCGCGTCGACCCGCTCGAAGACGGCCGCGCGGTAGCGGCGGTACTCGGGGACGGTCTCGCGCGATGGGACCAGGAACGCCAGGAACCGGACCCGGCCCCGGAGGTCAGGTCGTCGCTCGAGCAGTTGTGCGAAGGCGTCGAAGCCGCGCAAGATGTTCTTGCTTGGCTCGAGGCGGTCGACCCGTAGGATGGTGCGCACGCCAGGCTCTGCCGCCAGGCGTTGGGCGTGTCTGCGAGCAGCCGATCCGGCGGCTACCTGTCGCACGCGGGCTGGGTCGACCGAGATCGGATACGCCCGCACGTGGACCCTGCGATCGCCGAGCCAGACCTCGGATCGGACATAGTCGACCTCGGAGCCGACGAGAAAGTCCTCGCAGGAGGCGAGGAAGTTCATGACGTCGCGCCGAGTCTGGAAGCCGACGATGTCGCAGGCTGCCAGAGCGGCGCAGATCTCCGTTCGCCACTCGAATGGCAGCAGCCGCCAGTATCGAGGCTCCGGCCAGGGGATGTGGGTGAAATGCTGGATGGTGGCGCCGGGCGCCAGACGGCGGATTATCCCGGGCACCAGGTACAGGTGGTAATCCTGGACCATGACCGTCGGCGCCGCGTCGTCGGCGGACTCGAGAACGGTACGCGCCAGCATTTCGTTGGCCGGCACGTAGCCGGTCTCCCAGGCGTCGTAGCTGACACGGTCCAGGCTTGGGCCGTAGATGGTGTTCCACATGTAGTGTTGGATGAACCAGAGAACCCGGCTGCTGATCGTCTCGTAGTACTTGCGATACACCTGGCGGTCCAGAGTTACCAGGCGGGCGTCGAGGCCCGGCGCGGGCGTCTCAATCGGCACCCCAAGCTGGGCCGCTCGGCGGTCACCCTCGCTCATGGCGCAGGCGATCCAGGTGATTGGGCGCAAACCCCCCAGCGAGGCGAGCGCGGTGACCACCCCACCACTGCCTCTGCTCGCCCGCGGCGCGCCATCCGGACCCACCTCAAACGAGACCGGGCCTCGGTTGCTGGCGAGCAGGATCCGAGAGCCTGGCTGTCCCGCGGCGAGACGCTGTTGTTCGGGGCGGTCGGCTATCATCACGGTCCCCTCCACCCGTCACTGGCGTGACGCGTTCGGAGCCAGCGACCTCCGACAGCGGTCACAAAGCCCCGTTTTATCGGGCAGGGATACGCAGGATCTGTACCGGGATAACTGGCTGCGGAGCAGGCCCCCATCAGCCCATCGCGCCAGTTCTCACCATCAAATGTAGCACACGCGTCGCGCGGGGGTTTGTTCCCGCATCGGGTGGTCCTCCGTCAAGGACCGTCTCCGGCGGGACCCTCTTTCTCCCCCTGGGAGAGGCCGACGTCGCGAAGCGAGGCCGAGTGAGGGCTATGTCGGGCTGGCGACCGACCAACGAGCCCGGCGGCGAGAACTAGCCCTCACCCCGACCCCGCGAAGCGCACTTGTTCTCTCCCAGAGGGAGAGGGAGACGGGCCGCGGCTCGGAGATCATGCAGGCTCGGGCGCCCGCCGGCCTAGCTCGGCCAGGACGCGGTCAGGATGGTTGCTCGCGATCGAGTCGACGCCCATCGCGATCAGCTTCCTGATCTCGCTCGGCTCGGACGTCACCCAGGGGTGGACCGAGAGGCCCGCGGCGTGGGCGCGCTCGACGTCTTCGGCGGTGCAATGCGAGCATTCAGGCAGCAGCGCGTCGGCGTCGGCGGCGCGGGCGAGTTGAACAGGATCGACCGGGCGGCAGGAGTAGAGCACACCCGTCGCGAGACTCGGCGCGAGGGCCTTGACGCGCTTGATAGTGGGATGGTCGAACGAGACGACCACGGACCGGTCGAGCATCTGATGCTGCGCCAGCAGCTCGACGACGTGCTCCTCGATGCCCGGGTACGGCTGCGGGGCTCCCTTGACCTCGATGTCCACGATGCAGCGCTCGCGCATCCAAATGAGGACCTCCTCGAGCGTCGGCACGCGCTCGCCAGCGAACTCGGGCCCGAAATGCGACCCGGCGTCGAGGGCGCGGATCTGCTCCAGAGTGTGCTCGCGGACTTGCCCGGGTCCGTCGGTGGTCCGATCCAGCCGCGAGTCATGGATCACCACGACTCGGTCATCCGCCGTCAGATGGACGTCGAATTCGATCCCGTCCACCCCCAGCTCGACCGCCTTGCGGAACGAGGCCATCGTGTTCTCCGGCGCGTATCCCATCGCCCCACGATGCCCAAAGATGCGTGGCCGCCCCGTCGCCCGAAGAGCCAGCATCGCTACTCGTCACAGCCAGCGATCGAACCATGCCAGGATGCGCTCCAGGCGAAGCAGGCGGCGGTCTGGGCGGCCGCTCCTCGACATGTTGTGGCTCTCCTCCGGGAAGCGCAAGAGCTCCACGGTCCTGCCCCGCCGCCGGAGCGCAACGAAGAACTGCTCGGCCTGCTCGAGCGGGCAGCGCAGGTCCTGTTCGCCGTGTAGCATCAGCAGCGGAGTGGTGACCTGGTCGACGTAGCTGATCGGGGACATCCGCAAGTAGCGATCGAGTTGTTCGCTCGGAGCGCCCAGCAGCTCGCGTTCGCAGAAGAATGTGCCGATGTCGCTGGTACCGTACATCGAGAGGAAATTGGACACGCCCCGCATGCTGACCGCGGCCTTGAAGCGGTTGGTATGGCCCACGATCCAGTTGGTCATGAAACCGCCGTAGCTGCCGCCGGCCACGCCGAGTCGGTCCCGGTCAACCTCGGATCGCGCGGCGATCACGTCCACGGCCGACATCAGGTCCTGGTAATCCAGCTCACCCCAGGCGCCGGCGATCTGCGAGCAGAACTGCTCCCCGTAGCCGCGACTGCCGTGCGGGTTGGTATAGACGACGTTGTAGCCGCGAGCTGCAAGAAGCTGGAACTCGTGGAAGAAAGCGTAGCCGTAGAGCGCGTGCGGGCCGCCGTGAACCTGGAGGACCGTCGGCCGCCGGCCGCGCCCGCGGCCGCGCAAGAACCAGCCTTCAACCGACTGCCCATTCGCCCCGCCGAATTCGAAGCGCTCGGGCCGAGCCAGATCGAAGCTGTCGAGCAGGTCGCGGTTCAGATCGGTCAGTCGGCGCTCGTGGCTTCCGTCGGCCTCGGCCACGAAGACGTTGCCCGGGTCGAGCGGGTCGGTGGCGGCGAAGGCGATCCGCCCATCGTCCGCCGCGACGCTGAACGAGAGCACCTGGCGCTCCCCGCCGACGAGCAACCGGGGCGCGCTGCCGGCCAGATCAGTCTCGAAAAGGTGGGCCTTGCCATGGTCGCTGGCGATAAAGCGCACCCGCGCGCCATCCGCGGTCCAGGCCGGAACCGGATCCGGCGCGTGCTCCCGTAGGTCGGCGAGCAGGTCGCTACCAATGCTGCGATCGAATCGCTCGGTCAGGCAGCGCGGCTTGCCCCCGCTGGCCGCGCCGAGCCAGAGGCGTGTGTTGGCCCCGGCCGGGGCCTGCGCTGCTCGCCCGAGACAGGCCACCTGGCGACCGTCGGGCGACCAGGCTGGTGCGCACAGCGCCTCTTTGCCTCGGGTCAGTTTCCTCGCCCGGCCGCCGCTCGCCGGCACGGCCCACACGTCCGAGGCGTCGTTCCAGTCCCGGCCGGGTGTCCTGTTCGAGGTGAAAGCGATTGACGCGCCATCCGGTGACCAGGCTGGCTCGCCGTCGTCCCAGTCGCCGTCGGTGATCTGGACAGCCTCCCCGCCGCAAGCGCTGATCACGAAGAGGTGCGCGCGCCCCTCGAGCAGCCCGCGGCCATCCTCTCTGTGCTTGATTCGGCTGATCTGGTGGACCGGCGGCGGCTTGTCGTCCTGGGGCGGCGGGCTGGGGGTGGGACCAGCTCGCGAGATCCATGCGAGGCGATCGCCGGTTGGGCTCCACGCGAGCTTCGACACACCCTCTGGCCGGGACGTCAGTTGGCGTGCCTCGCCGCCGTCCGCGGCCAGCACGTAGGCTTGCGCTTTGCCGCCGTCGCGATCGGAGAGGAAGGCGAGCTGCGAGCCATCGGGTGACCAGCGCGGATGGCTCTCGCGACGAGCGCCGCGAGTGAACCGTCGCGGCTGCCCACCATCGGTCGGGACCAGCCAGATCGTAGACTGGTAGTCATTAGCGGCCTGGTCCATTCGCGTGAGGACGTAGGCCAGGCGACGGCCGTCCGGCGAGATCTGGGGGTCGTCGACGACCTCGATCTGGAACAGATCCTCGGCGCTGATCGGACGTCGTCGAACTCTGGGCATCACCCTCTCTGGGCAGTGGGCGCTTTGCGCTATGGTTGGGCCCAGTATACGCGTTGTGCCATGCGTCTCGACCTAACCCCCCAACCCCCTTCCCTGAAGGGAAGGGGGAGTGCGACGGAAGACCATTCCCCCCTTCCCTTCAGGGAAGGGGGGCTAGGGGGGTTAGGTTGGTCCACGTGGCTTTTGCTCGTGTTGGCCGTCGCCCTCGCCGCCTTCGCGCCAGGCGATGTCGGCAGCCGGGCCGCGCTGGCAGACCGGGACGTTACCGTACCGGCGGTGCCAGGGCTCGCGAGCCCGTACCGAGCGGCCAGCCCGGAGTACGGGATGAGCGTCTTTCCGTGGTTTCATCCGGCCACGTCGGGTCGCGACTTCGATCTGGTCAGGCAGGCCGGCTTCACCTGGGCCAAGCTCCTGGTGCCCTGGCGAGCGGTCCAGCCGGAATCGCGCGACGGGTTCGTGTGGGATGAGGCCGATCGAGTCGTAGGCGAAGCTCGCGAGCGCGGCCTCGAGATCGTCGCCAGGATCGACCAGCAGCCGCGCTGGGCCCGAGCCGACAGGACCGATCGAAACGGACCGCCGGACGATCCTGACGACCTGGGACGCTTCGTCGGCGCCTTCGTCGACCGCTACCGGGTTGGCTCGCCGCGGGGGCGGGTGCGAGCGATCGAGATCTGGAACGAGCCAAACACGACCTGGGAGTGGGGAGGCGAGCGGCCGGATCCGCCTCGCTACACGCGCCTACTCTGGCGTGCCTATCTAGCCGCCAAGCGGGCGGACCCGAGCGTCACCGTGATCTCGGCCGGCTTCAATCCGACCAGCAAGCTGCTCGATAACTCGGTACCGGAGGATGAGTTCCTGCGGGGCATGTACGGAGCCGGCGCACAGGCAGCGTTCGAGGTGCTCGGCCTGCACGCGCCGGGATACAAGGCGCCGCCGGAGATGAGCCCCGAGGAGGTCCGTGCTCGGCTCGACCTGGGGGCCCAGCCGATGTTCAGCTTTCGACGCGTCGAGCAGATTCGAGCGATCATGGAGACCCAGGGTGATGGTGGCAAGCAGATCTGGCTGACCGAGTTCGGCTGGACCACCAACCCACACAGCGACGTCTGGTGGCGAGTGGACGAGCAGACCAAGGCTGACTACCTGGTCCGCGCGTATGCTTGGGCCCGCCAGAGGTGGGCGCCATGGATCGGAGTGATGGCCGTGTGGACCCTGCCCGATCCGGACTGGGGCATCGCCAACGAGCAGCTCTGGTACAGCATCGCCGACACCGACGGTTCGCCACGACCCGCCTATGAGCGTCTTCGCCGCGCCCGCGAAAGCGGACTCTTGACGAGCCGGTGACGGGAATGTGGACAGCGGTCCTTCTAACCTGCAGCCTGGGCCTGATCTTCGTCGCGTCAGGGCTGTTCACCAACTCGGTCGAGTGGGTTGGCCACAAGCTCGAGCTCAACGAGGGCGTTGTCGGCAGCGTGCTGGCTGCGATCGGGACCGCCATGCCCGAGACTCTGATCCCGATCGTCGCCATCCTCTGGGTCGGCGAGGAATACGGTGACGCGGTCGGGATCGGCGCGATCCTGGGCGCGCCATTCATGCTGGCGACGCTCGCGATGTTCGTCACGGGGCTGTCGGTGACGGCCTTCGCCTGGACTGGGCGCCGAACCCGCGAGCTGCGCGTGAATGCGTCCGTCCTCGGTCGCGACAATCGCTTTTTCTTCCTGGCCTACGTGCTGGCGATCGGCGCCGCGTTCCTGCCATTGCACGGCATCAAAGTCGCGCTTGCGGTATTCGTGCTCGGCCTGTACGTGTTCTACGTCTACAAACACGCCACCGACGAGGCTGAGCAGCTTGTGTCGGACACCGAAGACATGTCGCCGCTCCACTTCCACCGCGCCAGCGAGGACCCGCGGCTCTTGCTGGTCGTCGCTCAGCTCGCGTTCAGCCTGGCCATCATGATCGGCGGAGCGTACCTGTTCGTCGAGCAGGTCAACGCGTTCGCGTCAGCCAACGGCGTACCTGCCCTGCTACTGTCGCTCTTGATCGCGCCGGTCGCGACTGAGCTGCCCGAGTGCATGAACAGCGTGATCTGGGTGCGGCAGGGGAAAGATACCCTGGCGCTGGGCAACATAACGGGAGCGATGGTGTTCCAGAGCTGCATCCCGGTCGCGGTCGGCCTGGCATTTGGCGACTGGACAGTCACGCCCGACAAGGTGAGCGCGTTCGTCAGCGCTGGCATTGCGGTGCTCGCCGCGGGGCTGATCTTTGGTACGCTCAGTTTTGGCCAACGCAAACTGACTTCGACCGCCCTGCTGAGCGGAGGCGTCTTCTATCTCCTGTACGTTGGCTATCTGGTCGCATCGGTGATACAGCAGACTTAGACAGCATCCCAGGGTTCGCCCGGGCGTGGCGCATTGCTTCCGAGGCGCCGACGGAGACGTGGTGGACGTTGTTGCGCGGCTGGCTGTGGTCGCGGTGTTGGTTTTCGCGAACGCCTTCTTCGTGGCGTCCGAATACGCCCTGGTACGACTGCGACGCAGTCGCATCGAGCAGATGGCCCTCGAGGGCCGAGCGACCGGCAGGCTCCTGCTTCGCTGGAAGGACGAGTTCAACCGGTTCATCTCCGCGGTCCAGCTCGGGATCACCATGTCGTCGCTGGCGCTCGGCTGGGTCGGCGAGGCGACCATCGCCACCGTCATCGACCCCCTGTTCCTGGCGCTCCCCGAGACCCTCCACGGGCCAGTCCTTCACACCGTCTCGATTGTGATCTCCTTCAGTTTGATCACGCTGCTGCACATAGTCCTGGGCGAGCAGGTCCCGAAGATGGTGGCGCTCCAGTACACCGAGCGCACGGCGGTCGTGACGATCGGGCCGATCGACGCGTTCTCGCGCATCTTTCGGCCATTCATCGCGCTCTTCACATGGGCGACGAGGGCCGCGCTGCGCGCCCTGGGCGTGCGCCCCGAGCTGGAGAGGGAGGCGGTGCACAGCGCCGAGGAGCTGGAGCTGCTGGTTGAGACCAGCCATCGGGCGGGGGCTCTCGAAGATACCGAGCGCGACTTGCTCAGTAACGTGTTCGACTTCGCCGACCTGGCGGTGCGCCAGGTTATGGTCCCACGCACGGAGATCGTGGCGGTGCCGATAGACGTGGGGCTTGGCGAGCTGCTGGACCTGGGCGAAGCCAGCCCGCACGCTCGCTTTCCCGTCTTCGAGGGCACACTCGACAATGTGCTCGGCGTCGTGCACATCAAAGACCTGCTCCACGCCGCCCGCCATGCCGAGGACGGGTTCGAGCTCAGACAGGTCCTGCGGCCGCCGCTGTTCGTGCCAGAGACGATGCCGGCCGGACGCTTGCTCGCCGAGTTCAAACGCGCCCACACGACGGTCGCGCTCGTCATCGACGAGTACGGCGGGACGGCAGGCCTGGTGACTATCGACGACGTGGTCGAAGAGATCGTGGGGGACGTGCCGGACGAATTCCACGAGGAGTCGCCGGGCGTCGAGCCCCAGCCAGACGGGACGACGCTCGTGTCGCCGCGGCTTCGCCTCGACGAGCTGAGTGAGTTGTGCGCGCTGCGCCTCGACGACGAGCAGGAAGCTGACACCGTCGGTGGGCTGGTCGTCGAACGGCTCGGTCGCCTGGCCCAAGCGGGCGACACGGTCGATTTGAATGACCATCGCCTCGCCGTCGAAGAGGTCGATGGGGTCAGGATCACCCGCCTCCGCCTGA
>DASPXK010000187.1:0-2858 GCA_035637315.1 Chloroflexota bacterium
CGCCAAGAACCGCGTCGGGGGATGGTCGGTCGGTCCTCTCGGTGGCCGTCGCCGATGCTCGCAGCCGCTCGAGGACCTTGCGGGCAATGCTGGGCTGCAGCGGTGACTCGCCCCGATTGGCCGCGCGAACGGCCTCTGCCAGGGCGTCCGATCCGACGTCTTTGAGCAGGTAGCCGGAAGCTCCGGCCTCGATCGAACGAAACACCAGGTCATCGTCGTCGAAAGTGGTGAGCACGAGCACCTGGACTTCGGGCCAGCGTGACGTGATCCTGCGGGTGGCGATCACTCCGTCGCGACGTGGCATGCGAAGGTCCATCAGCACGACCTGGGGCCGCAGTCGCTCGACGAGCGTTTCCGCCTCCAGGCCATCGCCAGCCTCGCCGACCACCCGCAGGTCGGGCTGCAGCTCGAGAAGCGTCCGCAGGCCGTCGCGCAACAGGCGCTGGTCGTCGACCAGCAAGACTCTGATCCTCTCGGTTGACGCCCGGGCCATCCCTGGCTGACTCATCTGGCCTCGGGCGCCGGCAGGACTGCCGCCAGTCGGCAGCCGCCCGACGATCCCGGCCCGAACTGGAGCTGTCCACCGAGCAGCTCGATGCGCTCGCGAAGGCCGAGCAGACCGAAACCGCCGTGGTCCGACCTCTCAGGCTCGTTGGGACCGACGCCGTCGTCCTGCACCGCCAGCTCCAGGGTGCCGTTCTGCCCCGACAAGGAGAGCCGAACGTTCGTGGCCCGGGCGTGACGATGGACGTTGGTCAGACCCTCTTGTGCAACCCGATACAGGGCCAGCGCGGCATCGGGCGCCGGACGCAGGCTGTCTGGGACGGCGACGTCGAGCTGGACCGTGATCCCGGTGCTCTCCGTGAACTCCTGGGCTAGCTTGCTCAGGGCGCGTGACAGTGACAATTCGTCGAGCGTCGAAGCTCGCAGCGCGGCGACCGAGCGACGAACCTCCTGGAGGCACTCGACCGCCAGGCGGCGCGCGCGCCGGAGCGCTTCGAGTCCTCGATCGGTCTCATCCGCCCCGAGCTTCTCGGCTGCCTCGAGCTGGACGGCAATGACGGTCAGATAGTGGGCCAACGAATCATGGATCTCGCGCGCTAACCGGTTACGCTCCTCGGTGACGGCCGCCTCACGGACCCGTTGGTGCAGGGCCTGCAGCTGGTCGTGCGCGGCGCGGAGCTCGTCGTACAAGCCTTGTAACCGACGGCGATCCGTGGCCTGTCGCAGGGTAGCCAGCGTCAGCACGATCGCCACCACGTACGGGGCCAGGAAGAACGATAGATAGTTGGGGAAGTACTCGCCAAGTCGGTCGGGCCAGCCGTCGAGCGCCACGTTGACGCTGTATGCCAGCCAGACCGACAAGCTCAATGCCACGCCTCGCCGCTCGCCGAACATCAGCAGGGCGCGGCTGGCGGGCAGAACGTAGATCAGAGCCGGTCGGATCAGTGTGGTGTGGACTCGGACGATCTCGAAACAGAGTGCGAGCTCGGCCCCGAGCCAGACCAGACGGCGCCACAGGCTCGACTCGGCCCGCGGCGCCGTCTGGTCCACCACAACCAGGGCAGCCAGCAGGCCCGTGAAGGTCGCCAGGTATTCGGCGCTGAGCCCGCCGCGCGGCGGCGAGGCGATGCCGAGGACCCAGACGGCGGCCGGCAGCGCGAAGCCGGCAAGGCGCAGCAGGCGACGATCGTCCGTGGCCTGTGCTCCTGTGCCCTCAGTCCTCCACGACCACCTGAGCCTTCATGTTGTTATGGAGACTGCAGACGTAGTCGAACGCGCCCACCTGGTCGAAGGTGCGGCTGAAGGCGCCCCCGGGGCCGATCCGACCCGAGTCCCAGCTCTTGTCGCCGGCCGTGACGGTGTGGGCAATCGGCTCGTCGTTGGTCCAGCTGATGGTCGTACCCTTCTTTACGCGCACCGGGTCAGACAGGAACGTGTAGGACTGAATCGAGATCTGGCCGTTTGGAAGCAGGCCAGGCGCGACCATTGGCGCGGCGCCGCTCTGGTTGTAGAAGTAGAGGTTGGCGCGCATGACCCAGTCTTTGGTCGCCCCGGCGTCCTGGTGGCAGAGCGAGCAGACATTGGTCTGCTCGGGCGGGGTCGCGTACTGCTTGTCCGGCCGGAAGGCGACGTACTCCCACTCGCCTGACCGCGCGGTCTGGTACGCGTCGCCGAAGCCCGGCTCCTTACGCATGACAAAGGTGCCAGTCAGCTGATCGCGCTGGTAGCGGCCGTCGTCGTCGAGGAGGACGTTGCCCTGGGCATCTTCCTTGGCTCGCCAGGCCTCCATGACCAGGATCGAGCCATACGGGAAGACCTCGTTGGGGCCCTTGGCCGGGCTGGCAGCAGCCGCCTGGGGATTACCGTAAATGACTCGCACCTGCTTGCCGAGCGGGCGGTCGAAGACATAGAGCTGCTGCCACGTCTCATAGCCCTCCGGGTACCCGACGCGGTCCACGGTGGGGGCAGGCTTCGGAGCCGGCTTCTCCTGGGCCCACACGTTGCCGAGCACGGGCGAGGAAGCCGACATCGCGGCCACGACGGCAGTGGCCCCGATCACCGCGACAGCCAACGACAGTCGGACGACGATCACGTGCTTCACCGGCGGCCTCCTTTGCGGGACTTCGAATACACGATAGCCGGGTCGCGCCGCTCCGACCATTGACCCTGGTCATGTCTTTTCGCACCCCCACCTGACCGGGGTCACAAGCGAGTAGCCAGTAGCGAGTAGCGAGTAGCGAGTAGCGAGTAGCGAGTAGTCTACTCACAACTCACTACTGGCTACTGGCTACTGGCTACTGGCTACTCGTCAAACGCTTTGAAGACCGCGACGGCATTCTGGCCGCCGAATCCGA
>DASPXK010000188.1:0-7804 GCA_035637315.1 Chloroflexota bacterium
GTGAGCGCTGGAAGACCACATGGTCGGCACCACGTTCGCCGCCGAGCAGCGGCAATACTGCCGAGGCGTCGAGAACCAGTCTATTCACGCTTCGCTTCCGCACGGCGGTCCGCGATTAGCTCGTCAGCCAGTGAGCGCCCCGAGGGCACGTAGCGAGATACCACCTCCTGCGCGCGACGGATTGCCTCGTCGAGCGCCAACACGCGGACCTCGCCGTCGTCCAGGTGCGTGATCACCTCGTCTCCGGCCTGCAGCCCCAACGCTCGCCGGTAGGCAGCCGGGATGACGATTCGACCCCCTGACATGAGCCTTGCCCTGATTCCCATGCTGCGCCACACCCGAGCTATGTGCCATTTACAGAAATGTGCCCTAAGATGCCAGATCTGCCACGTCACTGCCAGGTTTGGCACAAACCGCGGCGTAGGTCAGGCACTGCTCGGGCGGCACGCACGGTCTACCGGATCGACCGCTCGGTTTCGTCCAGTCTGTCTAGCAGCCGATGGATGGGCTCTGAGAGGTGTTCGTCGCGGCTGACCGTCTGCCGAAGTGCCTGGAGCGACGTTCGGACGAGGTCACGTTCGGCCTGGCTGAGGGTCATCGCCAGAGGGCGCGGTTCGGGCGCCTTCGGCTCTACTTCAGCCTCGGCGGGCATGACCCGCCACTCCTTTTCCACGCCTACTGAGCGAACCACCAGCACGGCCGCCGGGGCGGTCGCGACGATTCCCTCGGCCACGCTGCCAATCGCCAGGCGGGCCAGGCCGGTCCGGCCGTGAGTCGCAACCGCCACCAGCGCGCAAGCCTTCGTCTTTGCCGCGCGTGCCACCGCCAGCGCCGGGTCGCCTTCCTCGACCATCAGGTCGACCGGGACTGTTTGATCCTCGAGAGTTTTGCGAATGGCCTCGAGATAAGTGTGAGCTGCCGCGTCGAGCGCGGCGTGCTCGGAAGGGTCGGTTACCAGCGGACCGATCAGCCAGCCGACTCTGGACGCCTGGAAGGCCGGAATCACCTGGATCAACACGAGTGAGCCGCCCAGCAGATCGGCCAGCGACAGGGCCGAAGACAGCGCCATCTCGGCCAGGGGTGAGCCGTCCAGTGGGACCAGGACGCGGAGCCCATCGCCTTCGGGCAGAGTGTCGGGCGCTCCCGAGCGGACGAGCAGGACCGGCACCGTGGCTCGGTGCAGAAGCTCGAGCGTTACGCTCCCATACACCCACCGCCCCAATCCGGACCGACCGTGGGTAGCCATGACGATGAGATCGACCCGGCGCGACTCGGCCTCATGAGCGATCGCCGCGGCAGCTTCACGAGAGACCTCGGCAAGCTGGCGGAACGGCAGGCTCGGCCGAACGGTTTGGCCGACCGCCAGGCCGCTCTCGTCCGCCTCACCCCGCGGGGTGGCGGTCCGGCAGCGCAGCCCGTGCTCCGCCAGCCGCTGGCGAACGGCCTGCAAGTACTTCTCCGCCTCGGCCACCACGTTGGACTCGGCCTCATTGGCGTCGATCGCGTCCATCCGCGAAAAGACGCGCGCCAGCGGCGCCCGCGCCAGTACAAGTGTCGCCCCTGCCCGCCTGGCGAGCTGCTCCGCCAGGGGCAGCGCGCGCTCGGCGAGGTCGGACCCGTCGAGCGGGACCAGGATCTGTCTGAGTTTCATCGCGCGTGCCCGGAAAGAGTTGTCCCGACGATCGGAACTACCGGGGCATGGTAGCAGTTGGGTGTTGGGAGATAGGAGATGGGAGTTGGGGGTTTACCCAACTCCCATCTCCTATCTCCCAACTCCTAGTCAGGACTACCGGATTCGGAAGGAGCCGCTGCCAGCCCCGCTCGCGCCGTCCGAAGCGGTCACGATCACGCCGATCCCGATCAGGCCTGGCGACGCGTCCGGGGTCCATGATATGGACGTGGTGCCGTTCACGTCGGTTGGCGGCGCGGCGAGCGGATCGGAGCTGGTCTGAGGCGCCGTCTCGATCTTGACCTGGGCGTTCTCAACTGGCTGGCCAGCGCGGCTCACCCAGACGTCCACGACCTGCGGGCCCCCCGCGACCTCGGCGAAGCGTGGGACGACATCTACTTTGAGGCCCGAGGTAGGAGTGGTGTTGCTCACCGCGCTGGCCCCCCGCTGGGCGGGGGTCGGGGTAGCCAGAGCCGGCGCGCTCGTAGAACGAGTGGAGCCGGGAGGCGCCGAGCTGGACGACGGCGGGCTCGGCGTGCTAACGGGCACGACATACTCGCCGGCCACCCAGGCGCTGCCGTCACCCGCTGCTCGGACATTCTTCCAGGTGCGGCCCTCGTTCTGCCGATCCGGCCCGACCACCTCGAGGATCGTGCCCTCCGGAAGGACTGCCGCGATGGTCGCCGACGTGCTCGGCTGGACTCGGAGATTTAGACCCTGGCCGTCGGTGTTGGCCACCTGGACTCTGCCACCCGAGGGGCGGGCGGCGGTCGGGCTCGATGGGCTAGGGCTCGGCGAGGGGGAAGCCGGACGGGCTGGCCCGGTGTTGACACCGGGCGGCGGCGAGCTCAACACGCGAGGCACGCTCGTGGCCCGTTGGGCGGCCACGGTCGGATCGATGCGACGCAGGACCACTGAGGCCAGCGCTTCGGCTTCGGCCATCCTGGTCGGCTTGTCGAGGCCGGCCACCGTGATCCCCACCACCATTGCACCCTTGCGGAAGAGGAAGAGGTGAGCTACAGCCGGGCCGTCCGAGGAACTGCCCTTCATCGCCAGCCCGGCTGACTCTTCACCTAACTTGGCCACCGGACTCTCGACCCAGCCGCTGTCGAGAAGGGCCTGGCGAGAGCGGCTGAACTGATCGGCCGCCTGCTGGGCATTCGCCGTCCGCGCCACAAGACTCTTGATCTCGATCGGGCCGCTGTTCAGGTTTTGGGGCGTCCGATCACGAGTGAAATCGGCCTCATAGACCACGATCCCACCCGGCCGCTCGCCGTAACTGGTCTTCTCAGGATCGGGATTGAGCGTGAAGCCCGGTCGCAGATCGGACGCCTTTAGCGACACCGTTCTTGGATCCGCCGACGCCTCCTGGGCGAGGGCCCCACCAAGCGCTCCAAAGCTGCCAAGCGCCAGCAACGTGGCCAGGGCGACCAGCGCCGCAACGCTCCCGCGCAACAATCGGCGATGTGTGTTCATCATCTATGCCTCGTCAAAGATTCCGATGCTCCGGTATTTCGCGACCCGATCGTGCAGCAGGCGTTCGATGTCGAGCGCCTCGCCGCGACCGTATTGACGATCAAGCTCAGCCATAGTATCGGCGAGCGCTGTGCCCAGCGCTTGAGCCGCCCCCGCCGGGTCGGCGTGCGCCCCGCCGGCTGGTTCTGGGACAACCCCGTCCACAATCCCAAAGCGCCAGATGTCCTCGGCGACGATCTTCATCGAGGCTGCCGCCTCCGCGGCCAGGCCGGCGTTGTTCCAGAGGATCGAGGCACAGCCTTCCGGCGTGACGACCGAGTAGATCGCGTTTTCCATCATCAGCACTCGGTCGGCCACGGCAATCGCCAGGGCCCCGCCGCTTCCGCCTTCGCCGATGATCACCGCCACGACCGGCACCCGCAGGCGCGCCATCTCGAACAGGTTGGTCGCGATCGCCAGGGCCTGTCCGCGCTCCTCCGAGGGGAGCGTCGGATCGGCGCCCGGGGTGTCGACTAGCGAGACGACCGGCAGACTGAACTTCTCGGCCTGTTTCATCAGCCGCAGGGCTTTGCGATAGCCCTCGGGATGCGGCATCCCAAAGCGTCGCAGCGCGTTCTCCTTGGTGTCTCGACCCTTCTGATGGCCCATCACCATGACGGGACGGCCGTGGAAACGAGCTGGCCCGCCGACCAGGGCAGGATCGTCGGCGAAGAGTCGATCACCGTGCAGCTCGACGAAGTCGTCGAAGAGCGCGCCGACGTAGTCGAGGGTGTAGGGCCGCTGAGGATGGCGGGCCAGCTGGACCCGCTCCCACGGAGTAAGGCCAGCCGAGCCGGGCGGACTATCGGCCGGCTTCAGTCGCACTTGGGGTCCGTTCCTGACCAGGGTCAGGCCCCCTTCCCATCGATGGCGCAGCTAGCCCCATACAGGCGCAGCAGACGGGCCAGGGTGGGGCGTAGGTCACGTCGATGGACGACCTTGTCGATCATGCCGTGCTCGAGCTGAAACTCCGCCCGCTGCGTGCCGGGCGGCAGCTTCTGCTTGGTGATCTGCTCGATCACGCGTGGCCCGGCGAAGCCAACCAGGGCACCCGGTTCAGCCAGCATGACGTCGCCCAGGCCGGCGAAACTGGCGGTCACGCCGCCCGTCGTCGGATCGGTCAGCAGCGAGATGAAGGGCACCCTGGCTTCGGCCAGGCGCGCCAGGCAGGCCGCCGTCTTAGCCATCTGCATGAGTGAGAATATCCCCTCATGCATCCTGGCCCCGCCCGACGAGCACACGGCCAGGAACGGGAGTCGCGTCTCGATCGATCGCTCGACGGCGCGAGCAACCTTCTCACCGACGACCGAGCCCATGCTGGCGCCCAGAAAACCGAAGTCAGCTACCGCTAACCGAAGCGGGATACCCTCTACCAGCCCGGTTCCACAGATGACCGCCTCGGGCAGGCCAGTCTTCTGCTGGGTCTCGGCCAGCTTGTCGCGATACGATTGGCCCGCGCTGACGAAGTCAAGCGGGTCACCGGGTAGCAGGCCCGCCCACTCCTCTTGAAAGCTGCCCGCGTCCACGAGCTGCTCGATCCGCTCGCGAGCCGACAGGCGGGCGTGGTAATGACACTTCTGGCACACCCTGAGGTTCTTCTCAAACTCGCGCGTGTAGATCAGGTCGCGGCAGCGCTCATTGGCGCAGCGGACCCACATGTTGGCCGGGATGTCCGGTCCCGCGCGAGGCTCACGCCGAAACAGGTCGCGGATCGGCACAGGCTAGGCCAGCTCCAGCTTCCAGGTTCCAGGTTCCCCGCTCCGCCAATTCCCCCCGCGAAACGTGGAGCTCGGAACCTGGAACTTCGGCGGCGGGCGCCCGCGCGAGCGCGCGCGCTCCGCTGGGAGCGAGCAGGGCATACGATTGTCCCTTCAGGCCCGGGCTCACGAGGCCAGGGATCGGTCGCCACGGCGTGAAGGCCGGCCGGAGTCTAACAATGGCCAGGCGACAGGGTCAAGATGACCCGGACCGGCGCGTATTGTACACCCTCATCCCACCTAACCCCCCGACCCCCCTGGCAGCTCTGCCAGGGGGGTCGGGGGTTAGGTCATGAGGGGGGTCTTCAGGCGGCACACTTGTTGCGACAGCGGCGTCAGCACAGAAGCGGGCATTTCGTCCGCTGGAGCTTGGACACGGCGGCTATGGAGCCAAGACAAGTGGCCGAGGCGATTCGCGAGCGCCTCGGCATGGAGCTTCAAGCGCTGAGTCTCGTTCGAGGAGGCTGGCCAGACTGGCAGACTCCACGGGTCTGGACCGTGATGACCGAGCATGGCCGCTTCTGGGCCGTCGAGGGGACCCACGACGTCGAGCTGTTCAGGGCTGTCCCGTCACGTGCCCTGAGGTCCAATCCCTCGGACTGCGCGTCGCCCGCCGAGGCTCTCCGCCACTATCTGGCGCTCCATCCCCAGGCGGCCGACTCGCCGGCCAGCGACGCCGCCGAGCGCGAATCGTACACCTGCCGCAATTGTGGGGTCGGGGTTGGCGCGCGGCGGCGCAGCGAACGGACCAGTCGCCAGCTGTGCAGGCGCTGCTACCATGCCGAGTGCGAGCGGGTTCGCTATCAGACCGACGCCGACTACCGCGCGCGCCGCCTCGCTTACAGCGCCGCCCGCTACCGCCAGAGCCACCAACGCGGCGAGTAGGGCGGGCTCACGGAGCGTCGTCCGCCAACTCAGGTGCGTCCTCCAGCGCGGTGAGCAGGAGGCGCAGGCACCGTCTTCGAAGCGGGCCGATCGTGCCCGGGAGTACGCCCAGCCGCGCCGCGATCTCGGCGTAAGTTGGACCGGTCGGCTCGTAGAAGAAGTAGCCGATAACCTGCCGCTCACGCTCGGGCAGCTTGGCCAGAGCCGCTCGGAGCGCCGAGCTGCGCTCCTGCCCAATAGCGATCTCCTCTGGCTCAGGGTCGAGGTCAGGCTCTTCGTACGCCGCTGCCGAGAGCCTTTCGGTGGGCCGACTACGGCCGTGAAGCTGGCCCTCACGAAGGGCCCGCCGGGCCGCGATGGTGACGAGCCAGCCGGGCAGGGCCGCCTCGTTGTACACCCGCTCGAGCCCCTCCTGCCAGACAGTCAGCCAGACGTCCTGGAACAGGTCGGCCGCGTCGTCGCCCTTGAACCCGCAGCTACGGATCGTTTTGTAGACCAGGCCGGCGTCGCAGCGGACGATCGACTCCCAGGCTCGGTGGTCGCCCCTGACGCAGGCGGCCAGGGTACCGGGCCGCAATCCGGCGTTGCCTCGGCTCGGGGGCCTCCCTCTTCTGCCCCGGCGGGACGCACCGCCGGACGAGCTGGCGTTGGAGCTAGCCGCACCGATAACCGTGCCTCCGAGCGCGCGGATATCGCTCCACGCTGACTCGTTAACGCGCTACAACCTCGCGAATGTAGCGGACGAGGCTGGTCTGCGACAAACCGTCCGAAGCCCGGTGCTGCCCGACGGTTGCGGCGAGGTTGCCCTAGATCTCCAGCTCCGGGATCTCGATGAGCTCGTAGGCGAGCCCGATCTCCATTCGGTGCCGCCCCGGTGCGAGGCCGTCCAGAACGAACTGTCCGTGCTCGTCCACATCGGTCTCCTCACGTCCGGATGGACCTTCTACCGCGACCCACGCCTTGGCCAGGTCCGCCTCGGCCGCCGAGACCTGTCCCAACATCCGCAGCCGTCCCGCGATCGAGCTCTCGCCTACTTCGAGATCGATCTCGATCCCAGCCGCCTGGTACCTCAGCCGCGGCTGCTCAGCACCTACGGCGCGGGCGCCCGCCCGGCGAGGTTGCAGGCGATTATCGTACACCAGGGCCGCCACTAGGCGTCGCCAGGCCGCCGGCCGGGCCGGTCGATCGCCGGCTGCCTGGCGCGGGATGCGCACCGCTCGGTTGACCAGCCACGGGGCCGGCTCAGGCTCGGCCGACTTCCCCAGCCAGCTCACCACGGCCTCTGTCTCAGTGCCATCCAGGCGCCCCTGGGCCAGATCGATCAGGATGCGGGGCATCTCGACCGGATCGGTCGTCTTCTCATCCTGGGGCGTCTCGTCGTCGCTCATCCTACCCTCCGCTTATTTTAACGTCGATAGGTCGTTCTTGGGGCCACTCGTGGAACAGATGCGCCAGCCAGCCCGGGTCCGCTCGCTACGCCCGCCAGCCCCGGGCCACGTCCCTGTCAGCCGCCACCCACGGACCGTCCCCCAAGCTCAGGGAGCGAGACGAGGAGGCGGCCGACAGGAAACGGGCCGGGCTAGGTTACGCCCCCGGCTTAGGCCGGGACCTCGTCCTGCTGGACTTGGTCCGGACTGACCGGGATGTTGTACCCGCCGCCGTCACCGTCGGCAAACACCGCCGGCACACTTGCCAGCGCCAACAGGGCCGCCAGAACCATCGCCCGAAGAGCACGCATGGGACTCCTCCCTCCTTTCGCCGGCGCGCTAGGTATTTCACGCCGACGGGCCCGGCCCGCGACGCCGTTCGCCGCGACCGGAACCTGCCTCCATAGTTAAGGTGGCCGGAAGCGGCCAAAATCGGGCATGGCAGTGCCGGGGCCGAGGGAAGCGCCGTCCCCGGGCGCGGCTCGCAAGCCGCTCAGGCGGCGGAGTTCTGGCGCGCTACGACGCGCCGACCAGGATAAACGGGGCCCAGA
>DASPXK010000189.1:0-3027 GCA_035637315.1 Chloroflexota bacterium
GGAACCAACGAGCCGGCGGAGGTATTCGGCGGCCGGGTTGTCGCTGGTCATGAGGTTGAACGCGCACACTTCTCGGAGCGTAAGCCAGCGGTCGTCTTCGAAGGCGCCCAGGATCGTCGGGTATTTCGTACGGCCGAGTTCCCGGCGTTGCACGCGCTGGTCGAGGTCGACTTCGCCTCGGGCCGCAGCCTCGTATAGGGCGAGGGCAAGTAGCACCTTGACGAAGCTAGCCGCGGACCGAGGTGCGTCACCAGCGATGTCCATTCGAAGTGGCGGTCCGTCAAGGGTTTCAACGGCCACACTACGGAATGGATCTCCCGCTACGAAGCGCTGAAGCTCGTCTTGCAGGGCGTGCTGCACTTCGTCGAGAAGCGCGGTTGAGGTCGGGTTGCTCACTCTAGGTCGTCTCCTCGAGAACAAGCACAGTTAGGGTACCCGGCGGTGACATGAGACGGTTCCGAGGACTTCGTAGGGCTCAGCCGAAGTCCGTAGCGTACCGGACCATCCTGCGAGACTCGACATACTTCCCTTACTGGCTACGTCTCATGCTCATGGGTGTCGTCTTGATCTCTGGCGACGGCGAGCCCTGACGGTTGCTCGTCGTAGATGGCGTACCGGTCAGCCGGTAGCAGGGCCTCGACGACTTGGATCGGTGCACCGTCGGCATCGTAGGAGGCGACGAGAACCTCAAGAAGAGGGACGCCTTCAGGGACTCGAAGCGTCGCAGCCTCCGTAGGCGAAGGCATGCGGGCTGAGAGCAGTGAGGCGGTACGGTAGGTGTCCCGGCCGGCGGGTTTCTCGATGATCGGGAAGTAGTGGGCACTGAGTTCCAGAGGTTCGCCCTCTGGCGTTGTGATCAAACGCCGCCTCACGAACGCTTGATGACCATCTTCGATGCCGAGGAGTTCCGCGACCGCGCCGCGTGCAGGCGCCGGCCCGGCCTCGATGATGTGCTGCTGAGCGTCGGGAGTGTGGGTGCTCTGCATCACGGCGTCGGAGAGCTGAGGTGCCGGTAGCCGTCGCGTGGCTGGACGGAGGCGTACAAAGGCGCCCCGCCCCTGCTGAGCGTCGATCAAGCCCTCCGCACGGAGAGTGGCAAGAGCAGAACGGACGGTTGGCCGGCTGACGCCGTACTGTGCCGCGAGCTGCTTCTCGGTTGGGAGAGCCTGCCCAGGCCGTAGTTCGCCGCTCTGGATGGCGGCTCGGATCCGATCTGCGACCTGGTGGTACTTCGCCTCCCCGCCAAACCGCGGGCCGAAGGCCATGCCGTTGCTCCCGCGTCGAGGTACATCACCAAAGGTCATGACAACTGTGTGGCTGGCTGCATGCTATCCCAGCGCTGGTGAGCTGAGGCTCCCTCGCTGCCTAGAGGCAGGGGATCATAGAGTAAAGGTCAGGTCATCCTTGACTAAATCCCTGTACGAGGGTTCACTTGTCCTTACCAATTGACCCGACCTGGAGAGGAGAGGAAGGCCAGCCGCACGTCGAGTCATGAAGGAAGCGGCCCCGGACGAACGCGGCCAAGCATCGCGTCCGGGGCCATGCACCCGAAAGGACACTCCGGATGCGCGAACAGCGTACCGATTCTGTTCTGCCTGCTCAAAGCCCTCCGTGGGGCGCGAGCCCGGCCGAGCGGACCCTCCGTGGCCGCTTGGCGGCCTACACCCTGCACGCCGGGCGCGACGCGCGGCAGACGACCGCCAACGGCCGTGCCGCGTTCCTCGCCCGCTTCGAGACCGAGGTCGACCCGGAGGGCCTGCTCGACCCGGCTGAGCGATGCCGCCGCGCCGAGCAGGCACGCCGCGCCTACTTCACCCGTCTGTCCCTGGCCGCCCTCGCGGCCAGGCGGGCCAGGCGTGCCGCGCGGGGCGGGGGTGAGGTCGCGTGAGCGCCTATCCCCTTGACGGGGCGGTGTGCGACGGCGTGGCGACCGCCGACTACGACCCGTTCTTCCCCGATACCGCCGAGGCTGAGCTCGAGGCCGACGCGCTGGCGATGTGTTCGATCTGCCCCGCCCGAGAGGCGTGCCTTGGCTACGCCGTCCAGACCCGGCAGACATTCGGCATCTGGGGCGGCAAGACCCAGCGCGAGATCCGCTACCTGATCGCCCTCGCCGGCGGAGTCGGGGCTCGCAGCGGCCGGGTTCCGCTTGGCCACCGCAACGCCGACAAGACTCACTGCGCCTCCGGTCACCCCTACGACGCGATCAACACCTACTACGCGGCGAACGGTGAGCGGCGCTGCCGGGCGTGCCGTGCCCGGATCGCGCGGGCGCGTCGGCGGGCTCGCAGGACCAGCGGGGGTGAGCGCTGATGCCCCCCACCCAGCCCCGGATCCTGACCGAGGCCGAGCCGATCCCCGCCGAGGTGGTGGACCGGGTGGCCGAGTCCGCGATCGACACCTACGAACGGCTCACCCGCCCAAGACACCCCGCCGGCGAGGCCATGTGGCCGCCGGTGGAGGACCCCGTGGTGATGGACCGGGCCGCCGGCCAGCCTGTCACCGAGTTCGAGCAGACCGCTGGCGGACGCGACTGGACGGTGCCGCGCGAGCGTGCCCACCAGCTCGCCGCCGACGCGATCGGCCTGTACATCGAGGGCTACGCCTACGGCTACGACCGCGAGCGTGCCCACGCCGCCGCGGTGCTGGAGTGCCTGAGCGGCGAGGCCGCCCGCGCCGAGGTCTACCCGTCTTCCCCCGAGGTCGAGCCGCCAGCCATCCCGGCGCCGACTGTCCGGGCCGGGCGCGCCCGCGAGGGTGGTGAGCGCTGATGCCGTCTGCCCCGAATGCTCGCCAGTTGACCAGCACCGAGCTGCGTCTCGCCGAGCAGTACGTCAGCGTCCTTGACTTCGTGTCGCGCTGCGCCCAGGCGGTCGAGGAGGGCAACTGGTACTACCTGCTCGACAAGAGCCGCCAGCTTGAGGACGCGGCCGAGCGGCTCCAGGGTATCGCCGGCGAGGCGTACGAGGCCGCCCGAGCAGGCAGGCGCCCACGCACCGAGGCCGTGTGCGCCGCGGTCGCCTGGTA
>DASPXK010000190.1:0-15993 GCA_035637315.1 Chloroflexota bacterium
GCGGGGCTCAGACGAGTTGCGCGGACAGGGCGACGCACAGCGCAACGGTCCACATCCAGCGCCGCCACCACGGCCTATTATCGGCCTCGCGATCATCGAACGCTTGCAGGGCCAGCCGGGCCACACGCAGCTCGGCCGCCAGCATCTCCGCCCGAGCCTGCCAGGCCGCGGCCGCTTCGGCTTTGCGCCGCGCCTCCGCATGCAGCTCGCGAACCAGCTTCGCAAGCTCCGCGAGGCCCGACTCCGACACTCCAGCCGCATCCGGGCCCAGAAGCCCCGCCCCCTGAGCTCCCCAACCCGCAAACTCGCCGCGGTCTTGTCGGTCGATGTGGCTCGCTCGACGCTGGCGATGCCCCAGTTGCCAACTTCGAGTCTAGCCGTCTAGTGCGACCTGGTCGATACTCAAAGCGACGGCCTTGAGCGGATCTCGGACCCACCCGCGATACGCGGTCCTGGTCGCCGGCCGGCCAGGCAGGCGCCTCAAGTCTCCAGGCGGTGGGCCCGGATCACCGAGATCTGCGACGCTTCGGCGCTCGTGCGGGCGTTGCGGCCACGCTCGAGCACGTCCGGCTCCAGCCCCGCCGCTCGGATCGTGGCCAGAAGCGACGCTTCTGGTAAGGCGCCGCCAATTCAGCGGAACCAGTCCTCCAGGCTCTGGACCATGCCAGGCTCTAGCTCGTGCCTCAGTGTGGTCTCCGCCAGGACGAAGCGGCCGCCGGACCGAAGGACGCGTGCCACCTCCGACAACACGGCCGACTTGTCCGGCGCCAGGTTCAGGATGCCGTTCGCCACGACGCAGTCGGCACTGCCGTCCGGCAGCGGCAACGCCTCGGCGCAGCCGACCACCGCCTCGGCCTGGTCGAGCCTCAGGGCTCGAAGGTTGGCCGTCGCTCGAGCGACCATTGGCTCGGCCATGTCAACCCCAATCGCTCGGCCGCGCGGCCCGACCGCTCGGGCAGCCAGGATCAGGTCCAAGCCACCACCGCAGCCCAGATCCAGCACAGTCTCGCCCGGCCGCAGATCGGCTCGAAAGATCGGCGTGGCCACGCCGGTGAAGGCTTCGGTTGCTGCTAGCGGCACCGTGTCGAGCACGTCGGGCGGGTAACCGAGCGCCTCGGCGAAGTCGCGCCCGACTCGGAATGGATAACGCGCCTCGGGTCGTGTCGAGACGGCCGCGTAGCGCTCGCGCACCGCCGCCCGAAGCTCGTCCGGCCGCAGCCCAACCGACGCGCTGGCCACCTCCATCTGCCTCGCAGTCGCTAGACCGAGGCCGGCTTGCGCGCGAACAGAGTGAGGCCGCCGGCCCCGAACTGCCTTGCGCTCGCCTCGCCGCCCGCCCCGGCGAACACGTCCGCCTTGGGACCGATCTGGAGCCCGCCGAAGCCTACTCGCTGGACGATCTCGACGTACTCTGCTTCCAGCAGAGCGCCGGCAATTCACCCCGTCCAGAGGTCAATCGAGTGTTTGGCTTCCTGGGCCACCGCCTGCTCGACGGCGATGTCGGCAACTTGCAGCCGCCCGCCGGGTTTGAGCACGCGGAAGATCTCCCGATACACCGCCTCCTTGTCTGGGCAGAGGTTGATCACGCCGTTCGAGATGGCTACGTCGACGCTCGCGTCGGCCAGAGGCAGCGCCTCCGCCAGGCCGGGGCGGAACTCGACGTTTTCCAGCCCGGCCTCCTGGGCTCCCAGGCGCGCTTTCTCCAGCATCGCGTCGGTCATGTCGACACCGATCACGCGCCCGCTCGGACCCACCTGGCGAGCCGCGATCAGGCTGTCGAAGCCGGCCCCCGAACCGACGTCAAGCACCGTCTCGCCGGGCCGCGCGGGGCCGAAGACGAACGGGTTGCCGACGCCGGCGAATGATTCGACCGATCCGATCGGAATCGTCTCGATGTCCTCGCCTGGGTAGCCCAGCCGCTCAGCCAGTGGCCGCCCGGTGTGGAAGTGGAACTCCCCGCTTGGGCAAGAGGCGACCTGCGCGTACTCATCCTGGATCGCGCGTCTGAGTACGTCGACGTCTACGTGGACCGTGGTGGTCATGAGTGCTCGTCCGTTGCCGTGTTGGGTTCCCAAGCCTACCGTCAGCCTACCGCCGCGCTGCGGACGCGTCCAAGACAAGTTCCTGCTAGCAGCGATAGACTGTGAGTTATGAGCGAGCCAAACTTCCATCAACTCCGGCTGTTTCGTGAGGTCGCGCGGCGGGGGGGCTTCTCGCGAGCCGCGGATGCCCTCGCGATCAGCCAGCCGGCCGTATCAGCGCAAGTCGGGCTGCTCGAGCGGCGCTATGGCCAGCCGCTGGTCGAGCGGCTGCCGCGCGGGATTCGCCTGACCGAGGCTGGCGAGGTCATTCTGGAGTACGCCGACCGGATCTTCGGCCTGGCCGAGGAGATGGAGGTCGTTCTAGACGACCTGCGCGGTATCCAGCGCGGGCGCCTGACCATCGGAGCCAGCTCGACGATCGGCGAGTACATCCTGCCGCCGCTCGTCGGCCGATTCAAGGCGCTTCACCCCGGAGTGGCCGTGACCATGCGGGTCGCCAACACCGAGCGGATCCTGGCCGAAGTCCGCGGACGCCAGCTCGACCTGGGGTTCGTCGGCAGCCGGCCGGGCGTGGACGACGTGATCGCCGAGGCGTTCGAGGATGACGAGATCGTCCCCCTGGCCGCTCCCGATCATCCGTTGGCGGCCAGGAACGGGATCGAGCTTGAGGAGCTGGCCGCGGCCGAACTGGTGGCGCGCGAGGCCGGCTCGGCCACCCGGGCGACGGCCGAGGCCAGTTTGCGGGCGGCAGGCCTGGAGCCAAGGCTGGCGATGGAGCTGGGCAGCAACGAGGCCGTCAAGCGAGCCGTGCGGGCCGGACTCGGGGTGGGGCTACTCTCTCGGCGAGCAGCCGACTCCGAGCTGGCAGCCGGCCACCTGGTCGTGTTGGATGTCCCGGCCTGGTCGTGCCATCGAGAGCTGTTCGCGATCCACCGTCGTGACAAGCGGCTGACGGCGGCCGAGCGGCGCTTCCTCGAGCTGGCCCGCGAACCGGCATCGGTATAGTGGTGTTAACGAGTCCGGCGATGCCGTGCAGATACAGCAGGGCCTGGCATAATCGGGGCGCATCCCCCGCCGGAGCTGCCGTGCGAGTCGGCCTCATCTCCGATATCCACTGCAACCTCAGAGGCCTGGAGCGGGCGCTGGACCTGCTTCAGGATTGCGACGAGGTCCTGTGCGCCGGCGACTTGCTCTACCAGTATCGGTTCTCGAACGACGTGCTTGCCCTGCTCCGTCGGCGGACGGTGCGGGCCATCCTCGGCAACCACGACAAGACCATTCTCTACACCCCAAGCCATCCCCTGCGCTCGTCGCCGTCGGTCGGCCTCCGTGGCCTCGAGTACCTAGCAAGCCTGCCCAGCCACCTCGCGCTCACCCTCGGCGGCACGCGGATCGCTATGTTCCACGGCTCGCCCTGGGACGAGGTCAAGGGCCCGATCGCTCACTACATCTTCCCCGCAGACAGGCAGTCTCTCGAACGCCTGGCCGAGGTCCCGGCCGACCTCATCATCCTGGGTCACACCCACGTCCCAATGGAGGTCTGGGTCGACGGCAGGCTGGTCGTCAACCCCGGCTCTTGCGGCGAGGCGCGCGACGAGAGCCGCATGCTGAGCTGCGCCATGCTCGACCTCGACACGAGCCGCCGCGAGCTGCGCCGGTTCGCGCTGGATGACGCCTAGCCGAAACTTCTCACCGAGAGCCGGGCGGCGTGGAGGAAGCGATGCGGATCGCGAAGGTCGACCTGATCGAGAGCATCATGCCGAAGGAGGACCCGAAGTGGCGGTTTGCCCTCGGCGGCTCGCCACGCAGCGAGGGCTACGTCCTGCGCCTGGAGGCCGACGACGGGAGCGAAGGCTACGGCTACTGCGGCGCCGCCTTCCACTACGGCGTCTCGTTCGGCGGGCTGCGGGCGGCGCTCGAAGCGTTCATCCCTCACCTCGAGGGCCGTGATCCCTTCGCCTACGAGGCGATCATGGCGGACCTCGACGGCGTCCTCTTCCAGAATTTGCAGGCCAAGGCCGCGGTGGACATCGCGCTGCACGACCTGGTGGCCCGCTCGCTGGGGCTGCCGGTCTACCAGCTCATCGGCGGCCTCGTGCGGGAGTCGATCGCGGTGCTCCGGATCGTCACGCTGAAGGAGCCCGAGGAGATGGCGGCCAACGCCCAGAAGCTCGTGGACGACGGCTACCGGTACTTGAAGATCAAGGTTGGCGGAGATCTGAGGCAGGACGTGGCGCGGCTACGGGCGATCAGGCAACAGGTCGGCCCGAACATCCACTTCACTATCGACGCCAACCAGAGCTACGCGCCGAAGCAGGCCATCCGGGCGATCCAGGCCATGGAAGAGTTCGGCCTGGACCTGGTCGAGCAGCCAGTCCGGGCCGACGATTTCGACGGCCTGGCCGCGGTGAGCCACGCGGTCAGCACGGTGGTCGAAGCGGACGAGTCGGCCAAGAGCCTTGCGGACATTTTCCGCCTGCTCCAGATGCGGGCGGTGGACAGCATCAGCATCAAGCTGATGAAGCTGGGCGGCATCCGCCCCGCCAAGCAGGTGGCGGGGATGTGCCGGGCGGCGAACGTCCGCTGTCGGGTGGGCGCGGCGGTCGGCAGCCGACTGGTGAACGCGGCCTGCATGCATTTCATTGCCTCAACGCCGAACGTCGACTACGCTTGCGAGATCGGCGAGTTCGCCCGCCTGCTCAACGACCCGGCCGAAGGCCTGGAAGTCGAGAGCGGCAGGGTGCGGGTGCCGCGCGGCCCCGGCCTCGGCGTCTCGCTGAAGCGCTCAGCCGCGGTCGGCGCCTGAGTTGCAGCAGTCGTCGCCGCGGGAAGGTCTCGATGAAGCACCGTCCTGCCCGGCTCGCGGTTAGCCTCATCGTCATTGCTGCCCTCGCCGGCTGTGCCGGTAGCGCACCGCCGGCGGCTGCCGGGAAGCCGGCCACGGTCGCAGAGCTGGCGAGCTACACGGGCCCGGATCGGCAGCAGATCCTCGAGACAGGGCGCGCCAGGAAGGGTCGATGATGCTCTACACCTCGGGCGTCCTCACCCAGGCGACGCGGCCGTTGATGGACGCGTTCATGGGGAGCACCCGTTCGTCAGGGTAGACGTCTTCCGAGCGTCCAACGAGGTGCTGATCCGTAGGTAACTGGCCGGTCCTTACTGGTACTCGCCCAGCACTTTGACGGCGTAGTCCACGAAGCCGTTGTCGATGGCCTTGTCCAGGTCAGCTTTCTCCTTGACCAAGCCCTTCTCCGCCAGCCAGTCCTGGGCCGCCTTGAGGGCGTCGGCGTACACGTACCCGTTGGGGTTGAGACCCGTGTAGTGGACATCGTCGGCCTGCTCGGCGTTCGCCAGCACCTTCATGTCCACCAACAGCTGAACGATCTCGCCTCGGTTGGGGCCCTTCTTCTTGAACGCATCCACGTAGTCCCGGACGCCTTTGAGGTAAGCGACGATGAACCCCTTGCCGACGTCCGTGTTGGCTGCCATGTCGGCCGAGAACATGAGCATCGAGGTCTGGCCATAGGGCTCGAACTGGTCGACCGTGTAGACAATCTCGCCCAGACCTTGCTTGACGATGACCGTCATGCCGGGTTCGATGGGCATGGCCGCGCCGACGGCCTTGTTCTTGAGCGCCACGGCCATGTCGGGGAAGGGCATATACACCTCGTTGAGGTCCTCGGCCTTCAGGCCCAGCCTGGGCTCGATGTACCTCTCGAGCTGGACTTGCTGGCTCCCAGCAGGCGCGACCAGGGCGATGCTCTCGCCCTTGAGGTCGTTCAGCGTCCGCTTGCCCGCGTCCCACAGATCCTTGCGGATCACGACGCCGGACCAGTCGGCGCCGGGAGCCGTGTTGCCCTTGTCGGCCACGATCCGTAACCCGGGCTCACGAGACAGGGCGTTGTAGAAGGCCGCGCCGGGCCCGCCGGCGGCCACGTCGAGCTGGCCCTGAGACAACAGCGGGATCATCTTCAGGCCGTCGTCGAAACGGCTCTCCTCGAGCTGGATGCCCTGCTCCCTGAAATAGCCCTTCTGGTTGGCGATGTAGATGCCGGCGTTGGACATGTTCAGTCCCAGCATGCCTATCCTGACGGATGCCAGGGGCTTGGCCGTGGCAGTCGGTTGGGCGACCTTCGGTGCTGCCGCCGCGGGGGCGGCCGAGGGAGTCGATGGCTTGGTCTCAGCAGGCGCCGCGGCTCTGCCGCAGGCGGCCAGCAAGCTTGATATTCCGAGGGCCAGGATGAGGCACCAGCGGGTCATGGCCTTTACTTCCTGCCAAGCGTGCCTCATGCTAGCTCATTTGCCAATTCTTGCCGAGATGTGGGACAGGCGCCGGGATGTATGCTTACGGCGCACATCAACTCGGTGGAGGCAAGCACGATGGCCAAGCTCCGTCACCTGGCGTTTGTCTGCGACGATCCCAAGATCGTCGCGGAATTCCTGGAAAAGGCCTTTGACCTGGAGATCCTGTACTACACCGGTCCGGTCGCGGTGTTGTCCGACGGCGTCATCAATTTCACGCTGCTGACAAAGGCGTTTCTCGACCACGATCCGGCCACCTGGCACTTCGGATTCGAAATGAGCCACGAAGAGATCGAGGCCCGGCGTCCGCTCTTCGAGCAACTCGGCGCGCAGCTCCAGGACGGTGTGCGCGACGGCCGGCCTGTCGAGGTGTTCACGCGCACTCCCGAGGGGCACCGCATCGACATAGCGCCGTTCTGGCCAACCAAGAAGGGCCAGACCCGACGCCAGCAGGAATACAAGGCCTGGGAAAAAGAGCGCGCAGCAGCCAATAGCTAGGCAGAGCGTGGCCTGGATTTCATCGCGCCCGCGCGATCAGCCCCGCAGGAGGATCGTTCATGCAGATCGGAGTCGTCTTTCCACAGACTGAGATCGGCGCCGACGTGGGCGGGGTGCGGGCGTACGCGGAGGCGGTGCAGGGGCTCGGTTACGAGCACGTCGTCGCGGCCGATCACGTGCTCGGCGCGGACCCGGCCGGCCATCCGAGCTGGAGCGGGCCATACACGCGCGAGAGCATGATTCACGAGCCGTTCGCGCTCTTCGCCTTCATCGCCGGCGTGGCGCCGCGGCTTGGCCTGGCGCCCAGCGTGATCATCCTGCCGCAGCGACAGGCGACGCTCGTCGCCAAGCAGGCAGCAGAGATCGACGTCCTGACGAAAGGTCGCTTCCGGCTCGGCGTCGGGATCGGCTGGAATCCCGTCGAGTACGAAGCGCTCGGGATGAACTTCAAGGACCGGGCTCGCCGCTTCGAAGAGCAGATCGACCTGATGCGCAGGCTGTGGACCGAGCCGGTGGTCAGCTACCGGGGCGCCTACCACACCGTCACGTCGGCCGGGCTGAACCCGCTGCCAGTCCAACGCCCGATCCCCATCTGGATCGGGGCGTCGGCCGAGCCTGCGATCAAGCGCGCCTGCCGGATCGCCGACGGCTACTTGCCGTTGCGACCGCTCGACGGCGGCTGGCCGGCGACGATCGAGAAGGTCCGAGGCTGGCTGCGGGAGGCCGGGCGCGAACCGTCAGCGTTCGGCGTCGAGGGGCGGCTGAACGCCGGGGCTGGCACGCCCGACGACTGGCGCAAGACGGTCGACGAGTGGCGCGGGCTGGCGGCGACCCACCTCTCCGTGAGCACGGCGGGTGTTGGACTCGGTCCGGACGCGCACGTCCGACGGCTGGGCGAGGTCCGACAGGTGCTGGGCAACTAGGCGAGCGCGAGCACCTCGTCCCCTACCTCCTGGATCACCCGAGCGGCGAGCGGGTAGACCGGCTCCTCCTTGGTGATCATCTCCAGCACAACTGGCTTGCCCTGGCGTGTCGCCGCCACGCCGCGCTGGATCGCCGCCACCACATCGCCCGGCCGCTCGATCCGCTCGGCATGAGCGCCCAATCCCTTGGCCACCGCAGTGTAGTCGCCGGAGAGCCGGTTCGATCCGTAGCGCTCGCTGGCGGCCGGCATGTGGTGGCCGTAGCCACCCATGCACGAGTTGTTCAGGATCACGGTCATGATCGGGATGCGCTCCCTGACCGCCGTCTCGACCTCCATCCCGGTCGTCCCGAAGGCGAGGTCGCCCATCACGTTGACGACCAGCTTGTCCGGGCAAGCCAGCTTCGCGCCCATCGCGATGCCGTAGCCCGTCCCGAGCTGGGTCGATTTACCCCAGCCGATGTAGCCCCGTGGCACCAGCGCCTCGTAGAAGGTCAGCGTCTGGTCACGCGGGTTGCCCGAGTCGTGTGTGACGATCGTCTGAGTGCGATCGACGGCCTGCATCAGGTCCCAAATGACCCGGTACGGGTTGATCGGTGTCTCGTCGGAGGTCAGGCGCGGCAGCCACTCGTCCAGGTACACGTTCTTGGCATCGCAAACCTCGGCGACGACGGCATCGCCATTCCTGGGGGCGCCGATCTCCCCCTTGACTGCGTCGATCAACTGGCGCAGGACCAGCTTGGCATCTCCGATCACGGCGTGGTCGACCGCGTAGTCCTTGTCGAGGTCGCGGGCGTCGAGGGTGAGCTGCACGAGCTTCCTGCCGGACGGGATCGGCGCCGAGAACCCGCCCCGGGCGAAGCTGCAGCCGACACCAAAGACCAGGTCGGCCTTGACGAGGAAGTGGGCGGCCGTGCGCGTGATCGAGTGGCCGCCGGCGCCGAGCGAGAGCGGATGGTCCTCGGGGAAGGCGCTCTTGGCGGCCATGGTCGTCATCACCGGCGCCTGGACCAGCTCAGCCAGCTCGCGCACCTCGTCCCAGGCCTGCGCCCAGAGCACGCCGTGCCCGACGTGCAGCACCGGCCGCCGCGCGCCGAGCAGCAGCCGGGCCGCCTCGGCAACGTCGGCCGGGTCGCCGGCTGATCGGTAGGCGCGGGGTGGCGTGTAGTGGAAGGTTGAGTCGTCCAGCTCGGCCGCGCCGACGTCGCGCGGCAGCTCCAGTAGGACGGGCCCGGGCTTGCCGTTGCGCAGCTGGGCGAAGGCGCGGCGCACCAGCTCGGGGATGCGGTCGGCGAAGTTGACCCGAGCGGCCCATTTGGTGACGTTGCGATAGACCGGCAACGGGTCGAACTCGGGCGGCTCGCCGAGGCGGTGCTGGTCGGGGCCACCCGGGATCATCAGCATGGGAACCGAATCGGCGAAGGCTTGGGCGAGCCCACCGAAGGCGTTCTCGATGCCCGGGCCCGCCTGAACGACGATGACGGTCGGCCGCTGGCGGTTGGTCGCTCGGGTGTAGCCGTCGGCCATGTTGATCAGCGTCTTCTCGCTGCGAGCGATGATCGGTCGGATGCCGAGCCCGGCCGCGGCGTCGATCAGGGGGTGGTTCGGGTATGAGAAGAGGTACTCGACGCCCTCGAGCATCAAGATCCGGGCAACCGCGTCCGTGGCGCGCATGGCAACTTCCCTTCGTGCTGTGAATGCGCGCTCATCATAGCCGCTTGGCCGAGGCAAGCGGGGGCGGCCCTGGATCTATCTGGCAGCCACCCTACCGCTGCCCCGTTCTACACGCTCGCGGACGGCCGCGAGCGACGGCGTTAGGGGAGCAGTTAGGGGAGTGACAACCAGGAGCGGAGTCGCTGGCCGTCAGGGGTAGTCGAAGGCAAGCTGGCATAGCGCAACCGAGCAGCCCCGAGTAGCTTTCGCGAGGTCCTGGCCCGGGCCGGGCTGCTCGACCGAGACGATCTCCTTGTGCTGTTCTGGTACCAGACGCTCGGAGTGCCTGGTCCGAAGTCGTCCGCCTCGCTGGCGGCGGCGTAACAAATGCCTGGGCCCACGGAGACGGCTGGCAAGTGGCCCCCAGCGCGGCGCGAAGCTCGCTTGGAAAGGCGGCTGGGCGGCCGTGACCCGTGGCGCGGCGGTACTGGCGGCCGAGGCCGGCCCAGCGGGTCGTCGCCTGGAGCTGGCGGTAGCTGGCCTCCGCCGGCCGACGCCGCAGGCGGCGTCGAGCTGTCGGACGAGCGCATGCAGATCCGCAGTCGCGGAACTAGGGATCCGAGATCCAAACATCATGCCTGGCTGTGCCGGCCCAACTGATCTGAAGGTACTCCGACCTGCCCATTCGTTTCCCTCCCGAGGATCTGAGTCCGAACTACATGTACGCTACTAACGCGCTGACTCCAACTCCATGGGGCTGTAACGGCTCGGCCGCCGCAGCACAGCCCGCGGCGGCATTACAGACCCTGACCAGATCCTTTCGCATTGTGTCATGCGAGGTTACCAGTACTTACCTGCCTGTGTCGTGGACTGAACGCTGCGATCGCCGCCAGCAAACCCGGACCGGCAGGTGCCCCCACTCGGACTAGTCACCTCCCACGGACGGGCCATCCCCTGTGTGCTGCTCCCACCGTTCCTTTCAGTGACGGCTGAATAGGTCCGCGTGGGTCGAGCATTCGCGCAGCATGCCCGACACGACCTACATCCGTTCTACTCTACGCTGGTGTCCGACGAACGGCGAGGACGCCAAAAGCGCCGAGGTGCGCGAATGGCGATGAAATGGGGCACTCGACCCAACGCGAGCCGTCCGCCGCCCTTTCCCCACCGCAGTCTGCCGGCTGGCACGAGGTTGAGGCTGTTATGGAATGGTGAGGTCTTCGTCGCCGCCAAACCGGCCACGATTTACTACCGACCCTCCGACCCAGTCGGGGGCCGGCTCGGTTTCCTAATCTTCGGTCCTGATGAAGACGTGAGGGTCGAAATCGTTGATGAGCAAGCAAAATGAGCCGCTTGGAACAGCGCTCCCTGCTGCGCCGCGACCCGCCGCAGTCCCTCTGCGGGCGCATCGCCACGGCGGGGGCGATGCCCCCTACTCCGTCCCCTACGCCGCTGCCCCATCGGTGCCCGGCTGGAGATCCGCGCCGATCGCGATCTGTTACGCATCTATCGGCGCGGTGAGCTGGTCAAGACCCACCCGCGCAAGCCGAAGCTGCAGCGACCCAGCAGACTACCCGCCCGAGTGCACCGCCGACGCACTCCGCGTGCCGACCTACGTGGTCCGGGAGGCGGAGCGGCCGCTCACTAGGAGCGGGGCAGCATTATCGTCACGTCCAACAAGAGCTTCGCACGAATGGGGCTAGGTGTGGGGCGACGCGGTGGTCGGGACGGCCATCCTGGCCGGCTGCTCCGCTCCAGGGTAAGGTCATCGACATCCGAGGCGAGAGCTGTCGGTGCGTGAGAAGAAGTGAGCCGGCCCGCAAGCCGGACCGCTCATGCATTCCGCCGAGCATCACGAGCCGGCCCAAGGAACAGAGAGCGTCCTGAACGCACTTGGTCGTGGCACTAAGTTCGATCCAGTTCGCGGCTCCGCCACGATCATCATCGGCGGCCGGTATTCTGGCTACGGGGAGGTGGGCTTAATCGGCCTCAGTCTCCACCGAGGGGCTTCTGCCCGCGCTAATCGCGCGTGTGCCGGAATGGGGCTCGCATCGATCGCCAGCAACCTGGCCAGGCCTCCCGTCAGGTGGATGCTGTGACCTGTCGGTGACGCCGTGCGCAGCATTCATGTTGTAGACTTGCAGCTGCCGGGTGTACTCTGGGAGGAGGACTGTTTCTGTGAGAACGATGCTGCGGAAGCGCGCGCTGCGTAGGCTGGCCGTCAGGGACCCGGCAGTCCGGCCTGCTACATGCCGGCGCCCAGTGTTACCGAGCGCAAGATGTACAGCATCGTCCGGCCCAGTTGCTTCCCCGGCCACATGGAGTAGCCGGGTCCGGTCCACTGAGCGCACCGGCCCCTGCTCTCTTGCCCGGTTATGGGGGCTGCGGACTGGGTGATCTGCTGCGCCACCCGCCTACTGGTCGAGAGTCCGCGAGCCGTCCGATCACGAGGCGGCCGCCGTCCTGGGCCGTAAGCAGATCCAGCCAGTCGGTCGGCTGCTGGTGCGCCATCAGATCCTTGACACGCAGCGTCGGTCAGGGAACTGCTGACTTCGGACCCTGACGCCCAGGGGGCGCCACACTCGGAGACGGGAGCCCCCTGGACCTGGCGAGCGCTGGCGGACGATAGCGGATCGAGATCGAGCGACCGACGGAGGCGTGACGCGACGATCGGCGAGCCGCTTGTCGGCGCCCTCGCGTCGCTGGAGTTCGATGCCACCTGTCCGTGCAAGCGGAAGTGCCGGCCCGAGCGTGTGCCTACGAATTGGGTGAGGCAGCGGCACGTCGAGCAGGGCGCGCCATAAAGCGCACCTTGCCCACCATGGGACGGGTCGAGCAGCCTAACGATTCTGGCGATTCGCCTGGCCGAGTGATTCTGGCGGTCTACCGTTCAGCTGGCTTCATGATTCTGATCAGCCACACCGGGCTGTGCCGCGTAACGCTCGCGGGCTGACCGACGACCGGCGCTATAGGCGAGCTGTCGGAGCGCGCGTCGAAGCACATCGGGTCGTTGTTCTTTCCCAGCCCCTAGCGCAATTTGTCGTCTCAGGATGGCGGCGCAGTCGTGTGCGCGTTAAAGCCTCGCCAGGTTACGTAGTCGTCGCCACAAGCACGGCAGGTGAATGGCATCGTCGGCATGCCGACCTCCCTGAGGGAAAATTTCACGCAGGGTAAGGACCGGCCGCGCTGTCGGGTTGGGCGAGCCCGTTTGGTCGCCGGCGACGCCAGTAGCGGGCAGCGCGGTCCTCTTAAAGTGTCCGCGATGACGCGGCCTAGAATCCCACCAACACGAGTGGAATCGTCGCACCATTTGAATTTAGCGGATACAGGGTTGGGTATCGCTCCGATCTAGCTCAGGGCGGCGCAAGCGAAGAACCCTGACAGATGGCCGATGCGTAGACTGCAGAGTGTTACGGGCAGTAGGAAGGCCAGGAACGGCGTCGTCATGAACGCGTATCCAGCAGGCGTGCGGCTGACAACTGGTCGGTGACGCTCGTGCGTCGCCTCCTCCGCTTTGGCTGCGCGAGCCAGACCAGCTGCGTGTTCTCTCTGGTCTCCCCATACTCGATCTCTCGTCCGGCTTCGCGCGCTGCTCGGCGTACCTGGAGCTTTATCTTCCGCGTCGTTTCGTGTGACTCAGGCTCGAGCTCAAGGAGCCGGTCGCTCTATAGCCTGGCGGTCGCCTCTCGATAGGCCTGTCTTTCTTTGTAACCCTCGGTCACGGTGTCGGAGCCGGACGGTCCTGGACCGACCGGCCTCGGCACGCCGACCGGGTCCGGCGGGCACTAGGGCGGATGCCCTCGCCCCAACCCCTCACCCAAGCCTGCGCCAGGGCGCATACTCGCACCCAGGTGCCTGCGTAGACTCGCCACGACACAGCGGTACCAGCGGCGACTCTGCTCCGGCGGGCGATGCGGAGCGTCCAGGTAGCCTCACGCGGGCCCGACCTCAACCAGGACGCAACCTCCAGTTTGCGATTTCACAACGCGGGAATGTACAGTTACCAGGACGGCTGCGTCCCGTGGACTGACATCGATGGCCTCGTGAGCGTGCTGGTAAGCGAGGCCCTGTAGGTGCTCATTTTCGAAGCCGGGCAGGCACATTTGATACGAGGTCACAAGCGCGAAGACTTTGATCCGGATGTACCCGTTCACTCTACGAACGGGGCGCGCTCATGAAAGTGCTCATCGCCGATGACGATAGCGAGGTTCTGGACATTACGGCGTACGCGCTGCGGCGCCATGGTTTCGCCGTTTCTGCCGTCTCTGACGGGCGAAAGGCCCTAGCCGTCTGGGAGCAGGAGCAACCGGACCTGGTTTTGCTCGACGTCCGGATGCCGAAGCTCAACGGTTTTGAGGTCTTACGGACGATTCGACAGACGGCAGATACACCCGTCATCATGTTGACAGCCCGCGGTGACGACGAGGATGTGGTATTCGGATTGGAGCTCGGCGCCGACGATTACATCACCAAGCCGTTCAGCACGCGCCAGCTCGCGGCGCGAATGCGCGCGGTCCTGAGGCGAAACCGCCAGGCTTTTGCCGAGCCGGCAGCAGAGATCGAGGCGGGCGGGATGAGATTGGACACCGAATCGCATGAAATGAAGCGTGGCGACCTTCGGGTTCGCATGACGCGGCTGGAGTTCCGTATCGTGTATCCACTCATGCTCAACGCCGGGCGCGTTGTGCCCTCGAATCGTCTGGTGGAACAGGCTTGGGGATTCGAAGGTGGCGACAGTTACATGCTCAAGACTCACATCTCACACATACGCAAGAGACTCCAGCTTCGGCGCGGCGAACCAGGCTACATTGAGGCAATTCCTGGCGTCGGGTATATCATGCACCGCTAGGGCTGTGGCTATACTTGTCGGTCTCGACGCCCCCAACGGACCCCTTTACAGATTCGCGACTCCCGTTCAACGCCTTCCTAACCCACAGGCGCTAAGCTCGGGTGTTGAAGGGCTCGTTCAGGTTTTGAGGCTCGGCAGGCCTCGCCTGAGGTGAATCGGCTCTTCGGGACAGGTGATGACCGCGGCTGGCCACTCCGTCCCGCTTCCGGAGGCTGTACGGTCTCCACCGGGATTTCCCGACCTCAGGGTCTCCTTCAAGCTTGCCCTTTCCGTTACCAGGGCGGGGCGGGGCTCGCTGCTCGTGCGCAAGCGAGACGGGCTCGTGATTCAGGCAGCCCAAGGGCTTCCGCGTCGCGTGGTCGAGCTTACCACGATTCCGGTCGGGAAGGGCATCGCCGGCTGGGTCGCCGAACGCTGTCAGCCCCTCCTAATCGAGCAAGAAAGCCAGTTACCACGGGAGCTAGGGTTGAGGCGACGTGGCTATCGGACGAGTTCGTTCGTCAGCGTTCCGATCAGGCTCGGCCGAAAGGCTGTAGGCGTGATCAACGTTGCGGACCAAGAAGACGGGGCGTCGTTCAGCAGACGGGAGTTGGATATCTTGCGGCTCGTAGCTCGCCAAGCGTCGGCTCTTATCGGCCTGCATCGGAGCGTAGTTGAGGCTCTGTGGCTTGCCGACGTCGACTACCTCACTGGCTTGGCGAACCGTCGCGCGCTGGATCACCGCTTGCCAGTAGAGATCGAGCGAATGAGCCGTTATCGCACGGCGCTCAGTGCTTTGATGATGGACCTCAATGACTTCAAGCAGATCAACGACCGCTGGGGCCACCACGCAGGCGATCAGGTGCTCAAAGTCACGGCTGAGGTGCTGCGGAAGGCTACCCGCGCGTCTGACGTTGCCTTCCGCTACGGCGGCGACGAGTTCCTGATCCTGCTTCCCCATGCGAACTCCGAGCAGGCGGTACACCCGGCGGAACGGTTGCTTGAGGAGTTATGTTCCGCCCCCCTGCCGCGGTCTCTCCGTGGTCGAGTTCCGGCCCTCACCGGTAGCGTTGGCATCTGCAGCGCACCTGAATACGCCACCAACAGCACTGACTTGATAGCGCGCGCGGATGAGGCGTTGCGACTTGCCAAAATGCGAGCCACTGGGGTAGAGGTCTGGCGTCCTGGATTACTGACACGAGGAGCCGACATTGGCGAGGAGGGGTTGGGACCCGCGCTCAACCAGCCGGCGTCGTCCGACCTGACGGAGTTGGGCGCTCCACTGTAGGCTGGCTGGCGCGCGAAGAACGACGCTAGGATTGCCCACCGCGGGTCAGATTGCCAGGCGGTCAGCTGGGCGCTCGCGAGCTCGGTGGTTCGCCATTCGAAGCCCGTCCCGGGGGCACATTTTGAGGCTTCCCGTTCCTCCTGCTGGCGCGCCGGAGCTCGGTCTCGGTGTCCCGCGCGCGAGCACACCTGAGTGGAGCGACACTAGAATGCCTCGCGCCCGCCGTCTGATCAGGGCGATGTGGATGGACCGAGGCAGATACCCGCCGTGATCAGGGCGATTCCTTTGGTCGAAGACGAGGCAGCTGACGCCTGCGTCCGTGGCAAGAATGGGCAGCGCCATGTGCGATCCAAGCGCGTTGCTCAATCCCCGTCCACGGTCCCGTCGCCGGGTAGTAAAATTTGCGCCGTGGCAGGATCTGGCTCTTTGAGTCCGCTGGCCCAGCCAGTGGGAAGGCGCCCGT
>DASPXK010000191.1:0-24504 GCA_035637315.1 Chloroflexota bacterium
GAAGTTTCACGTGGCGGCGATCCTCGCCAAGCTAGGCGCGAGCAGCCGTACCGAAGCCGTCCACATCGGCGCCCGCCGCGGCCTGGTCGCCTTGTAGCGCCGTTTCATTCACCGCCGAGGCGCCGAGCCCGCAGAGGGTCCCTCCGGTTGGTCGCCTCTGCGTCCTCCGCGCCTCGGCGGTTAGAACCCCTTCCTGTAGCGGCCAGCGTGGAAGAGCAGCGGCGTGGCCTGCTCGTCAAGTAGTGCGGCGGCAAGAACCTCGCCCACGAAGATCGAATGGTCGCCACCGTCGTAGGTGGCCCACAGACGGCAGTCGAGCCAGGCGATCGAACCCTTGAGCAGCGGTGCCCCGGTCACACCGACGAGGTAAGGCGCAGCGTCAAAGCGAGCGTTGACGAGTGGCGCCCGACCCGCCAGGCGGTCGGCTAGGAACTCCTGTCGATCGGACAGGATGCTGATGCCAAAGGCCCCGGCCTGCGCGATTCGGTCGTGGCCGCGCGCCAGCCGATCCACGCACACCAGGACCAGCGGCGGCTCCAGCGACACCGAGCAGAACGCGTTGACTGTCAGACCATGCAGGCCGTCCTGAGTGGCCGTGGTGATCACGACGACGCCGGTCGCGAACTGGCCGACGATCCGACGAAACGTCAGCGGATCGACGGCTTCGCGCTCACTCGGGCACCCCGATTCTTCATTCCTCATGTCGCGCCGCCCCGAGCGCCTGGGCAGTCCGGTCGAGCGAGTCGGGATCTTCAACGTTGAGGATCCGAACGCTTCGGTCGCGCGTGCAGCGCTGGACCAGGCCAGATAGGATTCTGCCGGGTCCTACCTCGACGAACGTGTTGGCGCCGTCGGCGAGCATCGTGTCGATCGATTGGCGCCAGCGCACGCTGCCGGTGATCTGGGCGCGTAGGGCTGACTTGAGGGTCGCGGCGTCCTGGGAGGCGGCGGCTGTCAGATTCGAGATGAGAGGGATACGGGCATCGGCGAAAGGCGCCGCTTCTAAAGTCGCGACAAACACGTCCTCGGCCTCGCGCATGAGCGCGGAATGAAAGGCGCCGCCCACGGGTAGCTCCATCACCCGCGCCCCGCTCGCTCGGAAGTCGGCCGCCGCGGCGTCGAGCGTGGCGGCGTCGCCCGAGACGATGATCTGCCCGGGCGCGTTGTCGTTGGCGTTCGCGATGATGCCGCGGTCGGCCCAGGCACCCACGATGGTCGCAACCTGGCCGACGCCCAGTCCGAGCACGGCGAGCATCTTGCCGGGCCGCGCCGCCGTGGCCTTTTCCATGAGGCTGGCGCGCTCGATCACCAGGCGCAGCCCAGTCTCGAAGTCTACGACGCTCGCGGCCACCAGCGCGGCGTATTCACCCAAGCTGTGTCCAGCCACCACGTCGGGTCTGACGTTGCGCTCGTCCAGGGCGGCCAGGCATGCGCAGTCGACGGCGAAGATGGCGGGCTGGGCGTTGGCGGTTCGGATCAATTGATCCGTTGGCCCGCGCGCGCAAACCGCGTACACCTTGGGCAAGAGCGCCCGAAACCGATGCATGACCTGTCTGGCGGCTGCCGACGCCGATGCGATCGCGTCCCCCATCCCAACCGCCGCCGAGCCCTGGCCCGGAAAGAGAAAGGCCACCTTTGCCACGCCACACTCCCGCGCACGAGACGGATCCAGTCGAGTTTATCCCGCCGCGCGCACAGCTTTCAGGCGTGCCCAAGGCAAACAGCAATCGGCAATCAGCTGTCAGCTCCAAACGGGTAATGGCCAGTTTTGCGGCGAAGCCAGTCAAGCGGGAGCGATAATGGCTGACGGCTGACGGCTGACGGCTGACGGCTGACGGCTGACGGCTGACGGCTGATGGCTGATGGCTGATGGCTGATGGCTGATGGCTGATGGCTGATGGCTGATGGCTGATGGCTGATGGCTGACTCGCTGGTTACCAGACTGTCGCTTCGCGTATTTGTGGTCTGGATCGGTTTCGCGCTCGGGTGTGCTGGGCCGCCGCCTGCTGCCCCGCCCCTTCAGCCGAGCCTCACACGCGGCCCTGAGGCCACGTCGCCGGCCGTCCAGCCACTGCCCTCTCCCTCGCCCTCGCCTTCGCCATCGCCGCTCCCGCTCGCGACGCTCCGTCTCGCCCAGCCGCCGGCCGCGCTGGGCGCCTGGCAGATCGACGTGGCTGAGCGCAACGGCTTCATCCGCCAGCAAGGACTCGCCCTGGAGCGATCGACCGAGGAGGGCGAGAAGGCCGCCGACGCGCTCAACGCCGGCACGCGCGACGTGGCCCTTGTGGCGGTCGAGTCGGTCGTGCGGGCCTCGCGGGCCGGCCAGAACCTGGTGATGGTTGGTGGCGCGGTAAACCGAGCCGCATTCAGCCTGGTCGTCGGCAGAGACATCCAGGAGTTAGCCAACCTGAGGGGCCAGCCAGTTGGCATACGTGACCCGAAGGACGCCACGGCCGCACTGCTCGGACGGATGCTCAAGGCCCGCGGGCTATCGCCGGCGGACGTCCGTCTGGTCAGCTTCGCGGACCCGGCCCTGCGGGCGGCCGCCATCGCAAACGGGACGGTGGCGGGCTCGCTGCTGGATCCCGCGCAGACGACCCGAATGCAGGGCGGCGGCTTCAAGGTGCTCGGCAACGCGTTCGACACGGTCCGTGACTTCCAAGCCGAGGCGCTGGCCGTTCGGAAAGACTGGGCGCGCCAGAATGAGGACCGCCTCGTCCGCTTTCTACGCGCGATTGTCGAGGCCGACCGCTGGATTCATGCTCCAGAGCACCGGCAGGAGGCGATCGAAGTGCTGGCCGGCACGCTGCGGCTGACCACGCTGGACGCCGCTCGCGTCTACGAGCAGTACGTCGAGAAGGTGCCCGCCATACCGAGAGGGGCAGAGGTTGAACAGCCCGGAGTCAGGACTGTCGTCGAGCTCCTGGCGGAGGTCAACGCACTCCGCCCACCGCTGCCCGATCCGGCCACGCTGACCGATACCACCTACGTCCAACGAGCCGCTCTCTCTGCCCCCGCGCGCTGATCACCCATCCGGCTGTGACGTGGCGTTGGTGCTACACTGAGCGCGGGGAGGCCGACCTCCTTTATCTCGGCCAGTTGTACTCGCGGTTCGCAGACTCGGACAGTGGGCGGTCATGGACGAAGTAGAGGCCCGTAAGGGGGAGCACCTGCAGGTCGCCAGGACCCGGGACGTGAATACCACAGCTCGCGCCGGCTGGGATGACGTGCGTCTGGTGCACCAGTCGCTGCCTGAGCTGGACCTGGATGAGGTCGACCCGAGCGTCACGTTCCTGGGCCACCGCCTGCGTTATCCTATCTTCATCGCCTCCATGACCGGCGGACATGAGGAGGCGCGGGACGTCAATCGGCTGCTGGCCCGAGCGACCCAGGAGTTCGGGATCGCAATGGGAGTCGGCAGCCAGCGCGCCGCGCTGCGAGATGCGAGGCTGCGGCCGACCTATTCGGTCGTACGCGAAGAAGCCCGCGACGCATTGATCGTCGCCAATATCGGGGCCCCGCAGCTCATCTCGCAGAATGGGGCTCGCCCGATCAGCCCAGAACAGGTCCTCGAGGTGGTCGAGATGGTTGCCGCCGATGCCCTGGCGGTCCACCTGAACTTTCTCGAGGAGCTCGTCCAGACGGAGGGTGACCGACGTGCCCGCGGGTGCCAGGACGCAATCGCGGAACTGGCGCGCTCGTCCCCGGTGCCGTTGATCGGCAAGGAGACCGGTGCCGGGCTCTCGAGAGAGGCGGCCGAGCGGCTCTCCGCGGCGGGCGTCAAGGCGCTCGACGTGGGCGGTGTAGGCGGGACGAGCTTCGCGGCGGTGGAAGGCTACCGCGCGGCGGCCCGTGGCGATCAGCGTGGTGCGATTCTGGGCGAGGTTTTCCGCGATTGGGGCATTCCCACCGCCGTCGCGCTGATCCAGGCTCGCTCGACCGGTCTGCCGCTGATCGCGACGGGAGGCATCCGGACCGGCTTGGACGCCGCCAAGGCGCTGGCGTTAGGGGCCTCGCTGGTCGGCGTAGCGCGGCCGCTCCTCTCCGCTGCCGTGGACGGCTATGACAGCGTGGTCGCCTGGCTGCGCCAGTTCATCACCGAGCTGGAGACGGCATTGTTCCTGACCGGATCGGCAACCCTGGACCAGCTCCGGCGCCGCCCGCCGATCGTCCTCGGCGAGACCCGTGAGTGGCTGCGCCAGCTCGGCGATTAGGCCGTACCCCAGCCCCATCTAGACGCCTCCGAGCGCTCCCCTCTCCCCTTGAGGGCCTTGAGGGAGAGGGGGCTGGGGGGTGAGGGCGGCAGCTCGATCTCGTACATCCCGCCGAGCTCGACCACGAAACGGTGGATTCGTGATTCGACCGCGCTCCGATATACCTCTCGCGTTTGCTCGTCGACCACGAGGCACGCTCTGGGATTGACCAGCCCGACGCGCGCCTCCAGCTGCTGTGCCTGCCCCCTGGTGGCTGGGCTGGGGACCGCGAACTCCAGGTCGAGCGACTCGTCGCGGTATGGCACGTTGCGGAGCGCGTAGCGGGCCCCCGGCCTGAGGAATCGCTCGGGCAGCCCGGGCGCCAGGCGAAAGCGTAAGCCTGAGGCGATCTGGCTGTCCAGGAAGCCAAAGATCTGGCGCACCACGAACGAGGCCGTCGTCGCGCCCCAGCCGTACCCCTCGCACGCGTTCCAGGCCGCGAGGTCCAGCGGCCAGTATTCGCGCGCCACGCCGGGCGTCGGGGCGCTTGGGGCCGCCGGCGAGCGAGCGTCGAGCTCCGTGTAGACCCGCTCGACGATCTCGGACGCCACCCGTGCCGCGAACGCTCGCTGGCCGGCGGCAAGCGCGGCCTCGAGGACCACATAGCTCCAGGAAGGCCACAGCGTCCAGGGCGGCCGAGCACACTGCTCCAACTCATGGCTCAAGGCCACTGTCTGCTCGGTGGTTGCCAGGTCGGCCAGGAGTGGCGTGAAGGCCAGGGCGGAGTAGCGGCACGGGTCAATTTCCCAGTAGCTTGGCTCGCCGGTTGGCTCCAGGAATCGGTCCGCCCGTCGGTCCCAGTCGCGAAAACGGCCGCTGGGCGCATCCCAGAGGGCCTGGGTCCGATCGAAGAACTGCCGGGCGATGGCCCTCCAGCGGCGCTCGTCACCGTCGCGACCCAGGGCCGCGGCGAAGCGCGCGAGGACGGCCGCCGAAAGCGCCATCGCGGCCTGCAGCTCAACCGGCCGCACGTACTCGGACACGATGTTGTCCCCCCGTCGCTCTGGATCCAGGCGGGGGGTATCGTCCTCACCGGCCTCCCAGGTGCATTTGTAGACGGACCAGCCCTGGGCGTCCGTCCGCTCAGCCAACCACCAGTCCAGATAGTCGGCTAGAAACGGATACAGTCGGCCGAGCCAGTCGTGGTCGAGGGTGCGAAGGTAAAGCAGCTCGAGATTGAAGAATGGCACGCACCAGGCCGGCGAGGTCCCGCACATGCTGCCGTCGGCGGCGATCATGTTGGGCTGGCCGTGCTGAAAGATGCAGGGCAGATTTGGCGCGGGCGCGTCGCGAAAGAGGGACAGCGCGGCCCGCCTGGCCAGTTCGGGATCGACGTACGCCAGCCTTAACGCGTCCAGCGATCCCTCCGCGAGGACGGCCCTTGGCCACTGGATCGTCCAGGCCGGCCAGACGTCGGCGAAGACACCGCCGGCCGGAAACAGGCACATTCGGGTCGTCTCAACGTCGTAAACCCAGCCGCGGCGCCAGTGGGGCGGCCAATCTCCCTCCAGGCGCAGGCCGCCCCGCCACAGCTGGACATCCCGCCTGCGCGCATTCTCCATCGCGGCCCTCACCCCAGGCGCCGGGGGCCCGGGGCCAGCGGAGGGCCGACCCCTGACCCCTGGCCCCGCCCGCACTTGTTCCTGATCCCCGCCCCCAAGACGCTGCTCGCGGCGCAGGACGGCGAAGAGCCGCCGAGGCGCGCTCGGACCGGGGGTTAGGGAGATCGCGAGGCCCACCGCGACCTGCTTACCGCGAGCCTCGCCAGCGCCGCTCCCTATGGCCAGCTCTTGCAGGCAGCGCGACGCGCCCAGCCAGCGCACCTCGCTGCCAGCATCCACGCAAAGCAGGTGCACCCCGAACGGCTCACCCACGTCGACGTAGTGGTCGCGACCCGCTTCGGCCACGCACTCGCCGTCTCGCCGCCAGCCGACCGCGGCCAGGTAAACGGTCACCGCGCGCGCGCGCTCGCGCTCTCCGCGTCGCGGAGGGGCGGGGGGAGGGACTCGTCCGACCTCCATCTCGAGCCCGAGCTCATGTTCCCCTACCAACACGAACCGCGCGGCGAACTCGAATCCAGCTATCCGCCAGAGGTACTCGAACAGCAGGGCCGAGTGATGTGGCGCGGACAGCCCAAAACGCTCAAAGTCGGCCCGCGTGACCAGGCTCTCAGCGCCGTACGAGACGGCGATCTCTAGCTGGGAGCCGGCCCGAGCGTCACGCGCCCAGGGATACAGCCAACCGAAGCCCACCGCTTCTCTGGTGCTGCGCAGGTTGCCGCCGTGGCCCTGCGTCCACGATGTCGCGAACGCGTACGGATTCGCCAGGTAGCCGTGGGGCGTGTAGTCGTCGCGCGGAAAGCCCTCCGTACTGTCCGTGGCCACGTTGGCCAGTGTAACGTAGACTCGCCCAGGCAACCCTGAACCGATGTTGCAGATCGAGCGGTCTGGCGATACGACAATCGTCGAGGCTGCCTCCTATCGGCTCGAGATCGCATCAGGCGAGCGGCATTACGTTCGGCTGGAGGTCCCGCCCGGGCGGCCCCTGGCAGATCTCGCGCTGCTCTCGAGCGCTCACCCGCCAGGAGGCGTGGACGAGCTCGTCGAGCTCGGCGAGATGACCATTGCGCGCGCTGACGATGGAAGAGTCACAGTTAGGCAGTCAGCCAGGAGTACGGTGTGGGCAGCCAAGCGTGCGGAGCTGTCCTGTCTGCCAAAGGGGCTGATGTATCGGGCGATTTTCAGGGGCTCTGCGGCGCTAGACGAGGTCCAGTTGTTCGAGCACGGGGAGCGCGACGATCGCTATCTCAACCGCCCCACCCCGTCTGGCTTCTGGCGGCCGCCTCGGGCTCGCGAGGGCTGGACTCCGTCGCGCCCCTACTTCCCTGGTGTGTTCTCGCCCGCCCCAAACGGCGCCGCGCGCACTAGGTTCTGGTTTGGTGAGCGGGCCACGAACCATCCGGCTAACGACGGATCGTTCTGGGGCGGGGATTGGTTCTTCACGCCTGCCCCGTTCGCCTACGCGCTAGGCGGTGATGGGCGCTGGCTGCTCGTCGGCCTCGCGCCGCGCCGCGAAGACCTCGGCTTTGTCCACTTCGACTACCGAGGCGGGGAGGGCTGGGGCCTGGGGCTGACCTACCAGGGCATGACGCGGGTCGACGGGGACTGGGAAGCGCCGCGGGTGCTGATGCTAGCCGGGACCGACGAATATGCGGCCCTGGCGGACTATCACGACTGGCTGGAGGAGGACGGCGTCACTCCGGCGAGTAGCCGTGCTGGGCAGCCGTGGTGGCCGGAGCCCATCTGGTGCGGTTGGGGCGAACAAGTCGCCAGGGAAGGTCGCCGGCGCGCGAACGCGCTCTCCACGCAGCGCAATTACGAGTCATGGTTGGGTCTGCTGGAGCGGCATGGCCTCTCGCCCGGCACGATCGTCATCGACGACCGCTGGCAGGCCCGCCTGGGCGGCGCCGAGCCATCGGGTGGCTGGCCGCGGATGCGTCAGTTCATCGCCGATCAGCACGCGCGCGGCCGCCGCGTTCTGCTATGGCACAACGTCTGGGAGGTGGAGGAGCCGCAGGCAGACGAAACTCTTATTCTCCGCCATGGCGCACCTGCTCTAGGCGCGTTCGGCTATCCGATGCGGGACCCGACGGCTTCGCACTTTGGCGATCGCATGCGCCGGCTCATGGCTCGGCTGCTGGGCCCGCCGCCCGAAGGCCTGGGCGCGGATGGGCTCAAGCTGGACATCACCCACAGCACGCCGAGCGGACCTGGGTACGAGGGCCCCACTGCGTGGGGCAACGCCCTCCTGCACTCGCTGCTGCACCAGACCTATGAAGCAGCCAAGGAGACACGCCCGGATGCGTTGATCGAGTCGCACGCGGCCAACCCGTACTTTCGCGACACCTGCGACGCCCTGCGGCTGAACGACGTCTTTACCGATCTTGCCTCGGTGGTCGAGCAGATGCGCCACCGCGCCCTCGTCGCTAGAGCGGCTGGCTTCGATCTGATCGACACCGACTGCTGGTCGATGCCATCCCGCGCGGCGCTCCTGGAGTACGTCGAGACCCAGCCTGAGCTGGGCATCCCTGCCCTCTACTACGTGACTCGCGTGGACCAGAGCCGCGAGCGGCTACGCGAGGCCGACTACCGCCGCATCGCCGCAGTCTGGCATCGGTACCGTCGTTCGCTCTAGATACACACGCCTCGCGGCCACGACACATCGTTGAAGGTAAAATGGGGCCGTCTCTTCGCCGTCTTTGGAGCCCGGTTGCGCGGAGTGTGACGTGGAGCTCGTGGAGCGGGCCGTCGTGGCGTGCTTCCTGCGCCACGGCGACAAGATCTGCCTGCTGAAGCGGAGCCGGGCGGTCGCCTCCGCTCAGGGCCGCTGGCACTGTGTCTCGGGATTCGTCGAGTCGGGCGTGGGACCACTCGAGCAGGCCCTGGCCGAGATCGGCGAGGAGACCGGGCTGGTCGGCGACGCGATCCAGCTCGCGGCGAGCGCCGCTCCGATCCGGATCGAGCGCCCGGTTCAGGGTTGGGCCTGGGTTATACATCCCTTCCTGTTCGACGCCGCCTCGCCCGACCTTCGCCTGGATTGGGAGCACGACGAATATCGCTGGATCGAGCCGGCCGACCTCGCCACCAGCGACTGTGTCGCCTGGCTGCCGCTGGTGTGGAGGGCCCTGAGGACGAATAAAGAGTGAAGAGTGAAGAGTGAAGAATGAAGAAATGAGCAGCTCTTTCATTCTTCATTCTTCATTCTTAACTGGCGGGCCTTCACGATAGCCGCTAATAGGTCGCGGGTTGCCTGGCCGGGATGGGGGGCGCTGAATACCGCGCTGACGACGGCGACGCAGTCGGCCCCAGCGTGGAGCGCCTGGTCCAGGTTGGCCACCGTCACGCCGCCGATACCGACGATCGGTAGCCGGACGCGCCTGCTAGCCTCGGCCAGCAGGGTGGGTCCGGCCGGCTCGGTGTCCAGCTTCGTGGCGGTCGGGAAAAGGGCCCCAAAACCGAGATAGTCCGCCTCGCCGCCCTCCGCCTCGACAGCTTCCCGCACCGAGGAGGCCGAGAGCCCGATCACCTGGTCGGGGCCGACTACAGCACGAGCCGCGCGCGGCGGCAAATCGTCCTGGCCGACGTGAACGCCGTCGGCGTCTAGCGCTACGGCGAGGTCGGCGAAATCGTTGACGAGCAGGAGCGCGGCCCTCGCTCGGCACCGCTCGGCCACCCTCAGGCCGAGCGCGTAGGTACGTCCGCGCTCGGGGCGCTTATCCCGAAACTGGACCACTTCTGCCCCGGCCTCCAGAGCCACCTGCAGCCGCGCGATCAGGTCGTCGTCGGCCAGCCGGTCATCTGTGACCAGGTACAGCCCACTCCTCACCAGTCGCCGCAGCAGGTCGGCACGCCGCTCGGAGCCAGCGGTCACGGTTGCCCAGTTCCGGAGCGCATGGGTAGAATCCGGCCCGGCGGGTCGGCCTGGAGGCACTCCGGGTCCGCCCGACCCGGAAGGGCATCTATGGTCATTCGAGACCCCTGGATTCGCGCGCTCGTCATCGTCATGCTGTCGATAGCCGGCCTGTACCTGGCCGGCTTGATTTGGCAGATGGTGTCGCAGTTCGCCGACATCATCCTTCTTTTCTTCCTCGCCTGGGTAGTTGCCTTCATCCTCGAGCCGCTGGTGGTCTTCCTGCGGCTGCACGCTCGGCTGCCGCGACCAGTCGCCGTCACGGCAGCGTATGTCGGGCTGCTACTGCTGGTCCTTGGCGGCGTCGTCTGGGTTGTTCCTCCGCTTTCGCGTCAGGTCGTCCAGCTAGCGGTAGACATCCCTATCTACGCGAGTGTGGCGAGTGAGCAGGCGGCGGCGCTGCAGGACTTTCTGGACGACCGGGGCCTGCCGGTCAACCTGGCCTCGCTCCTGAACTATGACGAGACCGTGCGCCGAATCGCGGCCGTCGCTCCGCCGATCCTGTCCAACGCCGTTGCCCTGGCTACCAACATCGCGTCCTTCTTCCTCCAGCTCGCGATCGTCCTGATCCTGTCGTTCTACGTGATGCTGGATGGCCATCGGATTAGCCGCGGCTTGTTGGCGACCGTCCCAACAGGCTTTCGCGACGATGTCGCCTACTTCTTCGCCAGTGTCAACCGGGCCTTCGCCGGCTTCATGCGCGGCCAACTGATTCAATCGGTGATCTTTTCGCTTGGCGTGGCGGCGATCATGTGGATCGCTGGCACCGACCTGATTCTGCTCACGACGGTCGTCACGACGCTCCTGATGCTGATCCCGTTCGTCGGTCCGATACTGGCGCTGGTCATGCCGCTGGCGATCATTGTCCTCGAGATGCCTGGCTCATTCTGGCTCTCGTTCATCGCCATCAATGCGCTGCAGCAGGTCGTGCTGAACGTCGTCGCCCCGCGCGTTATGAGCACCGCGGTCGGCCTGCACCCGCTCCTCGTCTTCGTGGGACTGCTCGTCGGCGCGCGCGTGGCTGGGTTCTGGGGGGCGTTGTTCGGCGTGCCGGCTATGGCCGTAATCACCGCGATGGTCTCGTTCTATCACGCGATGTTGGAGCAGCGTCGCACCGACGCGGCGGTGCCCAGTCCCGAGCCCGAGGCCATCGAGACTAGCTCACCCGTAGAGTCGGGACCGCCTGTCATGGCTCAGCCGGAGAGCAGCCCGGTGCCAGGCGGCAGCGCCGTGGTCGCACGCCCTGTCGGGCGGCTTCTGCCGGGGCCGTAGCGGCGCCAGGTTCAAAGGCTCGGCAGCGGGTCGGCTGGTGTGGCCTCGACGGTCGAGTCGTCGCCCAGGTTGACTGCCTCGGCCGAGCCGACGCAGCGAGTCCCGCGGCCCAGCAGGCTGCGCGCGAGAACCCGGTCCTGCACGACGCTGTCCTCGTCAAGGATGCAGTCCGCCAGAACGGAGCGCTCCACGCGACAGCCGGACTCGATCGAGACGTACGGGCCAATTACCGACTCCGCCACCTCCGCGTCGTCGGCGATGTAGACGGGCGGGATGATGACGACGCTCGGCCGCTCTCGATGCCGGCTGCCCAGACGCTCGAGCATGAACCGATGGGCGTGGAGGGTGCACTCGGGAGTGCCCGTATCCTCCCAGACGGACACGAGGCGCGGCTCCAGCACTCGGCCCTCGCCGATCATCAGCTTGATCGCGTCGGCGATGAAGTACTCGTCGCCGAGGGTGGGTGGCCCTGCCATGACGCGCTCAATCGCCTCGAAGAGCGCGCCGCTGGTCCGAAAGTAGTACATCCCGATCGTCGCCAGTCGACTTGCGGCGTCGCGGGGCTTCTCGACGATGTCGGTGATCCGGCCGTCGCGCTCGATGATCACTCCGAACCGCGATGGGTCGAGGATCTCCTTGACGTAGATCAGCCCGTCTGAGCTGACGTCCGCCAGATGCTCGAACGTCTCGTCGGCGAGTGTGTCGGAGAAGAGCACCAGCATCGGGCCGACCACGTAGGGCCGCACCCGTGCGATCGCGTCCGCCTGTCCGCGCGGCTCATCCTGGACGACGATTCGGACCGCGGTCGAGGTGGCCGAGCGAGCGTAGTCCTCGACATCCAGCTGGTTGGGGCTAATGATCAGGATGACTTCCTCGACCTGCTGAGTAATCACCCAGTCGAGCAAATGGCCCAGGATCGGCTTGCCCGCCAGGCGGACCATCGGTTTGGCCTTGGAGTGGGTATGCGGGCGCATCCGCTTGCCAAGCCCGGCCAGAGGGATGACAACCTTCATGCCGATCAGGCCGGAATTGCGATCTCGTGGGGGCGAATTCCATAGTAGGTGTCGCGCTGGACGAGCCGCTCGAGTGCCTCCATCGGCAGCAGCAGCCACTGACAGCCGCCGCCCGGGCACCACTCGGCCAGCTGCTCGCGCACGTGCTCGAGCGGCATCGGGACGTTCCCGTTGGCCAGATAGATCCGAAAGATCGCCTCGAGAGTCGGCATGTCCGGCTGAATATAGTTCTTCTCTTTCGAGCAGTGATCGCGGATCACCTTGGCCGGATTGGCGCCGTACTTGACCGTCCGAAACTCGTACTTGAACCGGCGGGTCTTCTGGTCCATGACGGTGTAGCGCTCCTCGACCTCCTCATCGAGGCGCCTCACGCAGGGAGCGCACATCCGCGCCTGCACGAAGTCAGTGAAGGAGAAGTTGTTCTCTTCGAACCAGCTAGCATCGATGAAGTACGGCGTCCCAGTTGTGTCCTGCTGCTCGATCTCCTGCATCCCCATTCTCCCACTCCTCGAGCTAGCGCTGAGCCGGACAGCAGACGAAGCGGTCCGCATCTGCAGACCGCTTCGTCGCGCCTCGGGAGCAAGCCCTCGCTCGCGCCAGCAGCCCTCACGTCCGCTAGCGGCCAGCGAATTCCTTCAGCACCTCTTCGGAAAACTCCAGGTTCGTGTATACCCGCTGCACGTCGTCCAGGTCCTCGAGTCGCTCCATCAACCTGAGGACCGCCACCGCCTCCTTCGGGTCCAATTGGATAGTGGTCTTGGGCACCATTGCCGTCTCGGCCGAAGCGACCTTGAGCGCTTGCTTCTCGAGCGCCTTGCGCACATGTTCCACCTCACCCGGCTGGGTGTAGACGTCGATCGCCCCGTCCTCCACGCGGAAATCGTCTGCCCCGGCGTCGATCGCCTTGAGTGCCATCTCCTCAGGGTCGCCCCCATCCGGCTCGACCGTGATCACCCCACGGCTGTCGAACAGCCAGGCCACGCAGCCATTCTCGCCAAGACTGCCACCGCCCCGTGTGAAGGCGTTGCGGATCTCCGCCACGGTGCGATTGCGGTTGTCGGTGAGCGCCTCGACCATGATCGCCGCCCCGCCAGGGCCGTACCCCTCGTACACGATCTCTTCGAGGGCCGCGGCCTCCCCGCCGCCGCTGCCGCGCCTGATAGCACGCTCGATGGTCTCCATCGGCATGTTCGCCTCGCGAGCGCGCTGGAGCGCCAGCCGAAGACGGGGGTTTGCCTCGGGCTCCCCGCCGCCCTCGCGCGCGGCGACGGTGACCTCACGGCCCAGCTTCGTGAACAGTTGCCCGCGCTTGGCGTCGGCCGCGCCTTTCTGGCGCTTGATCTGCGACCACTTGGAATGGCCAGACACGGCTCGAAGCCTCCTACCGTGCGCCGCTAACCGGATCTGAAACGTCGAATTGTAGCACGAGACAAGCGGCCGCCCGTAGGCCGGCTCTTGCCGCCGTCTTCACAATCTCTTAAAGTTCGGCTAATACAGTATGCTGTTGGGGAGGGGCCGTGGCCAGGCGACGCGTGCTGGTCGTCGACGACGACGAGAATATCGTCCAACTCGTCAAGATGTACCTCGAGCGGGACGGTTACCAGGTCACAACCGCGTACGACGGGGTGGACGCGATCGAGCTCTCGCGAAGGACTCGCCCGGACATCGTCGTGCTCGACCTGATGCTGCCGGGGGTCGGCGGGCTGGAGGTCTGCCGTGAGATGCGCCGCGAGTCGAGCGTGCCGATTATCATGCTCACGGCCCGCACGACCGAGACCGACAAGCTGACCGGGCTCGACATGGGCGCCGACGACTACGTCACCAAGCCGTTCAGTCCGCGTGAGCTGCTGGCCAGGATTCGGGCCGTGCTTCGCCGAGTCCCGGGCGCCGACGACCTCGGGCCCGAAGAGATCAGACTGGGCCCGCTGACCCTGTACCCGCGCCGCTTCCAGCTTGAGCTGGACGGCCGCCCGGTGCGGCTGACTCCGACCGAGTTCAATCTGCTCATGACCCTGGCTCAACTCCCCGGCCAGGTGTTCTCGCGTGGCCAGCTCATCGAGAAGGCCTTCGGCTACGACTTCGACGGCTTCGAGCGGAACGTCGACGTCCACATCACCAGCCTTCGTCGGAAGCTTGCGCCCGATGGCGGACGCTTCATCAAGACCGTTTACGGGCTTGGCTACAAGCTCGAGGTGGAGGCCGTCGTAAGTGCCTAGCCGACTCTGGTTCAGGCTGCTCATCGGCACCTGCCTGGTCCTGGCGGTGACCCTGGGCGCCGTCGTGCTGCTCGTCAACAAGGCCGTGACGGGCAGCTTTCAGGACTACGTCGAAGACCAGCAGTCCGCGCGCGTCCAGCGCGCCGAAAGCGTCCTGAGCCGCTACTACGACCGTCGCCGAGAGTGGATCGGCGTCGAGGCGACGGTCCAATCTGTGGCCGATCTGATGGGCGAGCGACTCGTCCTGGCCGACGCCCAGGGCCGCGTGGTGGCCGATTCACAGAACACGCTCGTCGGCCAGATGGCGCGTGATGAGTGGCGGGGTCGACGGGTGTCGATTCGGTCGCAAGAGTTCGCCGTCGGCACGCTGTACATCAACCCGATGGGGCTCGGGCAACGAGCGGTCGATACTCGCGGCCAGCTGTTCCTGTCGACGCTCAACAGCTACCTCTCCTGGGCTGTGGTCGTCGGCGTGGTGGCCGCGCTCGCCCTGAGCCTGGGACTGGCGCGCTGGATCGCCGCGCCCCTGGAGGCCCTGACCGGTGCGGTCCGCCGCATGGAGCGCGGCGAGCTCGAGCAGCGAATCGATACCTCGATCGGCGGCGAGGTCGGCGCGCTAGCCGAGGCGTTCAACTCGCTTGCCGCTTCGCTGGCGCGAGTTGAGGCGTTACGCCAGAACATGGTGACCGACATCGCGCACGAGCTTCGGACTCCGCTCTCCAGCATTCGCGGTTACCTCGAGGCGATTCAGGATGGTGTGGTCAAGCCGAACCGCGCGACGCTCGACACCATCCACCGCGAGCTGATGCAGCTGACCCGCCTGGTCGACGACTTGCAGGAGCTTTCATTGGCCGAAGCCCACCAGCTCCAACTGCATCGCGAGCGCGTCGACGTTGGCGAGCTGGTCGCCTCGGAGGTCCAGGCGGTCCTTCCCCAGGCCACCGCCCAGCAGGTCGAGCTGTCGATGGACGCCACAGACGAGCCGCGTTGGGTCTGGCTGGACGGCGGGCGGGTCCGCCAGGTGCTTGGCAACATCCTTCGGAATGGCCTGGCGCATACACCGGCCGGCGGCCGGATCGGGGTGAGCGTCGACTGGCCTGATGGCCACGTCCAGATCGCGGTCGCGGATTCTGGACCAGGGATCGCGCCGAACGACGTAGCCCACGTCTTCGAGCGCTTCTACCGAGCCGACAAGGCCAGATCGAGGCGGGCTGGTGGCACGGGGCTGGGCCTAACTATTGCCCGTGAACTGGTGCGGGCTCACGGCGGTGAGATCAGCGTCCAGAGCGAGCTCGGCAAGGGTTCCCGTTTCCTGATCAGGCTGCCGTCTACGGCCCCGCCGCATGTCGAGGAGCCGGCCTCACAAGCTGCGGCCCGACAGCCCGTGGTCACCAGCCGAGCGCGAATCTGGCCGCTGATCAGCCATGTCACGATGATGGGCGCGCTCTTCGGCGCCCTGGCCGGCGTGCTCGAATCGTGGATCGCGTCTGCTTTTATCCGAAGACCGTCGGGCTTCCTGGACCTCTTCGGGTACGCGGTCCCGATCGACTCGAGCGTGTTCGCGGGACTGGGGGCGCTCGCGGCGATCCTGGCGGCCCTCATCTCCAGGATGTTGAAGCGGCCGCTCACGCTCACACGGATCACCATTATCGCGTTGCCGCCCGGGTTCGTGCTGGTCGGCCTGCTCGCTGGGTACCGTTGGAACCAGTTCTTTAACAAGGAGTCGCCGGCCGACTCACCGGAGGTCCTCTATCCGGTCGCGATCATCGTCTGCGTCTCGATACTCCTGGCCGTGGTCACCTCGTTCGCCGCCACCGCCGCGCGCCAACGCTGGCGCCGTCCGACGCTGCTAGTCGTACGCCGAGGCCTGCCGCTTGCGCTGGTCGTGCTGCTGACGGCGGCTGGTGTCTCGGTCGGTCGGGACCAGGCGGCTCATCGCTTGGCTGCCGCGCCGGCCTCTGCTGCGCTCCAGCGCCGGGCTACCAGCCCGCGCTCGCCCGCGGCGCGGCCACCGGTGGCGGCCGCACCAGTGCCGGCCGCACCGCCGGCCGCGACCGAGCCGGCTGCTGCCCCGGGTGAAGGCCCTCGGCCCAACGTTCTGCTCATCACCGTTAGCAGCTTGCGGGCCGACCACCTGGGTGCGTATGGCTACGAGAAGGCCCGCACACCCACGATCGACCGGCTCGCCAGAGCGGGGGTCCTCTTCACCAACGCCTTGACTCAGCAGCCGGACATCAACGCGGCCCACGCCGCCATTCTGTCCGGGACCTATCCGGCCACCAATGGCGTGCGGACCGACCTCGTGGACCAGCTCGAACCGTCCGCTCCAACTCTGGCCGCGTCACTCGCCGCGCTGGGCTACCGCACCGCGGCTATCTACAGCTGGGTCAGCTTCGAGCCGGCCTACTCCGGCCTGGATCGTGGATTTCACGATTATCTCGACCTGACCATCAACCGTCCCGAGTACCTGGCCGACAACCGCTCGCAGGCGCTAGCAGCGACGTACGAGCGACTGAAGGCGTACCTGGCCGTGCCCGGGGCCGTTACCGAAGCATTCTCGCTGACGGGTGGGATCGACGAGGCGCTCGATGGCAAGGCCGACGTCACAACCGAGGCCGCGATCGCCTGGCTGGAGGAGAACAAGGAGGGGCCGTTCTTTCTCTGGGTGCACTACTTTGACCCGCACTATCCGTATTCGCCGCCGCCTCCGTTCGACGAGGTCGAGGACACTGGCTGCGCGGATGCCTGTCCAGACGGGACGCTCAGAACGGTCCATGAGATCGAGGCCGGCGCTCAGTTGACCGCAGCGCAGATCAACCACCTGATCGGCCTGTACGACGGCGAGATCGCCTTCACCGACCAGGAGCTCGGCCGTCTGATGGCCCGCCTCAAGAACCTTGGCCTGGACCAGAAAACGATGGTGGTCCTGACCGCTGACAATGGCCAGAGCTTCGCTGAACACGATGGTTGGTTTAGCGGGTCGGGCCTGTACAGCGCCGAGGCAAGGGTTCCCCTCATTGTCGTGATGCCTGGCATGCTGCCCTCTAGCAGCGTGATTTCGGTGCCGGCGATGGGCATTGACGTGGCTCCAACGGTCATCGACGCGGTCGCTGGTGTGACCGATGACAGGTTCGAGGGCCAGAGTTTGATGCCGCTGATGACCGGCCGCGACGACAACGACGAGCATGTGGCGATCGCCGAGCTGGCGGACAAGTCACAGGTCGCCGTCGTCGAGAACGAGTGGAAGCTAATTTGGTCAGATGTTGATCAGACAACGCAGCTCTACCACCTGCCCGATGACCCCAACGAGCTGAACGACCGTTCGGAGGACGAACCCGAAACGGTAGCCCGCCTGCGAGCGTTCCTCGAAGACTGGCGCGCGGCTCATCCTAACTAACGGTGCTGCGAGTGGCGGGTGGCGAGTGGCGGGTCGGAGTCGCGCGATGAACGTGAGCGGGGATCTGCCAGCGTGGGCGGTCCTTGTCATCGCGCTCGTCGCGGCGCTTGCCCTAGTGCTGCTCAACATCGGCTGGCTGCTGTCTGCCAAGTCGATGCTCGACGCCCAGCGCCGTAGGCGGGAACGCGATACTTCGGATCCGGACCCTAAGCCGCCACTCGCGCCTGGCGACTAACCTGAGCGCAGGGTCGGGTCGAGGACGTCCCGCAGCCAATCGCCGCCGCGGCTGATGGCGAGCGTCGTGAGCATGATCGCCAGGCCGGGGAACGTGCTCAGCCACCACGCTGTGTCTAGATATTCGCGGCCCTGGCCGAGCATGCCGCCCCAGCTCGGGCGTGGCGGCTGCACGCCCAGGCCCAGGAAGCTCAGGGTCGACTCGAGGATGATCAGACGGGCCAGGTCGAGGGTGGCCAGCACGATGATCGGCGAGAGAATATTCGGCAGGATGTGGCGGAACAGGATCCGCCCGTCCGAGCCACCAAGCGCGTTGACCGCCTGCACGAACTCGCGCTCCTTGAGCGTCAGCACCACGGCGCGGCACACCCGCGCATACGTCATCCAACCGCTGATCCCGACGATGATGACCAGCTTGATCGGCAAGTCGCCGCTATCAGGCCCGAGGACCGCGATGATCGCGATCGCCAGCAGGATGAAGGGGAAGGCGAGCTGCATGTCCGCGAACCACATGATCAACTCGTCTACCGGCCCCGCGAAGTAGCCAGCCAGCATTCCGAGCAGGCTCCCAAGCGCGGTGCCGATGGACACGCCCAGCAGGCCGATACCGAGCGACACCCGCGCTCCATGTAGCATCCGGCTCAGGATGTCCCGCCCAAACTCGTCCGTGCCAAGCAAATAGCCTGGCTCCCCTTCCTCGAGCCAGCTTGGCGGCGTGAGGCGAAGGAGAAGCGATTGCTCGAACGGGTCCCTCGGCGCCAGCAGCGGTGCGAACGCCGCCGCCAGCACCATTGACACCATGATCAGCCCGCACAGCCAGACAACCGGCGGCACCCGGCGCAAGTGGTAGCCAAGCTTTCGCTGGGCACGCCTCTGCGCGATGCCCACGGCGGCCGTGGAGACTGTGACCTCCTCAGCCAAACTTGAACCCGCCGCTCATGCGTAACGTATGCGCGGATCGAGCCAGCCGTACGCCAGATCGACCAGGAAATTGACCAGCACGAAGAAGCTGGCCACCAGCACAACGGCTGACTGGACGACCGGATAATCACGATTGAAGATCGACTGAATCGCCAGCCGGCCGATCCCGGGCCAGGAGAAGACCGTCTCCGTCACGACCGCTCCGCCCAGGAGCGTGCCGAGCTGTAGCCCCATGATGGTGACGATCGGGATGGCGGCGTTCTTCAGGTTGTGGCGGACCAGGACGAAAAGCTCACTGAGACCCTTGGCCCGAGCCGTTCGGATGAAATCCTGGCGCATCACCTCCAGCACCGCCGAGCGCGTCAGACGGGCGATACTGGCCATGGTAAACGCCCCGAGCGTGATGGCCGGTAGGGTCATGTGGCTGAGCATCGTCGGCCAGTCGCCTAGTTCCAGCCACGTGCCCTGGCCGCGTCCGGAGATGGGGAACAGGCGCAGCTGGAGACCCATCACCAGGATCAGCATGATGCCGATGTAAAAGGTTGGCGCCGACTGGCCGATCAGGGCCAGGCCCATCGCCAGGTTGTCCCAGATCGAGTTCCGCCTGGCCGCGGAGACCAGCCCGGCCGGGATGGCGACCACCACGGCGAGGAAGAACGCCCCCAGCGCGAGCTCGAGGGTGGCCGGCAGTCGCTCGGCCGCGATCTGCATCGCGGGCTGGCGCATGTGGATCGACCGGCCGAGGTCGCCGCGGGCCAAGTTCCCAAAATAGACCAGGTATTGGATATAGAGCGGCTGGTCCAGCCCGAGCTCGGCGCGGACCCTGAAGATCTCAGACGCCGGCGCGTCCGGCGGCAGCATCAACGGCACCGGATCGCCTGACAGCCGCATGACCACGAAGACGATCGTCGAGATACCCCACAGGGCCGCGACCGCCCGAAACGCCCGCCGGACCAGGAATTGGCGCACTATGAAGGGGTCAGGGATCGGGGATCAGGGGCCAGGGAACGGGAGTGTGCGCAGCCCACCGGATCCTGACCCCTGACCCCTTCGCCTATCGGCTAAACGTCAGCACTTCCTTGCGGAGCTGGAAGAGCTGGTTCGGATTTGGGCGCCAGTTCAGATACTTGGCCACGCCGTAACTCTCGATCGGCTGAACGATCGGGACCCACGGGAAGTTGACCATCATGATGTCCTGCATCTTCTTGTAATTCTCGTCCCGCAGTTTCTGATCGAGCGAGAATCGGGCCTGGTCCCCGAGCTTGTCCCAGCCCTCCGGGTCTCGCCAGTAGTCCTGCGAGCCGCCGGGGCCGAGCAGTCGGTACATCATCCCGTCCGGGTCCTGGAGTGTCGAGGTCGGGTCCGACCACCAGAGGCCTTTGAATGTCTTCTGGGTCACCTTCTGTGCGCGCACGGACGCCTCGATGATCTCCATCTGGGCGTTGATGCCGGCCTTCTTCCACATCTCGATGATCGCCTCGGCCATCTGGCGGTCGTTCTGGAGCTGGCCCTGGGTGCTCTCGATGATGATCGGCTCGTTCTTGTAGCCGCCCTCCTGGAGGAGTTGCTTGGCCCGGTCCAGGTTATAGGCGAGCGGTGGGCGGTTCGGGTCATAGCCGACGGTATCGCCCTTGGACACGAAGCCGTTCGGGACGATCCCCTGTCCACGCCAGAGGCTCTTGACGATGGCGTCGCGGTCGGTCGCGAACGACAGCGCCTGCTTGATTTTCGCGTTGTCCAGTGGCGGGGCCTTAGAGTTCACCGCCAGCACGTACAGTCCGGCGTAGAAGGCGCCTTCCGCTCGCGCCTTGTCGCTCTGATTGAGCCGGTCGACCTGGTCGGACGGAACCTTCAGAATGATGTCCGCCTCGCCGGCCATAAGGGCCGCTACTCGGGCGGCCGGCTCCGGGATCGGCTTGAAGATCGCCCGGTCGAAGTCTGGGGCTCCGCCCCAGTAGTCCTTGTTCGCCTCGAGCGTCAGGTGGTCATCCTTGACCCACTCGACGAACTTGACGACGCCACTCCCGACCGGCTTGCGGTTGAACTGGTCTGCGCCGACCTCCTTGAAGTACTTCTCGGGAATGATCTGCCCGCCGTAGAAGCCGAGCCGAGCCGGCAGCAGCGGGTCTGGCTTCTTGGTGGTGAAGACGACCGTCGTGTCGTTCGGGGCGTCGATCTTGTCGATCGTCGTGAACACGGTCGCGACCTGAGTCTTCGCCTCTGGATCGTAGGTCCGCTCGATCGAGAACTTCACGTCTCGAGCGGTCAGCGGGTCGCCATTGTGCCACTTGACGTTCGGCCGAAGCTTGAATTCCCACGTCAGGTCGCCTGTCGACTTCCATTCTGTGGCGAGCTGCGGGATCAGGTTGAGGTCGGGATCCCGAGTCGTCAGGTTGTCGAAGATCTGGAACGAGATAGTGATGTTGTTGATGGCCGTGCTCATGTGCGGGTCGAAATCGGTCACGTCGGCGGCGGTCGCGACCACCAGGTCGCGCTTGTTGGCCGGCGCCTTGGTCGTCGCGACGCCGCTCTGCAAGACTTTGGCCGCTGGCTGGGGGCCTGCCGCGGCGGCCGGGCTTGGCGACGCGGCCGGGCTGGCGCCGGGCGAGGCGGCGGGCGAAGCCGCCGGTGCCGCCGGCTTGGGCGCCTCAGTGGGCTTGGCAGGCGTAGCCGGCGCTGGCTGGCAGGCCGCCAGCATGAGCGCGACGATGGCAGCCCCTCCGGCCGCCCAGTGGGCGGCGGACTGACGCTTGAGCATCGCAGTCACCTCACAGAAGACGAAATTCGCCGGCTACGCCGGCGGGCACACTAGCCCACGCCCTACTTCGGGCGCTGGCCTGGGCTATTCTCACACGTGGCCTCACCCTTGTCAATCGATGTCGCTCGGCCATGCCCTGGGCAGCCTGCTATGATGCTCGTGGCACGACAAGAATCGCACCACAGGAGTGTTCAGATGGTCGCCGATCTGAGCCTGACGCATCGAGCTCCGGCCATTGCCCGGCGAATGGCCGCGGCCGCGAGCAGATTCCTGGAGTCGCTCTCCAGCGAGCAGCGCGCCGTCGCCTCCTTCCCGTTCGAGGGCGATGAGAGGTACGAGTGGAACTACACCCCCGTGTCGCGCAATGGGCTGCTGCTCAAGCACATGAGTGGCCAGCAGCGCCGGGCAGCACTGGCGCTATTCGACGCTGGGCTGAGCGCTCGCGGGGCCGACAAGGCCAGGCAGATCATTGACCTCGAGCCGATCCTGCGCGAGACCGAGCGGATCGAGGGAGGGCCCCACCGCTGGGATCGCGACCCGGAGCTGTACTGGTTCAGCGTCTTCGGCGAGCCGGGTGGCCAGGCGCCCTGGGCCTGGCGGGCCGGCGGCCATCACGTGGGGTTGCATTTCACGGTTGTCGATGGTGACCAGGTGGCTCCGACGCCTCTTTTCTTTGGGGCCAACCCGGCCTTCGTACGCCACGGCCCCGAAACCGGCAGGCGTACCTTGCCCGAAGAAGAGGACATGGCGCGCGACTTGCTCACAAGCCTCGAGCCTTCCGAGAGGGCCGTCGCAGTGGTCGACCCGGTCGCGCCGGACGATATCTTGACCAAGAATTATCGGACCGCCGATCCGGCCGCGCCGCCGCGTGGGCTGCTGTACTCGGCGATGTCGGGTGAGCAGCGCGAGCGGCTGGTCAGGCTGATCCGACACTACGTGGAGCGAGCAGCAGACGAGCTCGCCGGCAACGAATGGTCGAGGATCGAGCACGCGGGCCTCGACGCCGTCGCGTTCGCCTGGGCCGGGCCCGCGGAGCCTCGCCACGGCCACTACTATGCGATCAAGGGGCCCACGTTTCTCATCGAGTACGACAACACGCAGAACGGGGCCAACCATATCCACTCGGTCTGGCGAGACTTCGCCAACGACTGGGGCGAAGACTTGCTCGCCAGCCACTACGCCAGCGCGCATCGAGCGTAAGCGGCGCCCCCACAGATCGCTGCCGACAGGCCGCCTTGTCAGGCGCCGGCCAACCTTTGGACGACCTCGCCCCCGACTACGGTGCTCGACCGGGATCTCGGCGCTCTCGGCCGGCACGGTGCGCTCCCGCGTCGAGCCTCAGCCAGGCAGCTCGCGAGCCGCGGCCAGAAGCTCATCCTCGGACGGGAACTTGCCCGCCCCGGCCAGTCCCTCCGTAGCGCATTCGATGTTCGTCCACCGGACGATGCCATCGCGGTCGATCAAGAACTGCCCGGTCAACTGAGGGCCACTGGAGAGGTACTGGGCCTGGATGTCCTTCTGGTCGGTCTCGGTCATCGATCCTGATGCGCCTGCGGTTGTGGCGACGCTAGGGTTCCGTGGGCACAGGAGTGGCGCTGCCGAAGTGTCCCGGTCAACATCCTCGAGCTCGATGATGGACGCTACCTAAATAGTTGTCCGCAATCGGGCCGATGCCGGCTTGGTTGAGCAGCGGGAGCGAACGCTTGCAGCCCGGGTTAACAGAAGACCCGGCCCACACGCTCTCCACCCGCCACCACCATCCCGCCCCTGCCACTCGACCCCATGGGGCGGCCGTGCTGCCGCCCAGGCGCGGGTCCCTCGCCTGCAGAGTGCCGCCAACCGGAGCGCGGGATCACGAAGCCGTGCCAGCAGACCCTCCGTGGTGATCGCTAGAATGGCGCATGCCGTGCCAGGACGACTGCGGGATGCTCGTCCTGCAGCTTTTGATCTTCGGCCTGACCAACGGGACCGTTGTCGCGCTCAACGCGGTCGGGTTTACGCTCGCCTACTCCGTCGCCAGGCAGATGAACCTGGCGCACGGCAACGTCTTCGCCCTAACGACCGTGCTGGTGTCGAGCCTGACTGGGGCGCTCGGCGTGACGGCAACGGCTCCGGCTCTCGTGCGGGTTGGGGCACTGGTGGTGCTGGCCGGCTGCGGAGCAGCCTGCGGCGCCACGCTCAACGCGGCGGTTGAACGGCTGGCCTTTCGCCCCTTTCGGATCGGACGCGACCCGCTTGCCCCGCTCGTCGCGAGCGTTGCCCTGTCGTTTCTTTTGCTCGGCGTCGCGGTGCGATGGCACGCGGCCTACAGCATCCCACAGCCCGGGCACCAGGGCGTCAACCTGCCACTGCTGGCCATGCCCGATCTGCTGCCGCGTGTCGAGCTCGGTTGGGGCGGCGTGTCGTTCACCTTGAAGGATGGGCTCGTCCTGCTGGTCACCGCCACGACGGTCACTGCCACGGCGACCTTCCTGGCCCGCACGAGGGGTGGCCGGCTGCTGCGCGCGGTCGCGCAGGACCCGGAGTTGGCGGCCCTGTGCGGGGCCGACCCGATGCGCGCCCAGACGCTCGCCTTTGCGCTCGCAGGCGGCCTGGCCGGCTTCGGCGCCGCGATCTTCGCCACCTACTATGGGGGCGCCTGGGGCCAGCACGGGCTGCGCAGCGGGCTGGCCGCGATGACGGCCGCCGTGCTGGGTGGCGTCGGCAATCCGGGCGGGGCGCTGATCGCCGGTGTTGGGCTGGGTGTCTTCGGCTCGCTCAGCGACTACATCCTCGACGCCTACTGGACCCCGGTGCTGATCCTCGTTCTGCTGGTGGGCCTCCTAGCGTTCCGGCCGGCGGGCCTGCTGGGAAGCGGCGGCGTCTCGGGCTCCGAAGATATCCCATTCTCCCCCTCGGTCCCGACAGTCGCGGCTCAGGGTCTACCTCGGGCCCGCTGGTTGCTGGCCGGCCTCTTGGCCCTCGGGCTGCT
>DASPXK010000192.1:0-18565 GCA_035637315.1 Chloroflexota bacterium
GCCCGGCCCGCGGCAGCGGCGACCCACCAAGCCGCTTGAGGACGCGGTACTGGCGCTCGAAGGCCGTAGCGATCCCCAGGCTCACCATCGCCGTCGACATGACCGACAGCGCCAGAATGCCCGGCAGCAGGAAATCCACGCCTCGCTGCGATCCACTCGACGCGACTGGGACGAACGCGAAGAACACGAGCAGCACGGCCGGAATCACCATGGTCACGAGCACGCTCTCGGCGCGCCTGGCCGCCAGCATCAGCTCCACCCGAGTCTGAGCCAGAACCATGCGGAGGAATGAGCGATGAGGAATGAGGAATGAGTGGTTACGCCTCATGCCTCATGCCTCATTCCTCATTCCTCATTCCTCATTCCTGACTCGTGAGGCTCAAGAACACGTCCTCGAGCGACTGGCGACCGACGCGCAAGTCGGACAGCAGCACGTCGTGCTTGGCGAGCCAGCCTGTGATCGCTGTTACGCTGGCCGGGCTGGGCTCGACCTCTACGAGATAGCCGCCCGGCCACTCCTCGACTGCCCGGCGTGCCCCCACCGCGCGCGCCAGTTCGTGCGTCGGCAGCCCCGCCCGGGCGCTGAAACGGATGCTGTCCGCCGCGGCCCGGCCGCCGAGCGCAGCCGGGGAATCGAGGGCCACCAGCCGACCACGGTGCAGGATCGCGACGCGATCGGCCAGACGTTCGGCCTCCTCCATGAAGTGCGTGGTCAACAGCACGGTCACCCCCTCGGCCTGCAGGCGGCGGACAATCTCCCAGGTCGCGCGGCGAGCCTGGGGGTCCATCGACGCGGTCGGCTCGTCGAGAAAGACCAGCTCCGGACGTCCGATCAGGGCCAGCGCGAGCGACAGACGCTGCTTCTGGCCTCCCGAGAGCTGGCGATAGCGCGTTCGCGCCGCATCCTCCAGCCCCACCATGCCCAACAGCTCGACCGGGTCGGCAGGGTTGGCGTAGAAGCTGGCGAACAGCCGCAGCGCCTCGAGCGGTCGGATCGCCGGGTACACCCCCCCGTCCTGGAGCATCAGCCCCATTCGCGGCTTCAGCTTCGCGCCCTCGCGGGCCGGCTCCAGACCCAGCACTCGCACGCGCCCGTCGTCAGGCGTTCGGTACCCTTCGAGGATCTCGACCGTGGTGGTCTTGCCGGCGCCGTTCGGGCCGAGCAGGGCGAACAGCTCGCCCCGTCCGACCTGAAAGCTCAGATCGTCCACCGCTGGGCGGCCATCGTACCGCTTGGTCAGGCCTTGAACGACGATTGCCGGTTCGGGGTCCACCGTCTCACTACGCACTACGCACTACTCGCTACTGACATAGAATTAAGGCACACCGGCTCCGCGGGAGAGAGAGATTCCTCTCCCAACCAGCCGCGCGCCGGCCTCTTCCCACCAGTCGTCGCGCGGAAAGGCCTCCTCCTAGATGAAGTCCGTGGTCGAGCCCTGGCTGCCGCTTTTCGACACGGCCCTGATCGGCGTTAGCGGCGTCTTTCTTCTGCTGGGCTACTACTTCATCCGCCGCAAGCGGGTCCCGCCCCACCGGCGCTGTATGCTGACTGCCACCGTCTTCGCGGCGCTGTTCCTGGTGGTCTACGTTACTCGGGCCTTGCTCTTCGAGACGAAGTTCTTCGCTGGCCAGGGCTGGGTGCGGGCCCTGTATCTGGCCATCCTAGTCTCACACATCGCCCTCGCGATCCTGGTCGGCCCGTTCGCGCTGGTAACCATCCGGCGAGCCCTGCGCGGCCAGTTCGCCCTGCACCGGCGGATCGCCCGCGTCACGCTTCCGATGTGGCTTTATGTCGTCGTGACCGGCTGGGTCATCTACCTGATGCTGTATTCGCAATGGTTTGACTGAGCGGGACTGGGCGGTGAACTCCTAGTGTCGGTCGTGACTGGCCGCCAGTGACGAAACCCGGACGTTGAGCGCCTGGAGCATGCGCCCGCCTGGTGGCATCAAGCCGCCGCCTATCCAACAGCTTGGGCCGCTTTGGGTAAGACGAAGCTAAAACGGGCGCCGCTCCTGGGGACGTTCTGTACCCATATCCTGCCACCATGCGCCTCGACGAGTCCCTTCGCGATCGCTAGCCCCAAGCCGGCCCCGCCGTGGTTCCGCGTTCGAGACTTCTCTCCCCGGTAAAAGCGCTCAAAGATATGCGACAGGTCGCCAGGCGATACGCCTTGACCGGAGTCGATCACGTCCACCCGCACGGCCTCTGCCTCCTCCTGGGCCTCCAGCACGATGATCCCGTCCCGGGGCGTGTGGCGGATCGCATTCTGCACAAGGTTGTCGAGGACCCGCTGGATCCGAGCCGTATCCATGGTCACCGGCGGCAAGTCACTGTCGACGTGGCCTGAGAGCCGAACGCCCTTCGCGAGCGCCTGCGGCTGGAGCGACTCGAGCGTATCGGAGAGCAGATCGCGAAGCGAGCCCGGCTCGATCTGCAGCGTCAACGCACCGGCTTCGAGCTGTGACAGCTCGAAGAGATCGTCGATGAGCTTGCCGAGTCGCGCGACTTCGCCTTGCATGGCGCGCAGGTAACGGTCGACCGTCTCTACGTCAGTCACGACGCGATCGTTGATTGCCTCGACCATAGCCCCGATTGAGCCGATGGGCGTCCGCAGATCGTGGGATATGGCGGCGACCAGATGTCGGCGGGCTTCCTCGAGCTCGCGCCGCATCTCGTCCGCCTTCTCCAGCTCCGCCGCCATCACGTTGAATGCCCTCCCGAGCTCCGCCAACTCGTCCTCGCCCTGGATCCGGACGCGCGCCCCGAGGCTGCCGTGCGACACTTCCCGCGCCGCCGCGACCAGCTCTCGGACCGAGCCCCGGATCTGGCTAGAGACCGCGGTGGCAACGGCCATCGCCACGATCGCCGAGAAGAAGAGCAGGATGCCGAGCAGACCGAGGTCATGACCAGAGATGAACATCAGCCCAGCGGTCACTGCGATGTTGAGCAGGGCGACCAGCAAGACGACCAGATGGGCCAGCACCATTCGAGCCCGCAGGCTTGGTAACCCGAGGGCGGGCGCAAGCTTGATCGCACCGACGGCGATAACCTGAGACGCCACGCCCGACACCACCAGAAATAGAGCGAGCAGTTCGAGGTCCGAGCCCGCGGCTCCGAGCAAAGTCCCCGAGATGGCAATCACGACGACCAACCCAAGAGCCATGGCCACTGCGGGCAGTGTCAGGACGCGCAGAGTCGCTGGAACGGTGCTCATGGCTCGAACTTGTATCCGATGCCCCAGACCGTCTTGATGTAACGTGGACGCATAGGCTGCAGCTCTACCTTCTCACGGAGCCGCCGGATGTGGACGGTTACGGTGCTCGCGTCCCCGTACCAGTCGTAATCCCAGACGTTGTTCAGGAGCTGCTCGCGGGTGAAGACCTGGCCGGCGTTCTTCGCGAGGAAGTAAAGCAGATCAAATTCCTTCGCGGTCAGGTGAATAGGCTGACCGTCGCGCTCTACCGAGCGCGCGCGGGGGCTGATGCGCAGCTGGCCCACCTTCACGATGTCGTCAGGCATTACCTGCCCGGCGCCGGCCCGCGTGCGCCTGAGCACGGCTCCGACCCGAGCGACCAGCTCGCCCGGGCTGAACGGTTTGGTCAGGTAGTCGTCGGCACCCAATCCGAGCCCCAGAATCTTGTCACTCTCCTCACCCTTGGCCGTTAGCATGATGATCGGAACGCTGCTCTCCGAGCGCAGGCGACGACAGACTTCCAGGCCGTCAAGCCTGGGCAGCATCAAGTCCAGCACGATCAGGTCTGGCCCTTCGGCACGGGCGAGGCTCAGGGCCGTCTCGCCATCGGACGCCACCGTCACCTGATAGCCTTCGCGCGCTAAATAGCGCAGCACCACATCGGTAACGATCGGTTCGTCGTCAACGATGAGGACGCGCTCCTGGCTCATCTGCGCCTCCCTGTGAGCCGCCGGATCGCTATTGGCGCCAAACGCAGCTGTAGCTTCGTCCCTGACCTGCTCAAGACCCCTGCCCGATAGGCAGCAGCTCCCGGGGTAACAGTGGCCACGGCGCAGCCACAAGTGTAGATGCCGCGAGTTGGCCGACGCAGAAGAGCATTACGCGTTTCTTACGATCGGGGTGGGAAAGAGCAGACCAGGTGCCCAAACCGATCAGGGTGAATGCGCCAGCTTGTAAGAATTCGGCAAGGACTGTAAGCGGCTGTGAAATCGCCGGGCACAGGCTGGGCATGTAGCAGCGAGGCGGTCACGCCTCGCCGAGCCGAGAGCCGCGCATGCTGCCATCAGCCGTCTACGTCGTCGCCAAGGCCCCCCGCCCCGGCCTCGTGAAGACGCGCCTGTCGCCGCGCGTGTCACTCGAGCAGGCTGCGTCGCTCGCGCGGGCCTTCCTCCTGGACACACTGCTGCTGGCGCGACACGCGCGACACGTGGTCGTCCGCGCCGTCTGCCGCGACCCTGCCGAGGCGGCCATCGTGCGCGAGCTTGGCGGCGCCACTCTCGAAGTACTCTGTCAGGGTGAGCCCGGGTTGGGCGCGGCCCTCGAAGAATGCTTCTACCACGGGATCGCGGACGGGTTCGACCGGGTCGCCGTTCTTGGCAGCGATAGCCCCACACTGCCATCCGAGCTTGTGGAGCAGGCATTCGCCACGCTCGATCGCCACGACGTTGCGATCGGCCCGAGCGAGGATGGCGGTTACTACCTGCTGGCGGCTCGCGCACTCCATCCGTCGCTCTTCCGGGGTATGGTCTGGAGCACTGACACGGTCTTTCACGAGACGCTTGCCCGCTGCAGGCGGGACGGCCTTTGCTCAGCGATCCTGCCGTCGTGGTACGACGTCGATACCGGGGATTGCCTGGCTCGGCTGATCCGCGAGCTGGACGTCGCCTCTCCCGGGACTGCCCCCAACACAAGGCTGGCGCTCCAAGCGATCGCCTCGAGGCCAGCCAATGGCGAGCTCCCGTGGGCACTCTCGACTGCGGCGCGGGAGGCTCCTTCGTGCCACACGACTGGCAATCGGGATGAGTGCCCAGATGGCCGTCCGAAAACTTGGCAAACTTGGCGTTCGGTGAGGACCGCATGAGTGCCGTCCCGTTGGCCAGCCCGGTCGAGGCGTACTTCGAAGTAGCGAACCGCTGTAATTCGAAGTGCGCGACGTGCCCGCTGACGTTCGATCCCCAGGAGCGAGCGCACAATCTGACGTTCGAGGAGTTTGTGAAGCTCGTCGAGCAGCTCCCCCATCTGAAGCGGGCGGTGATGCACGGCATTGGAGAGCCGCTCCTCAACCGTGATCTCCCGAGCATGGTTCGCCACCTCAAGCAGCGGGATGTCTACGTGCTCTTCAACTCGAACGCAGCGCTTCTGACCGACGCTCGCCAGCGAGCGTTGATCGACTGCGGGTTGGACGAGTTCCGCGTCTCCATTGATGGCAGTACGCCCGAGACCTACATCAAGGTGCGGGGCATCGCGGCCTTCGAGTTGGTCATTGCCAACGTCGCGGCGATGGTGCATCTCAAGCGAGAGCTGGGTGTGACGAACCCCCGCATTTCGTTCTGGGTGACAGGCATGCGGGAGAACCTGCCGGAGCTGCCAGGGGTGATCGAGCTCGCGGCACGTATCGGCGTCGACGAGGTCTACCTCCAGCGGATGGTGTTCTCGAACATCGGCCTGGCCGTCGAGGAGCAGTCGATCTTTCGGGGCTACCGAGAGGAGGCCGAGCGTATCATCGCGGAGGCCGAGACGCTGGCCGAGCGTCTGGGGGTCACGTTCCGCGGCTCGGGCGCGGTAAGCCCGCGCGAGAGTATCGTCGACCGGGCTGAGGACCCGGAGCCTTGGCGAGGCTGCTCGCGCCCGCTCCGGCTTGCCTACATTACCGCAAATGGCAACGCGCTGCCCTGCTGTATCGCCCCGTTCACCGGCGTCCCGTACGGCGACATCGTCCTGGGCAACTACATCGAGGACGGCGTGCCAGCCACGTGGGCGGGCGAGCGCTACCAGCAGTTTCGAGATCGGTTGTACAGCTCCGAGCCGAACGACGCCTGCCGAAATTGTGGGGTGGGCTGGAGCCTGTAGCGCGGCACCCTCGTGAGGTCAACTCGTCACTCTCCCGCCACGGTCCTCCTGGCCGCGCTGGTCCTGATCTACGGCCTCGGCTTCGGCTGGCTCGCTGTCGAGCGACACCTCACCCTGCGCACGAACGCCGAGGACCTGGGCTTCACGGACCAGGTGATCTGGAACTTCCTGCGAGGTCAGGCCTTCCGCTTCAGTCTCTACGAGCAGGCCGAATTCGAGACTGACGTTGACCTGGCCAGCCTCAAGCGCCCGGACTCGCTCCTAGCGTTCCACGTGGAGCCCTTCCTGGTCCTGCTCGCGCCGCTCTACCTCGTCGTTCCCGACGTACGGGCCATTCTCTGGCTCCAGGCGGCCCTCGTAGCGCTCGGGGCGATACCAACCTTTCGATTCGCCCATCGCCGTCTCGGCAGCGACTGGGCCGCCTTATCGGCCGCGAGCGCGTACTTGCTGGCCCCGCTTGGCCAGTGGGCCCTGTACTCGGATTTCCACGCCGTCACTCTGGCGGCGCCCCTGCTAATGCTGGCGATCGATGCCCTGGACGAAGGACGAGCCTTGCTGTTCCTGGCAAGCGGGCTCCTTGCCGCGAGTACTAAGGAGGAGATCGGCCTGAGCCTTGCCGGTCTGGGCGTGCTGGCGCTGTTACGGGCCCGGACGCGCCGCGCCGGATTGGTGGCCGTCGGGCTCGGGGTGGGCTGGTCGCTCCTGTGCGTCGGTGTAATCATCCCCAATTACGCCGGCACCGCCATCTCGCCGTTCACGGCGCGCTACGGGTACCTGGGCGACGGCCCAGTGGCGGCGCTCACCACACTGGTCCAGCAGCCATCGACGTATCTCGAGGCGCTCTCCCGCCCGGAAGTGCTCGGATACGCCGCGACGCTTGTCCTGTCCGGTGGGTGGCTCGCCGTCCTGGCTCCCGAGCTCATCATGCCGACGGGACTCGTGCTCGGGCTCAACGTCCTCTCGAGCTCGCCCTGGATGTCTTCCGGTCGCGCCCATTACTCGGCCTCTATCCTGCCCTTCCTGATCGCCGCCGCGGTTGTCGGCATGGCGCGCCTGAGCGGCTGGGAGCGGGGCATCGCAAGGTTGAGAGCCCAGGGCCCAACACCTACGCCAAAAGCGCAGAGTCCGATTCTCTTGGCGCTTTCGGCCCTGCTGGTGGTCAGTGCAGTGGTCGGCTACCGCCGCTCCGGCGGCGGCGCGTTCGCGGACGGTTTCGTCGTCCCCACGCGGCTGCCCCGCCATGCGCTGGCCGCCCAGCTCGCCGCCAGCATCCCGCGCGATGCCGCGGTCTCGGCCTCGACCACGCTCTTTCCACACGTCAGCCAGCGCGCGTCGGCATACTTGTTTCCCACCCTGCGCGATGCCGACTATGTATTGGTCGATGTTGGCGGCAACGCTTTTCCGATTAGTCCGGGCGGCCTGCACCTTAGGGTCCAGGAGCTGCTCGGCAGCGGCCAGCTCCGGCTGGTGGCGTCTGAGGACGGAATCATGCTCCTCGAGCGCGAGGCGGCCGCCTCGCGGCCGCTGCCGGACAGCTTCTTCGATTTCGCCCGCGTGCGCGATGCGCGACTCGATCTCCCCACCGCGAGCTACCTCGATGGCGCGATCGATTTGGTGCGGGCCGATCTCGTCCCGAGTGGCGATCTCGGTCCGCGCGGTCCGCTCGCGACGCTCGAGACGACCTGGCGGCTCCGGGCGGAGGTACATGATCGGCCTCGCCCGTCACTGCACGCCTTTATGAAGGATGGGACTGAGCAGCGCTTCCACGACCTTCCGACGGTCTGGTGGTACCCGCCCGAGCAGTGGCGGCCGGGCGAGCTGGTTCGGATCGACGTAGGCGGCCTGCCGCTGCGGGAAGTGGTCCGCTGGGAAGCCGAAGTCCGCGTAGAGTCCCCCGCGCAGGGGACCAGCCCACCACCCGAGCCGACGCCCGCGATGGCGGGCCCAACCGCCGAGCCTCTACCAGCGCCAGCGCTTGCGCTACCGGGCCCTATGGAATCTCCACCCCCACCCGCGGAGGTTGGGCCCAATGGGGTGTCGATTCGACTGGGCGAGCTCACGGCCCAGATTGAGCAGGATCCGTGGAGATTATCGCTGCTCGGCCCGGACGGCACACGATTCTGGCATGAGGCGCCGCTCGAGTCGCGTGGCGACCGCCTGGGCCCGCTCGGCTACCGCGATGCCGCCGGCAACCGCTGGCACCTGGTCCGCTTGCTCGACGTCGCCCCGACCGCGGACGGCGTCCGAGTGGCAGCGGCGACGGATGAGCCAAACGGACGGACCGCGGCGATTGAGCTTCGCAGCCTGGGACCTCGTGTTGTCCGGATGTCGTTTACGCTCTCGGACTCATCCCAGATCGCCGCCCTCGGCGGCGCCTTCGTGGTGCGGCCAGACGAGCGATTCCTCGGGTTTGGGGAGCGGTTCGACGGCGTGGACCAGCGAGGACGGATCGTCTGGAACTGGTCTCAGGACCGTCGCGACGTCGGCTTCGGCGAGGCGACGTACGCGCCCATCCCGTTCTGCATCTCGAGCCGCGGCTACAGCCTGCTCATCGAGAGTGACGCGCGCGCATACTTTGATGTGGCCGAGAGCCGCGCCGATCGCTTCGCCTGGGAAGTCCAGCGCCCGGCCACGAGCCTGGTCCTGGCGTATGGACCCAGTCCGCGCGACCTGGTCCAGACCCAGGCCGGGCTGGCCGGGCTCCCGCCGCTGCCACCTATCTGGGCCTTCGGTGTCTGGAAAACGGCCGTCGGCGGCCAGTCGCAGGTTGTTCAGGACGCCCGGCGATTACGAGAGCAGGGCCTCCCAGTGTCAGGCTTGCTGTTGTACGACGCGCCCGACCAGCAGGCCCTGCTCGGCTGGCCGTTCATTGGCTTCGCCGGCAAGCAGGCGGGGCCCTATCCGGACCTCGGAGCCCTCAACGACGATCTGCATCGGCTGGGCTACAAGACGCTCGGCTACAAGAACGCCGATCTCTCGGCCCGCGTCCCGACCCAGGCTGCTACTGCGTTGCAGGGTCTGGCCGTCCTCGATCACACGGGCGGACCGTACGTCCACCCGCACCACCTGGTCTCCTGGGTTGACTTCACCAATCCCGACGCTGTGGCCTGGTGGGACAAGCTCTGGCGCCGCATCCTGGCCGATCTTCGCTTCGACGGGGCGATGCTGGACCTCGGCGAGCTCGTACCAGAAGACGCGCGTTACGCGGATGGGACGACCGGCATCGAGACCCACAATCGGTATCTCACCCTGTACGCGCAGGCCTCTTACCTCGCTGCGCGGTCGGTCCGCGGAGACGACTTCGCCATTTTCGCACGCTCGGCGAGCCTGGGCGCTCAGCGCTTCCAGAGCCTCCAGTGGTCTGGCGACCAGACCGTGACCTGGGGCCAGGACGGCATACGTGGACTCGTGCCCGCGGCGCTCTCGATCGGGCTGAGCGGTTACCCCTACTGGCATCCGGAGGTCGGTGGCTACCTGGACGTCGGCCTGCCGCGACCGTCCGAGCGCGAGCTATGGTTCCGCTGGCTCCAACTCGGCGCGTTGAGCCCACTTTTGCGGGACAACTATGGCGAGCATCAGGGCGACCCCGTGGAGACGTGGTCAGACACGGAGACGGTCGACGCTTTCCGGCGGTACGCGCGGCTCCACAACAGCCTGGTCCCGTATCTGTACAGCCAGGCGAGGATCGCAGCCGAGACCGGACTGCCGATCATGCGGCATTTGGCACTCATCGCCCCCAATGATCCGCGGGCGTGGGCCGAGGAGTACGAGTACACGCTTGGCGACGACCTGCTCGTCGCACCGGTCCTGGAGGAGGGCTCCCGTTTGCGGACGCTCTACCTGCCGGCAGGAACCTGGGTAGACTGGTGGACCGGCCAGTTCTGGGAGGGCGGGCGCACTGTAACCGTCGACGCTCCGCTCGATCAGATCCCAATCTTTGCCCGCGCCGGCGCGATCCTGCCACTGGCCACCGACTTCGACACGCTCGCCCCCGCGGCGGACCCGAGCATCGTCCGCTGGGGCGGTGACCTTGTCGTGCGGGTCGTCACCCCGACGCTGCCGACCGCGCGCGGAGTTCATCTCCCCGAGGCCAGCCAGCGCCTCTACGATGGGACGCTGCTGCGGACCGAGGTTGACGGCCGTGCGCTCACGCTGTCGGCCGAATTGGCGCCCGCGGAGCGTACATACGAGCTGCACCTTCCCTCGCCGGATCCACCTGCCCGCGTGCTGCTCAACGACGCTCCGGCTGACGGCTGGTCCTACCGAGACGGTATTGTCAGGCTAACGCTGCGGGCGGCGTCCTTCCGCTTGACGATTCAACCGTAAGACTCTGGCAAGGATCTTCCGACGGGCTACAGGTTGAAGCGGCAAACTTGAAGGAGCGGGGGGATGCATCGGACCGGACGAGCGCCGGACGAGACTGATCGAGTAAGGCATGACTGAGCAGCGTGGCGGTCTTAGGTGGCCAGCGAGCGCGGCGGTTGCATCGACGGCAACAGCCGCCGCATTGCTTGTGATGTTCTGGACACGCAGCGCCTTCCAGATCCGGACGCTGCCTGAGCGGGTCATGGAGTGGGCTCTCCTGTTTGTCTCACCGGACGCGCTCGAGGCCGGGATCGGCCGTTTTGGCTTCGAGGCCAAGGTGTACGCCCTCTACGCCGCCGTTGGTGGCATGGCCTTGATTCTGATCGGCGTCGGCACCGTCGTCCTGGCGAAGGCCCGCTCCCCGTGGACGCTGTGGGCACTTGGCCCGGCCCTGTACCTCTTCGCCATGGCCGTGATCATGCCCGTGACAGGCGCAGGCTTGTTCGCCTCCGAGCTGTTTCAGGACCCCTGGCTGGTGAACGCCTGCTATCTCGGCATTGCGTTCAGCTACGCGAGCCTGCTCTTGCTCGGGAAGTCGCTGTTGGGCGGCCGAGCATCCGGCGCCACCCGAGCTCTTCGCCCGCCACCGGGCCTGGGCATGGCCCGCCGGGCCTTCATCGCCGGCCTGGCCCCGGCTATTGGATCGTATGTCGCGATCTTCTGGCTGGGACAGAGAACCGGCGCCGCGGGCAGTAGCGTACCGCTGGCCAAGGTGCCGAGCCTCGCAAGCGCAGCGCCCCCCACGGCCGCCCCGGCGGCCACCGCGTACCGTCCTTCGAACGAGCAGGCTGCTGCCGCGCTGCCGACGCCGGCCCCGCAGCCGACGATGGAGCCGGCCAAGCCCTCTGGCCCAGCGTCCGAGCCGCCGCTGCCCGTTCCGAAGCCCATGAACAAGCAGCTAACTCGAGACAAGGATGGCTCGCTGACGGCCGGCTCCCGCCAGCCGGGCACGCTGGCGCCGCTGATAACGCGGGCGCAAGACCACTACCACGTCACCAAGAACCCGGTCGCCGATCCGGTGATCAAGCCAGAGGAGTGGCGCCTGGTCCTGGACGGCGAGCTCAAGAATCCGGTGCAGCTCGATTACCGGACCCTGCGCCAACTGCCGGCGGTCGAGACCGCCAAGACACTCGAATGCATCAGCAACCTGACCGCCGAATGCCAACTCGTCCCCTTCGGCTGTGAGCTGATTGGGACGGCCAGGTGGAAAGGCGTGCCACTGAAGGACCTGATCGGGCTGGCCGGGGGCTTCAAGCCGGGGGTGGTGAGCGTGGCCCTGCTCGGGTCTGATGAGTTCGTGAGCGTGATCCCGGCCGAGGTCGCCCTGGACCCCAATACCCTCGTGGCGTATGAGATGGACGGGGACGTCCTGCCGTACGAGCATGGCTACCCGGCCCGGGTGCTCACGCCGGGCCGTTACGGGTTCAAGAGCGCCAAGTGGGTGATCGCCATCCGGCCGATGAACCGCGAAGTCCTCGACTGGTATGGGCAGCGCAACTGGAGCAAGGACGGCATCGTCAAGACTATGACCCGCATCGATGTCCCCGCTCCGGCTGCGGGCCTCCCGGCTGGTTCTCAGCGGATCGCGGGCATCGCGTACGCCGCTGACCGCGGCATTGGGAAGGTCGAGTTCAGCGCCAACGGCGGCCAGACGTGGGAACCGGCGACCTTCCTCGAGCCTGCGCCCGGCAAGGACGCCTGGGTGCGCTGGGAGGGCACGTTTGAGTTAGCGGCGCGTGCAACCGCCAAACTGGTCGCCCGGGCAACAGACGGTACCGGGACGCTCCAGACCGAGCAGTTCAGCCTGGCCCAGCCTGAAGGGGCAAGCGGCTGGAACCACATCGAAGTCAGAAGCCAGTGACGGACGCGGGAGGCCGCACCTGGCTGACCGCCGCGCGTCATCCGCCACCCAGGGACGGCCTCCAGCGCGCGTAGCGAACGGCGGTTGTAACGAGCTTGCAGCCGGCGCCGAACGTTCCGCGCAGCGTCCCCGAGACCTTGGAGCGACCACCGCCGCGGGCCCTGTACCCAACCGAGACCTGGGCGATCCGAAAATCAGCCCGCGCGGCCTTGACGATCATCTCCGTCGTCCAGCCGTACGTCATCTCGCGCATGTCCAGTTGGGCCAGGCAGTCCGAGCGGATCGCTTTGAACGACGGCAGGTCCGCCAGGGGATGGCCGGTCAGGAGACCGATCGCCCAGGCGACGGCTCGGTTCCCCAGGCGGGCATGGATCGGCAGGGCATCCGGCGCGTGACGGAGGTCGCGGCAGCCGAGGACCAGGTCGGCCTCGCCGCGCAGGATCGGGCCCACGATACGCGGCGCTTCAGCCGGCGGATCGCTGTAGTCGCCATCGAAAAAGACCAGCACGCCAGCGCCAGCCACACGGACACCCTCGGCACAGGCCGCACCGTAACCGGCGCGTCGCTGCTGCACGACTTCGGCACTGTGTTGCGCGGCGACCTCACGGGTTCCGTCGGTGCTGCCGCCGTCGACCACGACTACACGATCGATCACGTCGGGCGGCACCTCGGCCAGGACCCGCCCGATCACCTCCGCCTCGTTCCAGACCGGTATGATGGCGATCACCGATCCCGCTACAGGGCTCGGAGGCATGGTAGACCCTAGATTGGTACAGCTCAATCAGGGCGGCGGGAGCCCGGCCTTGAAGCGATCCGCATAGCGACGCGTCAGGTCGATGTACTGGCGGCCAAACTCCATGGTTTCCAGGATGCCGCTCGCCTCGCCCAACTCGTTCCAGGTCTCGATCGCCATGATCTGGCGGCCGCTCCGGAGCGCTTCCCGCAACTGGTCCTCGTAATAGCGGCCGCCCTGGCGGTCGGTGTGGATCGCATCCGATCGCCCGAACTGGGCGTTCGAGAAGCCGGGCCCAACCTGGGCGATCGTGAACTCGGGACCGCTGGTGAAACCGAACGGAGCCGCGCCCCAGGCGTACATCCCCTCGGTCCGCAAGAGCGCATCCGTGCCGTTGTTCTTGGCCCTTTCCCACTGCTTCTCGCGGACGATAAAGGGCGCCAGCCCCCCGAAGTCGCGCGGAAAGCGGTCGTACACGCACTCGAAGGTAGACTGGTCGAACTTGTAGACACGCTGCGCGTCGTAGAGCCAGACGAGCGGCCGGCTGTCAACCGCGGCCCAGTGGCGCGGGGGGATCTTCGAGTAGAAGTCGTAGATAGTCGTGTAGAAGATCCGCTTGCCGCGCTCCTCCGTCAGGTCCTCGTCATTGAGGATCGTCGTGTCCAGAAAGAGCCCGATCTTGAGCGGCGTGCCGTCGGCAGCCAGGCGGTCGAGCGCCGTCACCATTGGCGGTAGCCCCTCCGTAGCAAAGTGGTTCAGCTCCGGGGCTGGGGCAACCCTTCGGTTGTACTGGCCGGGCTCGCCCCAGTAGTCGGGCAGAACGATGTCGATACCCGCAGCCAGCATGTCGCGGAATTCCTTCTCGTACCACGCGGCGTCGCGGAAGCTGATCGTGTCCAGGTTCGGGGGATGGTGCGGATACGGGTCGAACGACCTGCGACTCTGGGCCTCGCGGTAGGTTGCCGCGTCGTACCAATAGAAAAAATAGGTGGCGACAACGCGCTGGTTCGCGCCGAAGCTCTCTACAGGAAAGTCCTGCACGTATGGCGCTCGATACGGGCCGGGACGTGCCCACGACAGATAATCGACCGCGTCCCCGTCATCGTTCGCGCCGACAGTGGCACCCACGCAGGGGATGAACGCCGCTGCGACCGCAGCCGCCATCATGAGCAAAGGCAGCCCTGGCCAGGAAATCGTCCGAAGCCTCAAAAAGTCACCGCGGCGCCGCCGAGGGCGCGATCAATCGCGCCCCTACCATTTTCGTCCCCGACGGCTCCCCTAGCCCTGACCCGACCGACCGCCCCGGCTGACCGTCTCCAACAGGTTGTCCGCCGTCCGCAGGCGCGCGCTCAGTGAGGTCAGGAACGCCACCGCCACCTCGACATGGCGGCTCACGATCTGCAGGATGTCGGCTCGCCCGATCGACAGCGTCTCGGTCTGCTCGGCGGCGATCACCGTCGCCGAGCGTGGCCCACTGTCGAACAACGACAGCTCGCCAAAATACTCGCCGGGCCCGAGGCTGGCCAGCACGATCGCCTCTCCCGACTCGCTCTCGCGCACCACGTTGACGCGCCCCGAGCGGATGACGTGTAAGGTCGAGCCGAGCTCGCCCATCGCGACGATCTTGTCACCGGGCGCGTAGCTGTTGCGGCGAGCGACCTGGACGATGTCGCTCAGCCGATGAGGAGGCACTTCCTGGAAGAGTGGGATGTCCTCGAGAAGCGCCTGGGCCCGCAGCCGCTCCTCATTGTGCTCGACCCAGTGAGGCGGCAGCCCGGCGAAAAGCGAAGGTACGAGCACCCGCTTGCCGCCGCTCCTGTGACTCGAATCAGCCACGCCAGTCCACCCTCCTCCTGAGAGCTTCCGCCACGACGCATTGTAGCAGCGGACCTGACGGACTCGTCATTACCGGTGGTCGCTAGGACGCCAGCCGCCTGACCTCGTCCACCACTTGCTCGACGTCCACCTCGTCGCCGCGCGGGTACCAGCGAATCTGCGCGCGTGGGTCGATCACCACGAATCGGGTGGTATGAACGATCTCGGCACGCCCTCCGCCCGATGGCGGTCCGAGCGTGGGCGCGCCCAGGTGGAAGCCGGCCACCATAAGATCCTCCATCTCGGCCCGATCGCCGGTCAGGAACCGCCAATTGGCCGGGTCGGCCCCGAAGTGGGCCGCGTAGCCGGCCAGGACCTGCGGAGTGTCATGCTCCGGATCGACGCTGAAGGACACCAGGACCGCTTTGCCGTCGAGCAAGCGGGCATCCCTCAACCGATCCCGGATCCGACTCATCGTCGCGCTCAGCAGCGGGCACGCGTCCGTGCAGTTGGTGAAGACGAAGTCCGCCACGACCACCTTGCCCGCCAGGTCGGCCGAGCTGAAGGGGCTGCCCTGCTGATCGACGAGCGTGAACTCAGGCGCGGGCCCGAGCATCGGCAGGGTGCTGGCGGGGCGGCAGGCGGCGCCCAGCGCCAGATGCACCCCGAGCAGGAAGGACAGCAGACACGGCGCCCTGATCGACCGTCTCACAGCAACGCTTGGCGGTCCACGACCATCGCGACGAAGAGCAGCGCCAGGTAGACGATCGAGTAGCGGAACAGGCGGCGCGCGGCCTCGATGCTGGCGTCGCGAACCAGGCGGATCGCCTGGAAGATGAACAAGCCGCCCAGGACGGCGGCCGCGACGAGATACACCGAGCCAAGCAGGCCGATCGTGAACACCAGGACCGTCAACGCCACCATCGCCAGCGAGTACCAGAGAATCTGGCGGCGGGTCTCCTCGTCGCCCCGAACGATCGGCAGCATCGGGATCCGGGCCGCCTCGTAGTCGCGCCTCATCACCAGCGACAGCGCCCAGAAGTGAGGCGGAGTCCAGACGAAGACGATGGCGAACAGGCAGGCTGCCAGCAGCGAGATCTCATTCGTCACGGCGGCGATCCCGACGACCGGCGGGACGGCCCCGGCTGCGCCGCCGATGATGATGTTGGCGGGTGTTCGGCGTTTGAGCCAGCATGTGTACACGAATACGTAGAAGAGGAGTGCCAACAGCGTTAGCCCGCCTGAGAGCAGATTGACGAACGTGAGCATCACCGCGAAGGAGAGCGCCCCAAGGGTGATGCCGAACAGCAGGGCTCGGCTCGGACTCACCAGCCCGGCCGGGATTGGGCGCGCCGCCGTGCGGTCCATCAACTGGTCCACGTCTCGGTCCAGATAGTGGTTGATCGCCCCGGCCCCGCCGGCCGCCAGCGCCCCACCGAGTAACGTGAACAGGACCAGGGACAGAGGCGGCAAGCCGCGCTGGGCGATGAGCATGGCCGCCAGGGTGGTGATCAGCAAGAGCGCCATGACTCGCGGCTTGGTGAGCTCAACGTACGCCTCCACCATTTGGCGCGGGCTTGTGCCTCGCTCACGCGTGGCCGGCCTGGGCGGCCGGTAGATCGCCGTCCGATCAGATCGCCAGGTGAGGCCCGCCAGGACCACGACCAGCGCCCAGACCGCCGTCGCCCCGGCCACGTGAGCGGTCTGGACGAGCGGGCTGGGCCCCAGCATCACCGCCAACGCGCCGATCGCTCCCTGAAGCACGATCGAGATGGCCACCAGCGCGGCCACGAGCCGTATCTCCAGCGACTCGCGACGTGCCTTCCAGGCCGTGGCGAAGGCCAGCCCAGCCACCACGTACGCCGCCAGGCGATGGGTTAGCTGCAGGTCGACCAGTGGGCTCGACCCAAACGGCAGCGCCTGGCCGTTGCAGCCCGGAAAGCCCACGCAGGCCCAGCCGGCCCCGTCGGCCCGTACGAGCGCCCCGATCAGAACCAACAGGAACGTGCCAGCTGTCGTGAGCGCCACGAGGATAGGGAAGCTTTCCCGCCCACTGGGAGAGAACAAGCGCGCTTCGCGGAACAAGTGTGCTTCGCGGGGTCGGGGTGAGGGCGTACCTGCGCCCCAGGGTGAGGGCGAAGCGCTGATCGCGGTCCAGATCACCAGCCCGAGGATCAGCATGGCGAAGCCGAGGTGGACCAGGACCGCCAGCGCCGGCAGTTCCAGCAAGACCACAACGGCTCCCAGCCCGATCTCGACGGCCAGCAGCAGCGGCGCGAGCGTGGCCGGCACGAATACACCAGGCCGAGCCCGCCCCCACGTCCAGGCGGCGGCGGCCAACGCCAGGATGGCCGCGGAGACCAGGGCCACCAGCAGACGATGGGTGTATTCGATGATGGCAGCCGGGTCCGGGGGCGGGACCAATCGGCCGTGGCACAGCGGCCAGTCTGGACATCCGAGGCCGGAGCCGCTCGTGCGGACGACGGCGCCGACGACGATCAGCAGGTAGGTCCCGACGGCGGTGGCCAGCGCCAGACGTCGGAGCCGGATCATGCGCGCCTCTCGATTCCCATTATAGCCCTGCGCTTGCCAGGGGGCACGCCGAGCGGCCTATACTGGCATCGTGGGCGGCCGGCGACGAAGCCGTGCGGCCAGAGGTAGCGCCGTGGACGATCTCGACAAGCGACTGCTCAATCGTATCCAGTCCGACTTCCCGCTCGTCTCTCGCCCCTACCTGGAGCTGGGCCAGCCCCTAGGCCTGGGCGAGGACGAGGTGATCGAGCGTACCAGCGCGCTCAAGGCGGTGCGAATCATTCGCCAGGTGAGCGCGATCTTCGACACCAAGGCGCTCGGCTACAAGTCGAGCCTGGTCGCTATGCGGATCGCTGCTCATCGAATCAACGAGGCAGCCCAGATCATCAACGAGCACCCCGGCGTGACCCACAACTACGAGCGAAACCACGAGTACAACCTCTGGTTCACCATCGCCGTGCCGCCGACCTCGGACCTGGAGGCGACGGTCGATCGGCTCCACGAGCTGGCCGGCGCTCTGGTCACACGGGTGATGTACACCCTGCGGCTGTTCAAGATCGGCGTCAATCTGGACATGACCGGCGAGCGGCGGCCCGACGCTATGGCGGTCCCCGAGTACGGCGAGGACGATCGGGCCCGCGCCCGCGGCTCGTCGCTCAGCCCACTGGACATCGGGGTGATCCGCGAGCTCCAGGAGGATCTACCCGTAGAGCCGCGGCCGTTCGCGGCCATGGCCGGGCGGCTGGGTACCGACGAGGATGGACTGTTCGCGGCAGCTGGCGACCTGAAGCGGCGCGGCTTCCTGCGCCGCTTCGCGGCGATCCTGTACCACCGCCGGGCCGGCTTCAAGGCCAACGGGATGGGCGTCTGGGCGGTGCCGCCCGACGACGTGCTCGAGATCGGCACCAGGATGGCATCGTTCGCGGCGGTCAGCCACTGCTACCAGCGGCCCACCTATCCCGACTGGCCTTACAGCGTCTTCAGCATGGTCCACGGCCGTTCAGTCGAGGAGTGCGAGGAGATCCTGAGCGCGATCTCGAAGGCGACCGGCGTCGGCGAGTACCTGTCGCTCTACTCCACCCGCGAATACAAAAAGACCCGCGTGCGCTACTTCACGCCCGAGATGGAGGAGTGGGAGCGGAAGTACCTGCCGGAGCGAGTGGCGGCGACCGGCTAGCCGCGGACTGAGGCGGCTGTCCGCTGCGCCAGGGCGGC
>DASPXK010000193.1:0-5354 GCA_035637315.1 Chloroflexota bacterium
AGCTCCGCGCGCCTTTTGCCGACCTCGGGTTCAACTTTTTTCAACAACGCAACCGCACCGCGACCGAACGCCGCCTCATCCGTGCCCTCGAAGCCCTCGGCAACCGCGTCACCGTAGAACCTCTCGTCGCCTAACTCAGAGCCACGCCCATCGAATGTTTTTTTCAAAGCAGCCCCCATTGTCATCGTTCGCTTCGCTCAGGATGACAATGGGGTCTCGGGTCCCGACAACGACGCTCTGCTGCCTCCACACCTGGCGAAGCAGCCGTCTGACTCGAATGTTAGCGCTAGAAAATCAAGAAGTCGTGTAGAAATACACTAGAAATTGTGAAGATACCGCCCGGGATCAGAGTCGCCGCCCGTCCTGGCCCTGACCCCTGGCCCCCGGCCCCTGCCCCTTGCGCTAGCCGTGGGGCAGCAGCAGGCGCACGCCCACTACGATCAGGCCGACCGCCAGCAGGCGCAGGATGCCGGCCCCCTCGAGCCTGCGCGACAGACGCGCCCCAAACGGCGCTCCCACCACGGCCCCGACGGCCAGCGCGGCGGTGCGGCGCAGGCCCGTCGTGTACTCGCCGGCCAGGATGTGCGTGCCCGTGGCGATCAAGGTCTGGGATGCCAGCACCAGCTGCGATGTGGCGGCCGCGGTCGGGACGGGCACGCCCATCACCTGGACCAGCATCGGGACCTGGACCACGCCGCCGCCGATGCCAAAGAAGCTGGCCAGAAAGCCGATCCCCGTCGCGAGCGCCAGCCCGGCCGCCAGCGTCCGCGGGCCGGTCGGCAAGCGGCTTGAGAGATGTAGACTCGACCTCGAGCGCGGCAGCAGCAGGTAGAGACCCAGGCCCGCCAGCAGCGCCCCGAAGACCACGTCGAACGGGCCGCGCGGCACCCAGCGCGAGGCGAGCGCCCCCAGGATCGAGCCGGGCGCCGACGCCGCCGCAACCAACAAGCCGGCCCGGTAGTCGATCCTCTTCAGGCGAACGAAGGCGAGCGTGCCGGCCATCGAGCTGACGCAGACGGTGGCCAGCGACATGTTGGTGATCGTCCCGGTCGGATCGTTCGGGTAGAGGAAGAGCAGCAGCGGGACCAGCAGAAACCCCCCGCCCGAGCCGATCAGCGTGCCGTAAGCGGCGATCAGGGCCCCGAGCACGGCCAGCACCGCCAGACCCGGCAGCCCGACCGGTGGGGCGAGCAGGTTGTCGAACACGCCTGGATAGTACTCAGGAATGAGGAATGAGGACTGAGCGCCGCTTCACTCAGTCCTCATTCCTCAGTCCTCAGTCCTGGTGGTACAGCCGGCTGAGGGCCTGGAGCGAGTCGTCGACCGGTCGACCGTCGGGGCCGGTCAAGCCGAAGACGCGGTCGAGGTCTTCGGGGCCGTCGGTGGTCCAGGTGTACAGAAGTCCGCCCAGGACCATCTCCGGGCGGGCTCGGATGACCCGCCAGAACCAGCCAAGCTTGGCCGGCCGCTCGGCCGGCGCGACGCCGCCGGGCGCGAACTCGGAGACGAGCAGCGGCGCGTCGAGTCCCTCGCTCGGCCAGCGGTTGATAACCTCCTGGAGGCGGGGCGTGTACGCGTTCGTGCCGTACACGAACCACTGGCGCCGTTGGCCGTCTCTGGCCAACGCATCGCGCAGCCGTGAGAGGTAGAGGTCCTCGGCGTCCCGATAGACGATCGGATGGTTTGGATCCAGCCCGTGGATGGTATCGATGAGCTGGACGTAGAACCTGGCGAAGGCGTCGGCGCGGGCCTCGCGAGCCGGGTCGGGCGAGCCGCGGACGACGGTTGGGTAGATTAGACGGTGCATCAGCTCATTGCCGGGCCCCCACATCCTGACCGCTGGATGGTCCTTGTAGCGCAGAACCCAGCTGGCCACGGCGTCGATGAAAGCGGCCTGGATCCGTGGGTCCGAATAGTCGTAGTCCTGATTCAGCTCGAACGGCATGATCACGCCCAGCCCATGCGCCTGGGCGGCGTCGAGGGTCAGCTGGTCGAACTGTTGTTGAAACCAGCCCTCGATCGTGTTGACGCCGACCCGCTCCATGAGCGAGAAGTCCCGCTCGTAGCGGCGGGCCCGTTCGTCCGGACTGAGCTTGGCGTACCACGGGTTGTAACCGACGCCCCTGATCACTGTCGGCGCCCCGTTCACCAGGTAGGTGTAGCGATAACCGCGGCCCTGAACCTTCACAACGCTTGGCACGCGACTCGCCGCCGCGCGGGGCTCCGAGATGTCCGCGTCAGGTCTGGGCACAGGCCGGGCGGGCGGGGTAGACTGGCGCGGCTCCTCGGCCACAGGATCGACAGCGGCGCGAGCGGGCTGGACGGCTTCGGTTTGGGCGACAACTGTTCCGCGAGCGGCGAAGGCCGCGAGCGGTGAGATGGAGAGGCCCAGCCCCAGCGCGATCAGCAGCCCGCTGCGAGCGGCGTTCGCCCGGACCGCGGCCACAGAGCGCCAGGCGTCAAGGCGGCGGCTCTGCGGTCGAGGGTCTCGGTCAACCGGCGTACCCACACGGCGGAGCTTGCCGGCCAGGCGCACCAGACCGCGCGCCAGAGCGTAGAGGACGGCGCAGGCCACCAGGCCCCAGGCCAGGCCGAATACCGTTTCAGGCAGCCCGTCGAGGTGGCGGGTGAACAGGGCTCGCTGGCCCGTCTCGTCGACTGGCCAGAGGGCGGCCAGTGCGAAAGGCAAGCCGGTCGCCTCTAGCTCGCCGAGCGTGAGGCGGCTCCCGAGGAGTTGGTCCAGCAGAACGTGTGCCTGGAGCAGTGCGCCGGCGAATGCGAGCCAGCCCAGCGCGGCGGCCCACCGAGCGAGCGCGACGCCGAGCGTCAAGAGGGGCAGAGCGGCGGCCATCTGGGCCAGGGTGCGAGACACGACCGTCGCCCCGGGCTCGAGCACGGCGCTGGCCAGCAGGCCGCCTGGCACCGCATCGGGCGCGACGAAGAGCGTCGGCCAGGCCTGGTGGAGAGCCTCGCCGACTGACCCCCGGATCGCGAGCCCGTCCGGCTGGATGCCGCCCAGGACGTGGAGCGCGGCTCCGCCGTAGATCGGATCAACCGGCGTTAGCGGCAGCAGCACGGTCGCGGCCAGGCCGGCCAACGCTTGCAGGCCAGCCGCGGCGGCCAGCAGCAGGCTGGCGCGGAGGACGGCCACGAGTGGCACGACCGCCAGGTACACGCACGTGCCCAGCACGACCGCGCGCAGGGTGGCCGACGCCGCCATGCCAGCCACGCCGGACGGGAGCGCGACTTCCCGCACGGCTAGCCGTTCCGCCGCCCGGTGTCTCCTGAGTTGAAGCGAAGCGCGATGCCCCGAGCGGCAGCCAGCGTAACCTGGTCCCAGGGGACGCCTTGATCGAGGGCGTTCTGAAGGAGCGCCTCGGCGTCGGCACTGTCCCCACGCGCAAAGGCGCCCGCCATCGACTCGAGCACGTCACGCCAGTCAGAAACAGAGCCGATCACGCCGCCCTCCGAAGTGGAGCTGCCTAATATTAAGAGATGTGCTACATCCTTAACAAGCTCAGAGTACTCCCAGAGGCCCCCACCCCAACCGCTCCCCCAAGCTTGGGGGAGCGGGGAGGGGACGGGGCACTTCTGGGAAAGGGTTAGCGAGAGGACTACTCGTCCTCGTCCGGGGCCGGGCCGACGGTCAGCGTGGTCACCGAGCGAGCGGGCACGTTGACTGTCGCCTGGCCCTGGACGAGGCGGACGCGTCCGACGGCCTCGCTGTCGCGCTCGACATCGGTCACGTACATCTGCAGCTCGGCTGGAGCCGGGCCAGCCAGCTCGAGTGCCAGATCGAGCGGGCCACCGCGGTTGACGAGCGCCACGAGCAGGTGAGCGGGGTTTTCGGGCCCGCCCGCGATGGCCAGTGGGATCGCCCGCTGCGGGCCGCTGAACGTGGTCTGGAGGACCTGCGACCCCGGCTGGAGGTACGGCACGATCTGCAGAAAGCCGAAGTAGCGCTTGCGTGGCTCGAACGCCTCGTCAGGTCCCTGGAGCAGCCCCCAGCGTGTGATCGCGGCGTGGCCGGCCTGGTAATAGTCCACCGCGTCCCAGTACAGCGCCGCGTCGGCGCCGCCGTTTAGCAGGTTGGCCAGGACCTGGAGACTGTCGAGCATGTGGCCAATCTCGTTGCTGGCCTCCTGGCCGCGGTCGAGCGCGCCAAACTGGAAGCTGGTGTACTCAGTCGCGTAGATGGGCAGGTTCGAGCCGCCCTGGCGGACCGTCCGGAGTAGCTCCCCAAACGAATTGTCGGTCGAATATTCATGGGTAGCTATGGCGGCGAAGTAAGCCAGCACACTCGGCTCGTCTAGCAGCCGCTCGACGTACGGCAGGGCGTGCTCGGCGGAGGCGGTATCGGGCCCGTACAGCAGCACGCCATAGCGAGCCAGGCTGGGGCCAAGCTTGCGCGCGATCTCGACGTAGTCGTCGGGGTCGACGTCCGAGCCATCGCCACCGTCGGGCTCGTTCATCACGGTTGCCGCCCAGATCCTGATGCCCTGGCGACGCACCAGATAGTCGACGACAGCTGTGTAGTATTCGACGTACTTGTCGATGAAGCGCGGCAGCAGCCGCCCGCGGCGTGTCCCGTCGTCCGTGAACGCCCCCGGCGCTCCCCAGACGCCGAGCATGAGCTTGACGTCGTCCCGATTCAGGCGCTTGAGCAACTGCCAGCCTGGCGCGTACTTGGGATCGTCCATCATCCGCTGGTAGACGTCCCAGTTCAGCCATTCGGCCGGCGCGTAGTCCGGCGCGAACGGCAGCTGGCCGGCGTCCACGCGCGCCAGCTCCGGTTGGAACGGCTCCAGGATCCAGCGGCGCAGGACGCGGCGGAACGGCTGGCAACTCCACAGCGTGTGCTCCAGGTTGAAGCCGGCGCCGGCGAGGGTGTGGCCGGGTGCGTCGTTGTGAACGACGAGCCGGGCCGCACGAGTCGTCTCACGCCGCGACGCGACCGGCCTGGGCGGGACCGGCGGATCAGCGTGGTCGAGCTCTTCGATTGGACCCGGGTCACAGCCGAACCAAATGTCGGCGTTGGTCGGCTCCTGGTGGGGAAATAACTGAGCCCACGCGATGCCAAACAGCCCCACGCCCATTAGCCCAGCCAGGGCGAAGTTCACGCCGAGCAGGCGGAACGTAGACGCGTGCCGCGTGCTCACGTCGTCCCGCCCAGCGTGCTGGGGACGGTCGAGTCCTCTCGGTACAGCTGGGCGATTCGACCGACAGCTGGGGCTCGTCGATCTCGACAGCCAGCCCGCGGACTACGCACTCGAGGCCAATCGTCTGATGCTGCGCCTGCCTTGTCTTAGCCGCCTCTGGGCGCCCGCTCGCAGAAGAGGTTCGACGTGCCGCGG
>DASPXK010000194.1:0-9324 GCA_035637315.1 Chloroflexota bacterium
TTTGTCTTCGGCATAGCCCGGCGACACCGTGAGAGAGACAACTTCGGCTTCCCCAAAAGCCCAGGTGAGGGGCCGCCAGGTCTGTCCCCTATCCTCCGAGATCAAGAGTCGGCCATCCTCGAGCGACGCGACCACTGGCCACGGCTCATCGTCCGCACGGATCCCGGTTGTCACAGTCCGGGCCGCGGCCCGCGGCGCGCCGCCCTCCGCCGGGAGCCACGTGGCCGCGCCATCTCGGCTCAGGTAGAGGCCGCTCGCCGTTGCCGCGTACAGCGCTCGGTCGCGCCGAAAATGCGGCGACACGGCCAGGCTAACAACCGCCGTATCGCCGAGCCCCGCGTTGGCCGCGGTCCAGGTCACCCCCCCGTCGGTCGACACAGCCGCGCCATCCTCGAGACCGGCCGAGAACATTGTTCGATCTCGGGCGAAAGCGGGCGACAGCGCCAGCGCCACCAACAGGTTTGCGCACAGCCCCTCGTCGTGCAGTGTCCAGGCTCGACCAGCTGGATCGAAGCGAGCCACGCCCCGTCTGGGCAAGCCAGCCAGCAGCGCCTCGCCGTCGCCGTGGGGCGTGAAGGCCAGGCTGAGGACCGGGCCGAGCTCACCCGCCACAAGTCGCCAGCTCTCGCCGCCGTCATGTGAGAGGGCGATCCCTTCGGCGGTCGCGGCCGCGATCACGCGTGAGGAGAGGTAGTGGGCCGAGAAGGCCACCGCGGTGACGGGGCGACCCGCTAGCATTCGCACCAGCTCCCAGGTATTGCCGCCGTCGTCCGACCGGAGCAGCCCCTCAGCCGCCGTGCCGGCAAACGCTAGCCCGTCGTTGGCGAAGTCCGGTGACACGGCCAGACATTGGACCTCCGGTTCATCTAGCGCCAGATCAATCGCTCGCCAGGACCTGCCGCCATTGCGCGTGCGATAGAGACCCGATGACGTAGCGGCGAAGCCTGTCCGGTCGCGCTCGAACTCAGGCGACAGCGCTATCGACAGCACGGTGAGATCGAGCAGCCCGGGATTGGCGCTGGCCCAGCTCGCCCCCCCATCGTCGGAGCGCAGCGCGCCGTCATTCGCGGTACCCGCGAGTAGCACCTGATCGCGGGCGTAGCTAGGCGAAACGGCCAGCGCGAGCACGTGGCCACCGCTAAGCCTCAGGTGCCAGGTTTCGCCGCCGTCAATCGAGCCATATAGCCCGCCGGGCGTGCCGAGGAAGCAGGTCCTGTCGCGCGCGAAGTCCGGCGACGGAGCCACCGCCTCGACAAAGGCAGCCAGGTTACCGGGGCCGACGACGGTCCAGGTTCGGCCGCCGTCAGACGAGCGCCGCACTCCGATCGGCGTCCCGGCAAAGACGAGCCTCGCGCGGTCGGCTGACGAGGCGATGGCCAGCGCCGTGACGGTGCCACCCCTCCGTTGCGCGATCTGCTCCCAGCGCCGAATCACGTTCAGCTCGTCCCAAGCGCCGCTCAGCCCGAGCTGGGTGACGCTTGAGCCTCCGCAGGGCCGCCGGCACCGATCTGGCTGCTGGCTCGCACGGCGCGCAAGGACAGGCCGAGTCGCAGCAGGCCCACCATCCCAACTCCGGTGGTGAGAACGTAGTAGACGCCGTTGGCCAGGATGGCGATCGTCAGCGCCGAGGTGAGCGTGTAGCGATCTGGAAACGGCACGGCCAGCGCCTGCTGGCCCACGAGCTGGAACACGCCTACGAAGCCTGGACTGGACGGAACCGAGATGCCGATCGAGAGCACCGCCACCGCGAAGGCGGGCTCGACAAACGAGCTGCCCGGCACGACCGCCTCGATGGTGGCCCAGTACGTTGCGACGGACACCGCCCAGGTCAGCGCCGACCAGCCCAGCGCCTCGGCGAACGCCACCGGTTGGCGCAGCGCGTGAAAACCTACCATCAGCTCGCGCCAGCGTGCGGCGAGGGCCCGCTGTCGGCTGCCGGCCAGCCAGCCGGCGAGCTTGCCAACTGCCGCCTCACCGCGCTGGCCTAGCAGCAAGAGGGTCAACGTGATGAGGGCTACCGCGATCAGCGCGGCGCCCAGCGGCAGCGCTGCCGCCAGAACTGCCGAGGGTACGTGAATGAGCGGCAGCAGGCTTCCCAGCAGGCACAGGATCGTTGCCACGTCCAGCGCCCGCTCAACCACCGCGCTCACTCCTACCTGAACCAGCGGAAGGCCCGTCTGACGGCTGGCAACCAGGACTCGGGCAGCCTCACCCGCCCGCAACGGAAACAGGTTCGTGCCCAGAAAACCGATCGCCTGGGCCCAGAATAACTCGCCAAAACCTGCTCGGTTCATCAGCAGAACCTGCCAACGGCGGGCCCGCGCGAAGAGCGCGATGAGCTGTCCCAGCGCGGCCGGACCCAGCCACCAGTAATTCGTGCGACTGAGCGCATCGGCCAGCTCTTCTAAGTGAACGTTCTGGAAAGCCAGCACGAGGCAGACACCGCTTACGGCGAACCCGATCACGAGCTGGATCGCGGTGGCGAGCCGACGCCGCGTCATCAGCCCAGTGAAAAGTGAAGAAAGAAAGGTGAAACCTGCCGCTTTTCACCTTGCACTTTTCACTCGCACGCGGCGTGCCGCCCACGCCAGGCAGATGGCGAGCAGCGCGCCCAGCGTGAGCGCCGAGACGGACACACCACGCCAGAACCCGGCGGGCTGATATCTAAGCTCCACAGTGTGCTCGCCGGCGGGAACCTGCAGTGTTCGGAATGCGTAGTTACCGGGCAGCAGCGACGCCGGTCTGCCATCCAGCAACGCAGTCCAGCCCGTGTCCCACGACTCGTTGACCACGAGCCAACCCGTCCGGCTGGCCTCGAGGCGTACCGTCTCGGCGTTCAGGCTGCGACTCACGATCGAGGCCTTGCCGACCGGCTCTCTGGGGGTGGTCGGTGCCCCCATCCCGCACGCGGCTCCATCGTCCAGAGCCGCGGCTTCGATCACGACGGATGCCCTTGGCTCGAAGGCGGGGTCGGAGAAGCGTCGTAGCGCCGCCAGCGGTCCGTCCGCCCGCTCACAGTCTGCCACCAGATAGGCTCGCGGCAGCGGGTCTGCCACGTGATAGATTCGGCCGTCCGGGCCATCGTAAACGAGGCTCAGGTTCGAGGCGCGTGAGAATGACAGATCTGGCTGCTCATCGGGGTGTGAGCGGCCCGTGTAGTAGACACGCGGCGGCGCCAAGACGTCCGTCACGCCGAGCCGCGGCAGCAGGTCGAGTCGGACCGATTCCGCCGCGAACTGAATCTGAAAGGCGTAGATCCGTGCTTCGCGAAAGACGCGCTCCGGCTCGACGCCCTGGACGACCCGCCAGAAGTTCGTGATTCGGTCGGGCAGCAGGCTGTCATATCCGCCGGCGCTCTCGAGACCGTAGACCATCGGAATCGAGCCGAAGAAGAACGGGTCGATCGGCAGGATCCGAGTCTGCTCGCCGCGCCCGAGCGATTCGAGCAATGGCGTCTCTGGGTAGAGGTTCTCCCGCGCGTCGGGATAATGGGGCACTACGGCGCGTGCGAACGAGTACATCTGGACCACGACGAGGAGGCCCAGGACCACAGCTACGGCGGGACCCCACCATGCCAGCCGCTGACGCGTGGCGGGGCGGCCGAGCGGCCGCAAGCGAAGGATGAAGTCCAGCCCGAACGCCGCCAGGATCGCCACTGCGAAGTTGAAGAGGAAGAGCGCCCGACCGAGTGGCTTGAAGGCGTTGAATCCGGGCAGCAGCACGTAGGCCAGCCAGGCGACCGGTGTCCCCAGCACGACCAGGAGGACAACCAGCCCGAGCCAGCGTGCATACCCCACCAGCGGGTGGCGGCGAACGAAGACTCCGATCAGGGCCAGATAGGCGGTCGCGGTACCCAGGAAAAGTAGACGGTGGTACGGGTCGGTAACCTCCTGAGCATCCCAACGGGGCAGTCCCAGGAAGAAGTACAGCGGCTCCCACGCGATCAGGCGGAAAGAGATGAGCTGATCGTATGGGAGCGCGGCCCGTCCCATGGATCGGACGGTATCGAGTGTGGGCAGGAACTGGACGGCGATCAACCCTCCCATGAGCAGGAAAGGAACGGTGGTTATCAGGATGTCCGGGAGGACCTTACCGCGCGCCAGGCCCGCTTCACTGCGATAGAGCCGCCGCCATCGGATCACGAGCAGGTAATCGGCGTACCCACCCAGAGTCGCAAACGTAATCGCGACGAAGAGCAAATTACCACCCAGGTAGATCAGCGCCAGGACGATTCCGAGGCTCAGACTGGCGGTCCATGAATGGTGGACGATCGCTCGATGCAACAGCAGGACCGCCAGCGGCAGCCAGGCTTCGATGACCACAAAGTGGTCGAGCGCCATCCAGGTAAGCATGAAGCTGTTGACCATCCACGCAACCGCCCCGAACAGGGCCGCGGGCAGACGGAGGCCGGCCGAGGCGAGCAGCAGGTACATCGTGATCCCGCCGATCAGCATGTGCGAGACCAGCATGAGGTCGTGGACACGCTCGGCCGGGACGGTCAGAGACAGCAAGGCCCTGGGCGGGTAGAGGACCCCGTTCTGGCCGTTGCCGAAGAATGGCTGCCCCGTAAAGCTGTACGGGTTCCAGAGCGGGACCTCCCCCGAGCGCAGGGCACGATTGACGAAAACCTGCCAGGGGTAGAATGTGTCGGTCAGATCGTAATGGACGACGGGTGGCTGCGTGATCCCGCCGACTGCCCACGGGTAGAGCGTGTTCTGCCGAGTCGCCGCGTCCACGAACGTGTCGCCTCGCAGCAGCGGCAAGAAGAACAGCCCGGCCACGCTGGCCAGGACGCACAGGGCGGCCGTGAACTGCCGTCGGCTGCCGGTGCGTCCAAGAAAGACGCCTTCCCGGCCAGCTCCGGTGGGAACGCCACCGTTGTCTGCGATCCAGTCCTTGCTCGGCATGAGGTGCGCATCGACGGGGAGGGCCGACGGCGGCTCCTGCGCCCGAGCCGGAGTCAACCGGCGATGGACGTAGGCCCCCCGCCGGGCCCGTGCCCCCATGCTCGCTCCGAGGACGGTGAGAGCGACGAACGTAACGAGCGTAATCGCCAGGCCCAGTAAAAATGCTCGTGGTCGGTACTCGAAGATGACCCGCTGCGGCCCCTCTGGAAGGATGACACCCCGGAAGCCATAGTTGACTCGGAGCACCTGGTGCTCCGTGCCGTTGACGAAGACTCGCCAGCCTGGGAACCAGGTGTCGTTTAGGACCATCAGCCCGGCCTTCGGCGCGTCGACCTCGATCTCGACTTCATTTAGGTCGTCTCGAACGATGGCCGCCCGGGCCTCGCCCGCTTCCCTCCAGGCGGCTCTCGCCATGAGGGGGGGAGAGGTTATCGGAGCACGAATGGTCGCCCGCCCGCGCTCGACCGTCACGTCATCCAGCAGCGTGGCGCGCTCTCGACCGGCGTAGAGACGGAAGTCATACGTGACTCCGGCACTCACCCAGGCCGCCGCCTGCGAGCCACTTCGGCCTTCCGCGAACAACACCTCGGGCCTCCCGTCCTGGGAGACCCACACCTGGCCGACCGCTTCGGCGGCCGTGCTCCATGCAACGCTCACGGGTCCCGAGCCCGCCGGAAGCGGGTCTGGCGCCACCTTCATGCCCGGCGTCGTGAGCCCAGGGGCTGCGGATGCCGCGACTCGCATGACGGCGATGGTGTCAAGCAGAGTGGCCCGATCCCGCCCGGCGTAGAGCCGGAATTCGTAGATCGAGCTGGGACCGATCCAGGGCGCGGCCTGCTTGCCATCCGCGCCCTGGGCGAACAGCGTTTCTGGCTTGCCGTCTTCCGAGACCCAGACCTGACCAACCGAGCCGTCCGGCGTGCTCCACGAGATCGTGGTGAGACTCGAATCGACTGGGACCGGATTCGGCGTCGCTCTCAAATGCACGCTTGACAGCGGTGCCGGCTCAGGCTTGGCCTCGACCGTCGGCTGCGCTTGCATCACCGTGACAGTGTCCAGCAGCGCGGCGCGATCTGTTCCCGCGTAGAGCCGAAATTCATATCTCGAGCTCGGGGAGATCCAGGGCGCCACTTGCGAGCCGCTGGAGTCCTGTCCGAACAATTCCTCGGGCCGACCATCTTGGGAGACCCAGACCTGGCCAACGGATCCATCCGGCGTGCTCCAGGAGACCGTGGTATCAGTCGAGTCGACGGAGATCGGATTTGGCGCTACGCTCAACATCTCTCGCTTCACCGTCACACTGTCCAGCACGGTGGTGTGCTCTTCGCCAGCGTAGAGCCGAAACTCATAGCGTGCGCCGGGCTCGATCCAGGGAGCCACCTTGGAGCCGCCGGCGCCGCCCGAAAAGAGCTCTTCCGGCTCATCGTCCTTGGCAACCCAGATCTGGGCTACCGAGCCATCCGGCGTCTTCCATTCCACCGTCGTGGCACTCGAATCGGCTGGCACGGGGTTAGGCGTGGCCGACACGCGCCTGGCCTCGACGAGCGCTGCAGGATTGTCTGGCGCTTCCCGCGTGACGGTGGCGCTGTCCAACAGGATGGCGCGCTCCCTGCCGGAGTAAAGGCGAAACTCGTAGCTCGAGCCGAAGGCGAGGGGAGGCGTGGCCAGTGATCCGCTGACGCCGTCGGCGAAGAGCGCCTCCGGGCCATCGTCCTGCGTCACCCAGACCTGGCCGATCGATCCATCAGGCGTTGTCCAGGAGATCGTCGCGACGGTGGCATCGGCAGGGACCGGGTTCGGCGACGCGGTCAAGAGGTCAACCCGTGGGATATCGTTCAGCAGCACTGCCTGAGCGGCGGGCAGCGGTCCGCTCACGATGGCGGCCTCGCTGGGCCCGAAATTCGGGTCGCCCATCAACCGCAGTGCCGCCGATGAATCGGACACTAGAACGACTCGTGGCACCATGAACGCACGCGGAAGCGCGTTCGGATTCTGGTAGATCCAGCCATCCGCGCCGCGGTACACGAGGCGAAGCCTGCCATCGGCGATCGGATCGGCTCCTTTTTCGTCGAGTGGGGTCACGCCAGGTGGGGTGGCGAGCAGGCCGATCGACAGCTTGTCGAGCAGGGCAAGGGGAAGCTCCTCGTAGAGCGATGACGGTCTAGGCGCCTGCGAGGCCTCAGCGCGCCGCGAACCGAGCGGGCCTAGCAGGGCCCACAGCGGGGCCACCTCCGTGGTCTGGGAAGACTCGAGGCCTGGGCCTGAGCGGACTCCAAAAGCCGCCGCCACATTGCCGCCAAAGACCGGGTGAATCGGCAGCACACGGCGATCCGCCTGCAGGTCGAGTAGGCGACCGATGAACGGAGTCTCGGGATAGAGCCACGCCGCATCGGCGGGCTGGAGCGGGTTGACCATCCAGCCGAACGTCACCAGCTGCCAGACCTCGGCCACGAGCGCGGCCCGCCAGAAGATCTGGAAGCTGGGCCGGCGCGTCTCCCCCAGGCGCTGGACCAGCTCGGTGAGACCAAACGCCGCGAGGATGGCGAGCGCGAAGCAGACCAGGTAAAGCGATGCGTGGATGTCGAAGGTCGCCAGACTAGCCGCCGGCACGATCCGGTTGAGTAGCGGATTGGCGACCACGGCGCCTGCCAGCCCGACCAGTCCGACCGCGGCGGCCAGGACAACCCCCGCCGATCGGCGGAACAGGCCTGCTACCGCCAGCACGAGGGCGGGGTGACCAACAAAGGCGAAGCTCCGATACGCCAGCTCCGTGCTCGCGGGCCCGCTTCGGGCCTCGGGAGCGACCAGGCCTCTGACGATCTCGATCCACTGAAAGGCCGGTGGCGCCTGAGGCGCCAGCGCCACCGGTTGGCGGGCTGGGTCGGTGAGCACGCGGAGCGCTGGCAGCCACAGGGCGGAGCTCAAAGCCGCCGCGACCAGCGCGCTGCACAGAGGCAGGGCGATCGGCGACAGCCAACGCCTATTGGGGAGCCGGCGAGCGGCCGCCGCGCTCGAGAAGCCATACCAACTGCCCAGGACAAGCGTTCCCGCCAGGACGTACGATGGGCTTCCGCCAAGCAGGGCCATCCCCTCCGCCGCGCCCGTCGCCAGAGCCCAGCGCGGCGACTGTCGACGGACCGCCAGGCTCGCGCTGAGCAGCGCCAGCGGCAGCCAGGCCGCGGCGATCACGACGTCCTCCTCGACCAGCCAGGAGGCCGTCTGGCCGTTGAGCTGCCAGACCAGCGCGCCGAGCGTCGCGCCCACGGAGTTTGCGCCCCAGGACCGCAGGAGGGCGTACATTCCGAGGCCGGCTATCAGCACGTGGCCCAGCAGCGTCAGGTCGTGCTGACGGATCGGGTCCAGCAAGAGCATCGCCAGCAGGCGAGGCGGGTACAGGAAGCCGTGCATGCCCAGCTCGGCGGCCGGGAATCCGCCGAACCCGAGTGGAAGCCAGAGCGGCAGCTGCCCCGCGTGAAGGGCGCGGGTCGAGAAGACGGAAAATGGATACAACGTGCTCGCGTCGCCCGGCTGCGGGTAGCCGTGGCCGGCGGTGATCTCGACATTGGTCGGCGCGAGCGCCGCCCACGGGAACTGGGCGTACATTTGCGCGCCGACTGCGCTGAAGGTCTGCCCGGCCAGCAGGGGCGAAAAGAAGAGGAGCGTGACACCCGCGATGACCGCGACACCAGCCGCCTCGGCAGGCCAGCAACGTCGAGTCATCCTGGCTCGACGCTCCCGGTCCGCCGCCACGGGCGTGATTGTGAGCGCGTTCGGTGTCAAGAAATGGGCAGCGCGCTCATGCGAGGGCGCGCCTGGTCGCCAGTCAGAAGGCTTCGGTTATCATGCACGCGCGACATGCAGATCCGAATGCGCGTACGCCTCTCCCCGCGAGGAGGCGCAAGTATACCAGAAGGCCAGATCGAGCGCGAAGTGCGCGCCACCTCCCCCCGAGGGAGAAGAGCCGCGGGACAAGGCGTCCGGGGTGAGGGCAGAGCATGAAAGTTCAGGGTAAGCGAGCGCTGGTCACCGGCGGCGCCGGGCTCGTCGGCTCCCACATCGTCCACGAGCTGGTGAAGGCTGGGGCGGGCGAGGTGATCGTGTTCGATAGCCTGGTTCGCGGCAGGCCGGAGCACCTCGAGATGGCGATGAGCAGCGGCAACGTACGGCTGGTCCAGGGCGACCTCCGTGACCAGGGCCTGGTCCGGGAGACGCTCGAGGGCGTCGACTGCGTCTTTCACCAGGCCGCGATGTGGCTGCGGCAGTGTCAGGAGCGGCCGCGCGAGGGCCTCGAGATCAACGTGATGGGGACCTTCAACATCCTCGAGGGCTGCGTCAACGCCGGGGTGCAGAAAGTCATCGCGGCGTCCTCGTCCTCGGTCTACGGCGACGCCCTCTACCTGCCGACCGACGAGGACCA
>DASPXK010000195.1:0-5384 GCA_035637315.1 Chloroflexota bacterium
GGCTCGAAGCACCCTCTTGTCCAATCCGAGTGGGAAGTCGAGGGGTTCACTCGGCGGGCACATTGGCTGGCCTGGCGCGCCAATGAAAGCGGCTACTCCGTGCTGCACGTTCTCGATCTGCAGGCCAACGCCGAGGTCCCGCTCCCCGCCCTGCCGGCTGGCGTGATCAGCGTGATGCGCTGGGTGCCCGGCCGTGGCCGCCGGTTGGCCTTTACTCTCAGCGGGTTCGACCAGAGCGCCGACATCTGGCTGGTGGACCTCGACGACCAGACGGGGCGTCCCCTCACCAGCAGCTCGCGTGGCGAAGTCCCGCCTGACTCGTTTGTGTCACCGCGACTGGCGCGCTACCTGGCTGCCGACGGCCTGGAGATACCCGCTTTCCTGTACCTGCCCCCGGAGGGGCCGCTCGAGGTCCGCCCGCCGGCCCTGTTCTTCGTCCATGGAGGCCCGGTGGACCAGGAAAGGCCGAGCTTCAACTCGATCTTTCAATACTTCGTCCAGCGCGGCTACGCGGTCTTCGCGCCGAACGTGCGCGGCAGCGCGGGCTACGGAAGGCGCTACGCCCACCTGGATGACGGTCGGCGCCGTATGGACGCGGTGGCCGACCTGGAGGCCGGCTGGCGCTGGCTGGCGGACGGTGGCCTGGTCGATCCGGACCGGGTCGCGATCATGGGCACCAGCTACGGTGGCTTCATGGTCCTGGCCGCGCTGGTGACGCATCCCGAGCTGTGGGCGGCCGGCGTGGACATCGCCGGTATCACCGATCTCAGCACGCTGCGCGAGCGCACCGCCCCCAGCCTGCGGGGCTTCTTCGACGCCGAGTTTGGCGTGGCAGACGAGGACCCCGATTTCCTGCGCTCGATCTCGCCACTCTATCAGGCCGAACGGATCAGGGCGCCGCTACTGGTGATCCACGGCGCCAACGACCCGCGCGTCCCGATCAACCAGGCGGAGCAGCTAGTAGCCAGACTAAGGGGGCGCGGGGCGGCGGTGCAATACCTGCGCTTCGACAACGAGGGCCACGGCCTGGCCCGCCTGGAGAACCAGCTCGTCGCCTACCAGGCGATCGCCGACTTCCTCGACCGGACGCTGGACGTGAATCCGTAGGGTGCGATTCTTGCGGAAGCAGCGATCGCCGGCTCGGTCGCTGCCGGGCTGGGGACCGGGAGCCGGCGGAGCGAGGTCAGACGTTAGCGGGAACGGGTTCAAAGGAGGGTTCTCATGAGCGAGTGAGCAGCGTCGGACAAACTGGCCGCAAGGGGCCATAGAAAGGTGGGCGTCAAACGGCGGCGGCCGGGGTTGATCGGGGGCTGGCCGAGCTGGCGGCCGCGGCGCTAGCGAAGCTGGCGCGAGCGTGTCTCCGGCTTTGACGGTGACGATGGGGCCAGGGCCGTGAACGCACACAAGGCCGCCCAGACGAGCCCAGCAGCTCCGGACGCTCGAGACTCGAAACGAGAACTCGAAACTCGCTACAGCGGCGACGCGTCAGGGTAGGTCTTCCACCTGCCGTCGTCGGAGAGGACGTACAGCAGACCGTGCGGGCTCCAGACGATCAGCCCCTGCTCGAAGGCCTGGATGGCTCCGCCGGAGTCCCGCGCCTCGTAGACAGCCCAGCCCAGGCGAGACTGCACCTCTGGACGCGTCCGCCACAAGTTGCCAAAGCCACCCTCCGGCGCCAGCGCGCCAGGCGGCGGGGTGGCATTGATGGCCACGGGGTCCCCAGCCCGCCACGTATCCGGGTAGGCTGCCCAGGCGCTGCCAACCCGGTTGAGCACGTATATCTCGTGGCTGTCCCCGCGCCAGAGCGCCAGTCCGCCCTGGAACGACTGCTCGACCAGGGTCACCGTCTTGCTACCCTCCGCCGGCGCGCCGAGCTGGCCCTGCAGCGCCTGGCTGCCCTGATACAGCCGGGCGATCGAAGCCGGCATGCCGGCCGTGCGCTGCTGGTTTGTCAACCGCGCGCCCAGGCCGGACGAATCATCCCGAGCGACCGGCACGATCGCTGGCGTGGTGACGGCGACCGGCGGGGCGGCCGGCTGTGCGACCTGGAGCTGAGGCGCGACGGTGGGAGCCTTGGCTGGTGCTCCGCCCGCGCCGGGGCGCAGAACCACCAGCACCGTTAGTGCGAGGGCCGCGGCGGCGAAGGCCGGCGCGGCAGCTCGAGTCAGGCCCGCCAGTCCACCAGCGTTCAACCCCGTCGCCTCGCGCTCGGCGAGCCGCCGCCTCAGCTCCACCCCCATCCGCGGGGGAACCGGCTGGTAGGCCATCGAGCGGATCATCTGGGCCAGGTCGAGGTAGCCGCGAAAGGCGCCCGTGCACTCTGGGCAGGCCCTCAGGTGCTGTTCCACTTGCCACCGCTGCTCGGGGCTCAGCTCGCCATCACGGTAGGAGGACAGGAGGTGGCGATCACATCGGCTGGTCACAGCGGATCGCCTCCTCCCAGCCGGCGATATACCTGCCGAAACTCCTCGCGGGCGCGGAAGAGGAGTGACTTTACGGCCGAGCGCGAGCTGCCGATTACCTCCCCGATCTCCTCGCACGACATGCCCTGGTACTCGCGCAGCACGAGGCACAGTCGATACTTGGGCGGCAGCTCCTGGAGGACGCGGTGCACCATCTCGCGTGATTCGTGGCTAAGGGCGTCGCGCTCCGGGTTGTCACGCGCGACCTGCTTGGGATGAAACAGCGAGATGAAGCTGTCCCACGACTCCCACCGGATCAGCCTGCGACGCCGAAGCTGGTCCATACACAGATTGGTGGCGATTCGGTACAGCCATGGACCGACCTTCAACTCGCCGTCGATCTTGGGCAGGCCAGCGTAGGCCCGCAGGAACGTTTCCTGGGTCAGGTCGTGAGCCTCCTCGGCGTTGCCGACGAGGCGGTAGATGCAGTTGTAGATCCGTTCCTGGTAGCTCTCGAAGATCTCGTCGAAGCAGAGCGCTTCGCGAGGCTCTACCCGTTGGGCGACCATTAGCTCCCCAGCGGTCATCCCTCACCTCCGAGCGCTCGATTATGTAGAACGAGCTATCGGGGAGGTGGTTGCAGTCGGTGCCCCGCCTGCGGGCGGGCCTCACCGTCCCCCGACGGCGACGGCCCAGACATTCTACCCCAGCCCTCGCCCACAAGGGAGCCGCAGCCAGCGAGGAAAAACGAAACGGGATGCGATCGTAACCTGAGTAGCGAGTAACCAGTAGCGAGTAGCGAGCGGCGACTCGGCATGTGCTACGGTACCCGATGCGTTCGCCAGTTATTGCCTAAGGGGGGTGGCCGATGCTCTCCGCCCAGGACATTCAGCGCATCATCCCGCACCGCTATCCGTTCCTGCTGGTGGATCGCGTGCTCGAGATGGAGGAGGGCCACCGCATCGTCGCCGAAAAGCACGTGACCATGAACGAGTGGTTCTTCCAGGGCCACTTCCCGAACTACCCGATCATGCCGGGCGTGCTGATCGTCGAAGCGCTTGCCCAGGCCGGAGCGGTGGCCCTGCTATCGGATTCGAGCACCCAGGGCCAGATCCCCCTGTTCGCTGGCATCAACGGCTGCCGATTTCGGGCCCAGGTCGGGCCGGGCGACGTGCTGCGGCTGGAGGTGGAGTTCGTCTCGCGCCGGGGGCCGATCGGCAAGGGCCGCGCCCGGGCACTGGTCGGCGACAAGCTGGCGGCCGAGGCCGAGCTGATGTTCGCGCTGGTCCCAGCGCCCGGGTAGGCATCGGGAGATACGAGATGGGAGTTAGGAGCTGGGGCTTGGGAGCTGGCCAATCGCCGTAGCCCCGGATAGGACAGATGTTCGCTCGCGCGTTCGGCTCGTTTTTCTGCGAGTCGTCGGGGCGGCGCTGGCGCGCCTGGTGAACCCATCCCCAACTCTCACCTCCCATCTCCCAGCTCCTAAGTCCCATCTCCCATCTCCCAACCGGATCCTACTGATCCGGCCGGACCATCTGGGTGATGTCCTGCTGGCCGCCCCGGTTGGCCTGGTCCTGCGAGCGGGCCTGCCGTCGGCCCGCATCGACTGGCTGGTCGGGCCCTGGGCGACTGAGGTGGTCCGCCGCGCTTCCCACGCGGATGCCATCATGACGTGCGATTTCCCTGGCTTTACACGGCGACCGAAGCGTTCGGCGTGGGAGCCCTACGTCGAGCTCGCTCGTGAGGCGGGCCGGCTTCGGCGGGCACGTTATGACGCGGCGCTCGTGCTGCGCCCGGACCACTGGTGGGGCGCCGTACTAGCCGCCGCCGCCTGCATCCCGCACCGGATCGGCTTCGGCGTGCCCGAGTGTCGCCCGTTCCTCACGCACCAGCTGCCGTTCGCGGGGGGCGAGCACAGCGTCGAGCTGGGCCTCAGCTTAGCCCGACTGGCAGCGGAAGTGCTCGCGCCGGGCACATCGGTCGGGACCGCGGAGCCGGCTTTTGGCGTCGAGGCCGACGAGCGAAGGTGGGTGGCCGGGCTACTCGACGAGGCAGGGCTCGCCGCTCGCTCCCCGCTCGTGGCGATTCACCCGGGCTCAGGCGCGCTCCTCAAGAATTGGGCCACGAGCCGCTGGAGCGAGGTCGGCGAGGCGATCCAGCAGCGCACCGGTGGGGGGGTCGTGCTGACGGGCAGCCGCGAGGAAGCGGCGCTGCTTCGGGAAGCAGCAGCCAGGCTCGATTCACCTTTGGTGCTCAACGGCCGAACCAGCCTCGGGCAACTCGCCGCGCTGTTCGAACGCTGTGACCTCGTCGTCGGCGGCGACAGCGGGCCGCTTCACCTGGCCGCCGCCGTGGGCACGCCCACGGTTCGAGTCTACGGCCCGACCGACCCGGCTGTGTTCGGCCCACGCGGACCCGCCCGCCACCGAGTCGTTCAGGTCGGACTGGCCTGCCAGCCGTGCGGCAACATCGTCGCTCCTCCCTGCGGCGCCATCTCCGGGCCGGCCTGCCTGCGCGAGGTGTCCGTCGAGTCCGTTCTGGCCGAAGCCATGCAGGCGCTTCGCCCTCACCCCCGGGCCCCCTCTCCCAAATTTGGGAGAGGGGGTTGGGGGTGAGGGCCCGGACGCCTCGCATGCTGATCGGGATCGACGCCAGTCGAGCAGTCGTTGCCCGGCCGACGGGGACCGAGCGGTACGCGCTGCAGATCACGCGGGCACTGATCTCGGCGGCGCCGGACCAGTGCTTCGTCCTGTACTTCAATCGCGCCCCCCCGCCCGGACTCCTGCCTCGAGACGAGCGAGTCACCTGGCGAGTCATCGCCGCTCCACGGCTATGGACGCTAGCCAGGCTCTCGCTGGAGATGGCCCGCCGTCCGCCCGACGTGCTGTTCGTGCCGGCCCACAGCCTGCCGCTCGTTCACCCGCCGGCGAGTGTCGCGACGGTCCACGATCTCGGCTACCTGGCGTTCCCCGAGGAGCATTC
>DASPXK010000196.1:0-13551 GCA_035637315.1 Chloroflexota bacterium
ATGAGCCCCACCAGGCCGTAGATGAGCCAGGGTGCCCAGAGAAGCTTGAATTCAGCTGCCAGGTCAAAGAGAACGCCGGCGGTGAGGTTTCCAATCGCGCCCCCGATGCCAAGCCCGAGGTAACCGAGGCCGACATAGGTCGCGACGCTCCCGGGCGGCGCGAGGTGGGTCACCATCTCATTAAAGGTGGGATCAGTGAGCATGCGGCCGACGGCGATGATGGCCAGACAAGCGATCAAGCCGGGCAGCCCTCCCATCAAGCCGATCAACGTGAAGCCGATGCTCGAGGCCGCCAGCCCGCTCGCGAGGCGTGCTCGCGGCGTCATCCGTCGCGCCGTGAAGCTGGCAACCGGGTACTGTAGGACTAGCAAGATGCCAGCGTACATGCTGAACAGGAGACCGACGGCCTCCGGCCCGCCTGTGAGGGCCGCGACGTGTAGAGGAAGGGCGACGTAAAGCACGCTGCCGAGCAGCCACTGGCCGGTACACAACACGGAGAAGCGCAGAAAGGCACGATCCGCAAGTGCCGTTACAAGACTCTGACGGATCGAGGCCCCCCCTTGAGGCGCATCGGCTGTCCCAGGCACGAACATGACGATCGTGACAGCGGCAGCCAGCAGCCATCCGGCCCCGAGCAGGCAGACAAACGTGAAGCCCTGCCCAAGCGCGGCCACGCCGGCGAGCGGGCCGACAGTAGAGCCGATCACGAAGACAGTTGACAGGATGGCAAACGCCTTCAGGCGCTCGTCCGCTGGGACCAGCCGGGCAACGGCCGCTCTGCTGGCGGCGTCGAAGCAGCAGCCGCCAAGCGCGGCAACGATCGCGGCGAGGGTTAGCGTGCTGAGGTCGGTCGCATAGCCCAGGCCGATGAAGCCCACGGCGCGCGCCACGAGGCCGGCCACCATCGTCAATCGGTGGCTGAAGCGGTCGGCCACAGCGCCGCCCAGCACCATCGGAACGTTCTGTGAGAACTGGCGCACCGCGAGGACGAAGCCGGCCGCCGCGGCGCTCAGCCCGAGCGTGCCCGTGACGTAGACGGGAAAGATCGGGATGAGCATGAAGAAGCTCGCATTGAGCGCCAGCGTCGCGCCGAATAACACCAGAAGGGCCGGCCGTCTCACGGGCGAGACGGGACGCCGCGAACATCAGGCGGCGGCTCGCCCATGCCCGTCGGCCTCAGGCTCGCTGAAGTGCATGCTGAACGTCGATACCAGGAACACCCCGCGCTCCCGCATAAGCGACGCCAGGAGCGTTCCCGTTCAGCAATCTGGCACCGACGAAACGCGAGCGTGCTCAACAGAGCCTGCGCGGAGGCTACTCGCCACCGGCGCTTACCCGTCCCGCGCGCCGGCGGAGCTGAGCAAGCGCCTCATCGTAGTAGTGCTGGTAATACCAGTCGGCGATCTCGCCGGCTGTCGTGACCCAGACCTGCTCGTGGCCCAGGATGTACTCAAGCGCCCTGTCGAGCCACTTGGCGCGAAACGCCTGGCCGGCGATGAAGGGGTGTACGGCGACGCCGAAGATCCGGCCGGTCCGCGCGCCCTCTTCGTACAGTACGTCGAACTGATCGCACAGCATCTGACAGAAGCGCTCGGCCGGCAGCCCGGCCCCGACGAAGGCCGGAATGTCGCCGATGTCCTTGCAGTACGGCACACCGATCAGTCGGCCCGCGCGGACCTCGATCGGATAGGGCTGGTCGTCGTTGCACCAGTCCGAGACGTACTCGATCCCGGCTTCGGCCAGGAGATCGAGCGTCTCAAACGTCTCCGCCAGGCCAGGCCCGAGCCACCCCTTCGGCGGCGTCCCGGTTGCCGAGGTGAGGGCATCCAGGCTGGAGCGGATCACCGCCCGCTCCTCAGCCTCCTCCAACTCGCTCAGGGTACGCGAGTTCGTTATCCCATGACCCATGAACTCCCAGTTCCGCCGTTCGGCCTCGCGGATGATCTCGGGGTAATGAACGCACACGCCGGCGTTCGTCGGCGTCGAGGACCGCAGCTTGTGCTTGTCGAGCACGTCCATCAGGCGCCAAATCCCAACTCGCGCGCCATAATCGCGCCAGCCCGCATTGTTCACGTCGGGAATTGGCGGGTTAGTACGAGTTGGCGGCAGGCCGATGCCGGGCTCATCGAAGGTGAAGTGCTCGAGGTTGACCTGCACCCAGAGGGCAACGCGGGCACGGTCAGGCCACCGCAAGGGCGGGCGGTCAATGAGGGCCGAATAGCCAATCGGGCTCTGCATTGCTCTCTCCGACGCGTCAGATCACAGGATGACCATGGCGCATGGTCCGTCGGCCTAGCCGGCCGAGGCCCGCTCGTACACGAGCTGCCCGTCCACGTAGGTCTGGTCTACCTGCAGGTCTCGGATCCTGGTCGGCGGTATCGACAGGATGTCATCCGACAGGAGCGCCAGATCGGCAAGCTTGCCTTCTTCCAGCGAGCCCCGTTCGCGCTCATCGAACGCCGTGTAGGCGCCGTTATACGTGTAGACCCGGATCGCCTGGAGGACGCTCAGGCACTCGTCGGGGTTCAACACCTGACCTCCCTCTTCCGGACCGAAGCGATGGTTGACGAGGATGTCCAGCCCGATGAACGGGTTGTAAACGCCGACCCCCCAGTCCGAGCCGCCCGAGATGATGACGCCTCGGTCCGCGAGCGATCTGAACGGGAAGGCAAAGCGCGTGCGCTCGCCCCATTGCCCGTAGACCCCCTCGCGGCCCAGCACCTCCAGGATCGGGGGCTGAGTGTTCCAGATCAGCCCAAGCTCGGCCATCCGATCTATCGTCTGGGGATTCCAGAGGTAGGCGTGCTCGAGGCGATGCCGCAGCTCAGGCCCAGGCGCCTGTCGGCGCCCGTGCGCAACGGCTTCGAGGGCGCGCGAGATGCCCCAGTCGCCATGGCAGATGAGGCCGGCCTGCCAGCTGCTCGCCTGTGCGCGGACCATGAAGTCGTTGGCCACCTCCTGGCTCACTCGGAAGCTGCCGCGTCGGGTGCGGGTGGGGTCATTGCTGTACGGCTCGAAGAGCGCCGCCGTCTGGCCGATGACTCCGCCGTCGATGCCCATCTGCAGCGCGCCCAGTCTCAGCCAGGCGTCACCGAAGCCCGTCGCAAAGCCGGTGTCGAAGATCTTGCCAGCGGTGCCGTCCGGGTCCCAGCGCTCCCCGTGCAGCGGGTAGGGCCCAAGTACCACGCGCATCGTCAACGGCGCTGCTTGGCGCAGACGCTGCCAGGCCACGGTTTCCATACGGTTGCGGATAGCCGCCTCGAAGGCAGCCGTCACGCCGTGCCGGTTCAGCTCGCCTGAGATCCAGCGATAGCCGTCGATCAGATCGTCGAGCGTCTGTGTGGGCAAGTTGGGGTTGATGAAGACCGTCCGCGTGTTGTCCCACATCGGGCCGAGCGGGCGGCCGTCCGCGTCGCGTTCCATCGGTCCGCCCGGCGGGTCCGGCGTATCGTCGTGGACGCCAACGCGGCGCAGCCCGAGCGTGTTGAACGTCCAGCCCATCCCCTCGCGGTTGGCGATTCCGACCGGATGGTTCGGCGAGACCGGGTCGAGGTCGTGGCGGTTGGGGTTGCGACGTTCCGCCAGCCGGCTCGCCTGGAAGCCACGTCCCAGGATCCAGTCCCCGACTGGCGCGACGCGTGCCTGGGCGGCGATCTGTTGGGAGATGTCCGGGATTGAGCGGCAGGCAATGTAACTGCAGTCGGCCCAGCGGCGTTGGGGCGAGTTGGTCATGTGGATGTGGTTGTCCGTGAAGCCCGGGACGACCGCTCGGCCGCGCAGGTCGACGACGCGCGTAGGCCGCCCGATCGTCTGCTGCACATACGCACGGCTGCCCACGCGCAGGATGCGGTTGCCAACGAGCGAGAGGGCTTCAGTGACCTCGTCACGGGAATTGACGGTAACCACCTTGCCGTTGACAAACGCGATATCCGCACTCGGGGTGGGAAACTCTACCGATGGTTCCGCCATGCTTGACTCCTCACAACCGCCCTTGCTCGCGTCATCGCCGGGTGGGGTCGAGCAGATCCCGCAGCCCGTCGCCCATGATGTTGAAGCCGAGGATCAGGAGGGTGATGGCCAGCCCGGGGAACAATGGCGCCCAGGGTGCCTGCTCGACGTAGCCGTAGGCGCCAGTCAACATCGCACCCCAGGACGGGGCCGGTGGCGGATTGCCGACGCCGAGAAAACTCAACGAGGACTCGGCTAACACGGAATAAGAGAAGGAAAGCGCAAACTGTACGATCAACGGTGCAATGACGCCCGGCAGAATGTGAAGGCGAAGGATTCGGTAATCCTGTGCCCCCACGACGCGGGCCGCCTCGACGTACGGCTGCTCTTTGACTGCCAGGGTTGTGCCGCGCACCACGCGGGCAAAATGCGGCGACTGAACGAACGCGATCGCCAAGATGACCGTCTCCATTTTCGGACTGAGGAAGACGGCCAGAGCGATGGCCAGCAGGATGGTCGGAAAGGCAAATACGAGATCGACCAACATGCTGACCACACGGTCGACTAACCCACCGAAGTAGCCGCCAAGCATGCCGATGATCGAGCCCACGATCGAGGCAGCCAGCGCCGCGCCTATCCCCACCGTGAAGGCGATCCGAGCGCCGTAGAGCGCCCGGCTGAAAATGTCGCGGCCGAACTCGTCTGTCCCGAACCAGTTGACGACATTTGGCGGATACAGTCTGGGCCCGGCCGACATGTCGAGCGGGTCATAGGGCGCGATAAGCGGAGCGAGCGCCGCTGCCACGACGTACAGACAAATAACCATGGCGGCCAGCACCGCCGGTCGGTGACGAAGAAACCGGCGGGCTGGGCGAGGAATCCCACCCCCACGGCCCGGACTTACGCTGGTTTTCCAAGGAGCGCTGACTGCGGAGCTTGCGGCTGTCACCGGCTCATCGTCCCAGCAAGGCGATCGCGCCGAAGGGCGCTAGCTGTATTTCACGCGTGGGTCGACCACCGCGTACCCGATATCAACTAGCGTATTGATCATCACGTAGCTGCTGGCCACCACGAGCACTGCCGCCTGCAACACCGGGTAGTCCCTAGTAAAGATGGAGTTCACGGCGTACTGACCGAGACCTGGGATGGCGAAGATCTGCTCGATGATGAGCGAGCCGCCCAGCAGCTTGCCTGTTTCGGTGCCCACCAGGGTCAACACCGGTATCATGGCGTTCTTCAGAGCGTGCCGGGAAAGGACGCTTCGTTCGGGATTACCTTTCGCTCGTGCCGTACGGATGTAGTCTTGGGACAGGACTTCAAGCATCGCCGAGCGCGTCATGCGCATGACCGCGGCAGCCATTGTTGTTCCGAGGGCGAGAGCCGGGAGTACCAGGGACTGCAAGCTGCGCAGCGGGTCTTCCCGGAAGGAAACGTAACCCACCGCGGGAAACCAGCCGAGCTGAACAGCAAAAAGGTAGATCAACAGCGTCGCTAGCCAGAAATGCGGGGTTGCCAGTCCTAGCAGGGTCAGACTGGTGACCAGGCCATCAATCTTCCCATTCGGGCGACGAGCTGCCACGACGCCCAGGGAGATTCCGACTACGACACTCCAAGCCGCGGCCATCGCCGAGAGCTGTACGGTTACCGGAAAGCGCATCAGAATGTCACTGGTGATCGGCCGCCCGCTGAGCATTGAACGGCCAAAGTCGCCTTGCATCAAACGCCCGAGCCAGTCCAGGTACTGATCGATGACCGGACGGTCAAGGCCCCACAGGGCGCGAATCTCGTTCATGCGCCCTGAGCTCATGTACTGAGCGAAGATGAAGTCGACCAGGTCGCCAGGTACCAGGCGAATCAGGAAGAACACGATCAGAGTAATGCCGAACTGGACGGCCACCAGAGCCAGGACTCGTTGAACGATGTAGTGAGTCACGCCGGCTCCTCATCGGGCTTGTGGCATGTTCTGCTCACCTTCTGAGTCGAGCCACCTGGGTTGCTACTGGCATCCACACCAGCAATCGGATCGTGGAGCGGCGTTACTTATCCAGCCACACCTCGCGCAGGCCGTACTGGCTCGCGTTGGGGTAGGCCGTATACCCTTTGACGTAGCTCTTCATGGCCTCGAAGCGGTCGAACGAGACCAAGAATACCCAGGGTTGCTGCTCAGCGAGGGCCTTCATCGCATCCCTGTAGACCGCCTTCCGCTCCTCGAGCGAGGTCACCGTCAGACCCTTCAAGATCAGCTCGTCGACCTTCTCGTTGCAGAACCGGCTGTTGTTGTAACTGCCTTTGCAGGTGAAGATCGAACGGAAGGCTCCGTCGGGATCGATGAAGTCCGAGCCCCACCAGCGGATCGGATACATCTCGAAGTTTCCGCCGATCCAATTCTTGTTGGCCGTTGCGCCGTCCATGGCGTTGATCTCGACCTCGATCCCGACCTTCTTGAGCTCCGATTGCACGACCGCGGCGAACGGCGGGTGATACGAGGTGCCGGTTCCGATTGTGATGTTTGTCTTGAAGCCGTTGGGGTACCCGGCTTCGCTCAGCAACTGCTTCGCCTTGTTCGGGTCGTAGGTGTAGTAGCGGTCGGTGTTGCCGGCCCAGTACGGCGGAATCAGCGGCGGTCCCCAGAGCGGCTGAGCAAAGCCATCGAAGCCCTTCTGGACCATTTCGTCACGGTTGATGGCATACGCAAGAGCCTGACGGACGCGCGCCTCGTCGTACGGCTTCTGGGATGTGTTCAGCGAGATGCCGACGAAGCTCAGGTTAGGGCCGCCGGTGACCGTGATCGATTGGTCGCTTCGAAGCGCGTTGATGTCCTTCGGGGCGATCGGCTCGATGTACTCAACCTCACCGCTGCGGAGCGCATTCGTTCGGGCAGTCTCGTCCTTCAACGGGATGAAGTGAAGCTCGTCAACCAACGGCTGCCCGGGCATGAAATAGTCGACGTTCTTCGCCAGGACCAGCTTCTGGTCGGGAATGTACTCCTTGAATTTGAACGGGCCGCTGCCCATCATGGTCTTTTTCAGCCCGACCGGCTGCGGCTCAACGGCCTCCTTGGCAACCATGGCCATGGCCGGCATTGCGAGGTTGTTCAAAAGACCCGCGTCCGGGCGCTTCAAATTGAGCACGACCCGGTATTTCTCAGGAGCCTCGACCGATTCGATCGACTCAATGTAGCTGGCGTAGCCGGCTGGGACGTTCGGATCCCGGATCCGATCAAGCGAATACTTAATATCGTCGGCGGTCACCTCACGTCCGTTGTGGAACTTTGCGCCCTGGCGTAACGTGAACTCCAGCGTCTGGGGACCCTTGTACTCCCACTTGTTGGCCAGATCCGGCTTGGGCAGCAAGTCCTCACCGGCTCGAACTAGCCCGGAGTACACGTTTTGCATCATGTTGATGCCCCAGCCGAAGCGGACAGTGTGAGGATCGAGATCGTCCTGGTCCCGCTCGCCGCCGATGCGCAGGATCCCCCCCGGTTTGGCCGCGGCCTTCGCCGCTGGGGCTTGGGTTGGCGCCGGCGCCGCGGGCTTTTCGGCCGGGGCGCTCGTCGGGGCCGCGGCGGGTGCGGCGGGCTTGGCGGTCGGGGCTGCCGTTTCCACCGGGGCGACTGGTTTAGTGGTGGGTGGCGGTGGCGCACAGGCCGCGAGGAGCATGAGCCCGGCTCCTCTCACTGCGACCCGCAGGAAGCTTCGGCGGGTCAACCCGCTTCCAGAATGGCTCAAGGATTGGACGTCGTTCACATTCTTCATCTGCCTCGCTACTCCTCTCGAGTCGTCTAGACAGCTCGACTCGCTCGAACGACCCCGGCAGGCACCGATCGCCGGACTGTTGCGAGGATAGAGCCGGGAAAACACCGTGTCAAGGATTCGCCCCGCTTGATAATTCCCTCGGCCTGCCACACAATGGGCCAGCCGAACCGGGCGCAGGAGTGAGGCATGGCAATCACAGCCGACTGGCGGGACGCGGACCTCGTGTTTGTCAACGGGCGCGTCATTACTGTGAACTCGCGCGACGACATCGCCGAGGCGGTCGCACTCACCGGCAACCGCATCGTTCGCGTGGGCTCCGACCAGGCGGTGCGAGAGCTAGTCGGCAACCGTACCCGGGTGATCGACCTTGCAGGTCGGGCTCTGACGCCTGCCTTCGTCGAAAACCATATGCATATCCCCAATGCGGCTGAGAACCGCCATTGGGTCGAGTGCAGCCCCGAAGCCGTGTCGTCGATCGAAGAACTGGTGGCCCGCGTCGCGGAGCGGGTCAACAAGACACCCCTCGGCGAATGGGTGCTCGGGTGGGGCTTCGACCACCACCGCCTGAAGGAGCGCCGCTATCCGACCCGGCACGATCTCGACCCGGTCTCGCCCACTCATCCGGTCGCCTTACGACATCGGGAGTCCATGAGCTGGACCTGCAACACGGTCGCCCTTCGCAAGATGGGCGTACAGGACGACACGCCCGATCCGCCGGGTGGCCCGATGTTGCGCGACGAGCACGGCGCGCCGCTGGGGCCAATGTGGGACAACTGCCGCGTCGTCTACATCTTCCCGGCCATCCCGAGGCCAACCATCGAGCAGCAAGTGGAGGGCTACCGCTGGGTCTGCCAGTACTTGAATCGGCTCGGGATTGGCAGTGCCGACGAGGCCGCGATTCGCCATGCCGACGAGCTCCAGGCCTGGCAGATCCTGCACGACAGCGGCGGGCTGACGACCCGCCTCTACCTGAACATCTATCCCGTCTACGGCTCCGGCTGGGAAACCGACACTGCTGCCTACGAGCTCTTTCGCTCCGGCCTGCGGACCGGATTCGGCGACGACTGGCTGCGGCTCGGGCCGGCCGTCATAGGCGTCGACGGTGGCGTCCAAGGCCAGACCGCGGCGCTCTTCGAGCCCTACTCAAACGATCCCGAGGAGAAGTTCCGGGGAAGCTTCCGCGTCAGCCCCGAGATGGCGGACGAGTTCTGTCTTGAGGCGCACAGGGCCGGCTACCAGATTGCCGCCATCCCGCACGGCGATCATGCGATCGCTATCACTCTGGACGCAATCGAGAAGGCCATGCGCGCCTATCCGCGCCCAGATCCTCGCCACCGCCTGGAGCACGCCTACCTCTGGAACGCCGAGACGATCGAGAGGGCCGCCCGCCTGAAGATCATCTACAATGGCCAGCCGCCGATCCTCGAGGTGCTCGGCGAGGCCGGCACCATCGAGCCCTGGGGGGAAGCGCGATCCCAGTTTGCCTTCCCATTCCGCTCGCTGCTCGAGCGCGGCGTCGTCTGCTCCGGCGGGTCGGATATGCCCATCGTCACGTCCGACCCGCTGCTGGGGGTCGACTGCCTGGTCAACCGCCGCCTCGACCCTGGTCCGAGCGGCCGCGTGCTGAACGAGGGCGAGCGTCTGTCTGTGCCCGAGGCCATTCGGGTCTACACCTACAACGGGGCCTACGCCCACTTCGAGGAGCGGTCGAAGGGCTCGATCGAAGAAGGCAAGCTGGCGGATCTGGCCGTCCTCTCGCGAGACATTCTCGCGACGCCGACTGAAGAGATCCGCCACCTCACCGTCGACGTGACAGTGGTCGATGGCACGGTCGTGCACGAGGTCGGCTAAGCTGAACGCGTCTATCCCACGCAAGAACATGGACGAACTGCAGCGACGAGTGCTGGCCGAAATCGGCGAAGACGATCTCGTCAGCATGGCCGTGGACTTGGTCAACGTCCCCAGCCCGACCGGCGAGGAAGGGCCGGCCGCCGACTACCTGGCCGGACGCCTGGCCGAGCTCGAGCTGGAACTCATGCTCCAGGAAGTCGAGGCGGGGCGAAACAACGTACTGGCCAGGATGCCGGGGAGCGGTGGCGGCCCCACGCTGCTGTTCAGCGGACACTTGGATACGAGCACGACCGGTCGGGAGACCTGGGGCGCGGTTCTGGCCGAGGCGGTCGGTGGCGGCCAGGCCCGGGCCAGCATCGAGAACGGCTGGATCCACGGGCTCGGCGTCTCAAATATGAAGGGGGCCTTCGCAGCGTACTGGGGGGCGTTGCGTGCGCTCAAGCGGGCCGGCGTGCAGCTCGGCGGTGACGTGCTGGTGGCAGGGGTCGTCGGGGAGACCGAGAAAGCGCCCGTGGATCAGTACCAGGGGGCCGAGTTTCGAGGCGGTAAAGTCGGCTCACGCTATCTCGTCACCCACGGCCTCACCGCAGACTTCGCCATCATCGGCGAGCCAACCGGGATGCGCCTGCAAATCGGAGAGGCCGGGTACTGCTTCGCGAAGATAACGGTCTACGGACGGTCGCAGCACACCTGGTGCAAGGAGTTCGGCATCGATCCGATCGAGAAAATGATGCGCGTCTTTGCTGCGCTGAAGGCCTGGGAGCCCGTCTATCAGCAGCGGCATCCTCATCCCTTGATGGAGGCCCGCATCGGCATCGGCGCCATCCAGGGCGGCTTCCCATACAAGCCCAGCAAGTGCCCGGCCCCGTCCTGCAGCCTGTACGTTGACATTCGCGTGATGCCCGGCCAGATTTTCAACGAGACCAGGCGCGAGCTTGAAGTCGTGCTGGACGAACTGAAGCGAGAGGATCCCGAGCTGCGCACCTCAACCGAGTTCTACCTGACCGGGAATGGCTATCAGCTCGAGCCTGATGAGCCCGTCGTTCAGGCGGTTGAACGGGCCCACCTTGCCGCCGTCGGCCAGCCGGTTGGCTATGCTGCGCCCAGCCGGTACGCGGTCTCGAGCGACGCCGGCCCGATGTTCGAGTACGGTATCCGGGCCCTTTGCTTCGGACCCGGCGGCGTCTCAACCACCGGTCAGTTCGCCGTCTATGACCCAGGCCAGCGACAAGACGAAGTGCTCGGCGTTCAGAATCTCGTGAATGCCGCCCGCGTCTATGCGCTCGCCGCGCTCGACCTTTGCCGCCCGGCCCCACACGCCGCCGAGCCAGGGAGGGCGACCATCACCTAGCGGGTGTTGTATTGATAGTTCGGCCGAAGCATTTCTTCGGCCTCCGCTTCCCACGCTCGGTAGAAGCTCGAGATGTACGGCTCCAAGCGTTCGAAGGACGCGTCCGCCGACTCGAGCAGCTCGTAGGTGCGAGCCAGCGACGCGGCGACGCGGCGCTCGAGAGCGGCCTCGTCGATACCGAGGGCCTTCCCGTGCTCGACCACCAGTCGCCCTCCCACCACGACGAGATCGACGTCATCCGCGCTGGCTCGCCGCAGGAGCACCTCGTCGGCCGGCGCAAGTGGGCTGACGTAAGGCGAGGCGTACAGCCGAGTGCGGTCGACCAAGACGACGTCGGCAAGATAGCCCGCTTCGAGCCGGCCGAGCGAAGTGCCCATCCCGAGCGCTGCCGCCCCACCATGGGTCGCTATCGAAAGCATGTCGGCCGCGCTGACCTGCCGCCCGTCCCAGCCGGGCCGCCGCTGAAGGAGCAGGCCGAGCCGCAAGTCCGTCAGCATGTCCATCGTGTCGTTCAGGCCGGCGGCGTCCAGCCCAAACCCGACGCGCGCGCCGCCGTCCAACAGGTCCGCGATCGGGGCGATGCCGTTGAACAAGATCAGATTCGAGCTCGGGTTGTGGACGGCGACCGACCCGGCTTCCGCCAGCAGCTCGATGTCCCTTCGGCTGACCCAGACGCAGTGGGCGCACGACGTGGCTGGTCCAAAGAATTGGAGATCGGCCAGGTGTTCGACGATGCTTTTACCGTACCGGCGGTACCCGTACAGCGCCTGGAAGCGCGATTCCAACAAGTGGATCTGGACCGGGGCATGGTCGTGCTCATTGGCTGTCGAACCCAGCCGTCGCAGAAGCTCGTCGGAGCACCACTGGGGACCGCCCGGGCCGAAGCCCAGCCGGATTCGCCCGTCCTGGCCATCGAACCGGGCCGCGAGTCGTTCCCACAGTGACAGGAACGCGTCCCGGTCGAACGGGCGGAGCTTCACGCGGAGAGCCTCGCCGAGATCGGTGGGCAGTCTGGCGAGAAAGGCCTCGTCGTCTTCGTAGACGTAACGCTGTTGATCGGAGCACGCAACGCAGACGGCCGCGCGTACGCCCGCGTCCAGATAAGCCTGGATACTGGCCGGCACGCCCAGGTCCTCTAGCCGAGGGTCGAACGGATAATGGTCGACCACCGCGGTGACGCCCGACTTCAGGAACTGCAGGGTCCCCCACAGCGTATGGTCATACACCTGGTCGGGCGAGAGCGCCGGTACCTGCCGTTCGCGGGAGCGGGCCAGCCAGCTCTCCAGCGGCGATGAACGAAGGCCGATCCGCGCCGGCCGGAGGCTGTGGTGGTGGCCGTTGATGAAACCCGGCAGGGCCAAGTGGCGCTCCTGATCACCCAGCACCGTGTCGTAGGGACCCTTTCGTTCGAGCTCGGCCAGCGGCCCGACTTCTCGGATGACGCCGTCTTCGATCGTGATCCCGCCTGAGCGCACCACCGGCTGGATCGCCGACTGGGTCAGGAGGGTGTGAGCCCGTATGAGCGTGCGCGCCATGCGTCCCTCCCCAGCTATCCAAGGACCTGGAGCAGCAGCGGTCGGCTGCGCCAGCCGGGCGCGCGGTTCGCCCGCCCCGGACAGGAGGACACCGCCACCAGGCAGTCGATCTCGGCCCTCAGCTCCAGGTAGTCCCCCGGCTCGGACTCCGGCTCCTCCTGGAACAGGTGGTCGTCGGCGTCCAAGCCAGTCTTCATGAAGATGTTGAACGCATCGTGTACGTCATGCACGCTCAGGCCGTGCGGCTCGATCGCCTGAGCGAGATTATCCTGGCAGTTAGCGATGTTTGCCAGGCCGTCGCGAAGCTCCCACAGGCGGGAACTGCATCGAGCCCACAGGAGATCGTGGGATTTGCCATCTCGCGCGGAAGGCTTCGGTTTCACCGTGTCGGCGGTGATGGTGAACATGACCGCCATGTTCGGCGATGACCAGAGACGGTCGCCGGTCGACAGATGCGCGCGCTGCATGATGCGGGTGCGAGCGGACCAGAACTTCTCCCGGGGATCGGCCAGGCTCCAGGCGTTGAAGTCGGCAACCTGACCCCCTTCAATGTCGATGACACGCAGCACCTCGCCACGCCGGACCGTGCAGGCAGAGCCCTGGCCCGGGGGGACCGTAACGCTTCGTAAAACCTTGAGTGACACGGCTGGCTTTCCTCCTCTCCGGTCCGATCTGCTGCCGAGCTTTCTTGAAGTCGGGTCGCCGACGGCGTCGCTTCTTCCTGGCGACTGTTACACCGATTGCGTAGCGAGTGAGGTAGGTCGCCAGAGGTTCTGGCTTGGCCGGGCTGGATCAGGTGAGATCGGCGCGGCGCCGCTCGGCCGGCCCACTGGGCTCATCTGGCTAGGCTTTCAACCTACCCGATCAGCTTCAACGGAGCCTGGCTCGGTCCCTGCACCCAGGAGCCTAATCGACGGCGAGCGATGCTCGGCGCGACCGGGTTGTGGGGGTCGAGTGGCACACTCGCGCAGAAGGAGCAGGTCCCGGTGATCCAGGTCCTGCTCCCGTACAGGCGGGCTCGAGGGGATTCGAACCCCCGGTCTCGGCCTTGACAGGGCCGCATGTTAGGCCACTACACCACGAGCCCGAGCGCGACGCCTGGTCCCGATTG
>DASPXK010000197.1:0-30049 GCA_035637315.1 Chloroflexota bacterium
AAGGTCAGCGGAGGCGATCTGGAGGCCGCGAGCGCCCTGTTAGAGCGCCATCTGGCCGCGTCGAGCACCCTATGATTTGGGCGGGCGGCGGCCAATCAATGGCAGATGGGTCGTGAAGGGAGGTGATGGGCTAGCGAACGGGACCTCCGCGCAGCGAGTGAATGACTGCCGCTGAGCCGAACCGGCCGGACATCTCGTAATCGTCCTTCATCCTATCGCCGAGCAGGCCGGCGCGGCGTTGCGGTTCCTCGGCCACCCTATACCGGGGTGGTGCGAAACGAAACACATCGGAGGGCAGACAATGAACACCTTGTACGCGGTGATCATCGCGGGTCTGACGATCTATCTCGGTTACACGTTCTACGCCCGCCGGATCGACCGCAACATCATTCAGTCGGACCCGCGTAAGGCCACCCCGGCCCGGATGTATATGGACGGCGTAGACTTCGTGCCCGCGAGCCGGAGCGTGCTGTACGGGTACCACTTCAAGTCGATCGCGGCCGCTGGCCCGATCGTCGGCGCGATTACAGCCGCCATCCTGTGGGGCTGGCTGCCGTCAATCATCTGGCTGGTGCTGGGCGTCACGTTCATCGGCTGGATGAGCGACTACAGCGCGATCATGGTCGCGGTCCGCAACGATGGCAACAGCGTGAGCGCTACCGCTCACCGTCTGATCTCCCCGCGCACGCGCACGATCTTGCTGGTATTCATCTTCTTCTACCTGGTCCTGGTCGCTGGCGCGTTTGGCAACCTCATCGTCGGCGTGCTGTTTAGCCAGCCACAGGTGCCACTGGCCATCGTCACCCTGGTGGTGATGGGCATCCTGGGTGGCCAGATGCTGTACCGCTGGAAGACCGACCTGATCCTCATGAGCCTAATCACGGTCGGCATCACGCTGCTGATCATCATCGTGGGGCCACTCGGGATGCAGGTCAATCCGCCCGCGACCCAGGGGGCCGCCCCGCAAATCGTCCAGGGCCCGGTCGGGCAGTTGATGGTGGGGCTGAACACCGCCGTCAACTCGATCACGGGCGGCGCCCCGGTCATCACTTACTACGATCCAACCTTACCGCTGCCGCCCAACACGCCGCCTGGCGTGGCCGTGGCGAACGTGAACATCACTCCCGCGTTCCTGTTCTGGCTGCTGGGTCTGTGCGTGTTCTCCTACCTGGGTGCGATCTTGCCGATCTGGCGATTCGCCCAGCCGGTCAACTACATCGGCTTCTGGATCACGTTCCTGACGATGGTCCTGGCGGGCCTGGGCGCGGCGATGGCCGTCCTCCTGAAGCCGGAGGTGGCGGCCCTCACGATTCCGGCCATCAAGTCGGCCGACCTCGGCTTCATGATGGAGGCGGGGAAAGGTTGGCAGCCGCTCTGGCCAATGCTGTTCGTGACAATCGCCTGCGGCGCGATCTCGGGCTGGCATGCGTTGATCGGCTCGGTCGGGACCGCGCGCCAGATCGAGAACGAGACCGACGTGCTGCCGGTCGGCGGCGGCTCGATGTTCACCGAGATGACGCTGGGGATGCTCGCGCTGCTGGCGGTCTCGATCGGCATCCAGGGGCCTGCGGTCCCAACCTTCGCAAACGGCATCGGTAGCTTCCTGAGCGTCCTGGGCATCCCACAACCGATCGGCGCGGCGCTCGGGTTCTCAGCTTTCGTGGTGATCGTGATCACGGTCTTCCAGTTAGTCATTCGCGTCATGCGCGTGACGCTCACCGAGGGTCTGGGCGACCGGATGCCGGTCTTCCGCAACCCGCACGTCAACGTCGTCATCTCGCTGGCGCTGATGTGCTTCTTAGTGCTCAGCGGTATCTGGGTCTACCTGTGGCAGCTCTTCGGGTCGGCAAACCAGCTCATGGCCGCTCTGTCGCTCCTGGTCGTGACGGTGTGGCTGGTATCCACGAAGCGCAACCCAACGTTCGCCCTGATCCCGACGGTGTTCATGTACCTGACGACGATGGCGGCGACGCTGGTCATCGCCCGCAACCTGTGGGAGACGGTGCTGGTGCCCAACGTCGGCCGGGCGGGCGCGGCGATCGCCGTCGGGGGCGCCGGGCTGATGGTGTTCATTGCCGGCCTGCTGTTCGTGGCGGCCGCGATGATCGGCTGGGACGGCATCAAGGCCTACCAGCGCTACAGCGGCGCTGAGCCGGAGCCACTCCCCGCGGAGGCGCCCACAGCCTGAACCCAAGGTTGGCTCCGCGAAACGAACCCGCCCCGCTCTGCGGGGCGGGTTCGTTTGTCTCCCGGGAGGCGCGTCCCCACCCCCAATCCCCTCTCCCAAGCTTGGGGGAGGCAGCGGCCGGCGGGCCGTAGCTGCGTGATTCATCACGCCCTGGACTATGGCAGGCGCGCAATTGATTGCGCCCCTAGGCTATAACGAGTCAAAGGTTCGACAACGTGGGCAGTTGGTGTGAGCGAAGCGGCGGTTGAGCGGCCGAAGCGAGGCGGTCTCCTACGGGCGGTCAAGAGCTTCCTGTACGGGATGACAGCGTACGAGTTCGAGCGCCACGCCCTGGAGGAGCGGGCCCGACTTGAGGACCTGTTCGTCCTGATCACGCTGGGCGACATCCTGGGGGTGCCGATCCTGCCGCCCTACTACTCGCTGCGGCTGGTGCCGTACGCGGTCCCACGCCTCGAGGCCTGGAAGCGGCGCCTGCTTCGCGAACGACACGTCCTGGAGAACGAAGAGTATCATCTTATCGAGATGTGAGCCGAACGGGGGTCACGATGGCGGAAGAAGAGATTAAGTCGGGCGGACTGCGCGGCCTGCTGACGGCCGTCCGGGACGTCTTCTACGGGATGGCGTCCCACGACATGACGCGGTACGCGGTCCGGACGCGGGCCAGCATGGAACACCTGTTCATCCTGATAACCATGGGTGACCTGCTGGGCGTACCGATCCTCCCGCCCTACTACTCGCTGCGGCTGCTTCCTTATGTCGTGCCGCAGATCGCCACCTGGAAGCGCCGCATGCTGCGCGAGAAGGACCTCACCGACGCGATGGCTTAGCGCGAGTAGTGAGTAGCGATGTCCCTGAAAGAGACGTTCCTGCAGAACCCTGACCGCCGCTACATCATGTTCGGCGGCAAGGGCGGCCTGGGCAAGACGACCTTCTCGGCCGCCACGGCGTACTGGCTGGCGAAACGAGGCCATCGCGTCCTTGTCTTCTCGGTTGACCCGCAGGCGAGCCTGTCCGACATCTTTCAGCAGGACATCTTTGGAAAGGGCCCCATCGCGATAGCGGAGAATCTGTGGGCCCAGGAGATCGACGCCGACACACACATCAAGGCGTACCAGGGCGAGATCCGGCAGAAGATCCTGGACATGTACGGCTTCGACCAGGTCCCGGAGGAGATCGAGAACTACATCGCCGCGGCCTCGGCCGAGCCGGCGATGGAAGAGAGCGCCATCTTCGACGCGGTCGTCGACATCGTCGTTGAGGGCAAGTACGACTACTACATCTACGACCTCGTGCCGCTCGGCCACGCGCTGTACTACCTGTCGATGGCGAAGGTGTACGACGAGTGGATCACGCGCATCACCAAGCTTCGCGAGGAGATGCGCGAGTACGAGAAAGTGGCGAACGTGATGAAGCGGCAAAAGGAGCTGGAGGAAGACCAGATCCTGAACGAGCTGCAGTACATCAAGAACCGGATCGGGGCCTCGTCCAAGATCCTGACCGACAAGCTGAAGACGGCGTTCTTCTTCGTCGTGGTGCCGGAGGAGATGATCATCCTGGACACGCGCAAGGCGGCCGAGCTGTTCGCCCGCTTCGACGTGCCGATCGCCGGCTACGTGGTCAACCGGGTCCTGCCTGAAGAGCTGGCGCAGCAGGACTTGCCGGATTACCTGAAGAATCGCATGCTAATGCAGAAGAAATACCTGGCCGATATCGACCGCACCCTCGGCGAGGGCGTGCTGGCGCGCGTCCCGGAGCTTGAGCGCGACGTGACCGGCCTGCCGATGATCGAGAAGCTGGCCAACATCATGTACGGAGAGGTCTGAGGTTTCTGGCCCTCACCCCCCGGCCCCCTCTCCCAAATTTGGGAGAGGGGGTGACGGCCCAGGGGCCCGAGGAGAGCAGTTGATGGAAGCGACGAACGGCGCGCGTGACGGGCGGATCCAGGAGTCGATGCGGACGCACCTGCAGCGGCATGACGGGTTGAAGTACGTCTTCTTCGGCGGCAAGGGCGGCGTCGGCAAGACCGTCATGGCCGGCGTCACGGGGTGGTGGAGCGCCGGCCAGGGCAAGCGGACGATCCTGGCCTCTACCAATCCGGTCCACAGCCTATCTGGCCTGCTCAGCCAGGACGTCTTCGGCAAGCACACCCCGGTCGAGGGCGTGGAGAATTTGTGGGCGTACGAGATCGACACCCACGAGACGATCGAGCGGTCCAAGCGGGAGATCCGCGAGAAGATCCAGTGGTTCCTGAAATTTGCCGAGATCAGCACCAAGGCGGATGAGTTCGTGGAGTCGGCGACGATGAACCCGGCCTTCGAAGAGTCGGCCATGTTCGAGAACATGATCGACTTGATGCTCAAGGATGAATACGACGCTTACGTCTTCGACACCGCGCCCACCGCCAACGCGCGCCGCTTGCTCGGCATGTCGAAGGTTTACGCGCTCTGGGTGAACAAGATGATGAAGTCGCGCGAGGAGGCGCGCTCGCTGCGGGAGATGCTCTCGTTCACCAAGAAGAAGGAAGAGGACCCGCTGATGGACTACCTGATCTCGTTTCGAGAGCGGATGGAGTCAGCGCGGGTGCTGCTCACCGACCCTGAGAAGACAGCCTTCTTCTTCGTCACCCTCCCGGAGGCGCTGCCGATCGCGGTCATCACGCGCTTCATCAACTGGTTCCACGATTTCGGAATCCCGGTCGGCGGGGTGATCGTCAACATGCGGATCGACCGCGAGGTGGTCGGCGACAAACGGTCCCAGTTCGTACTGAACCGCATGGCGATGCAAGACGAGCACATGCAGACGATCTGGGAGAAGTTCGACGGCCAGGTTCGAGCGATCGTCCCACTCTTCGAGACCGAGATCCGCGGGACCGACATGCTGCGGCGCACAGCGGAGAAGCTGTTTGGCTGACCGTAGGGGCGTATGGCATACGCCCCCAGGGCGCACGCCGTGCGCCCCTACGAAATCAGAACGTGCTGTAGCCCAGCGTAATCGTGGCCAGGCGCTCGGCCAGGCGCATGGTCTCGTGTGGATCGGTCGAGGCGGGGTCGGGCAGGTCCAGCGCCAGCGTCAGGTGCGGAGCCCGCCGGCGGATGCCAAGGCGGATTAGCCGCCGGCGCTCCTCGCCGAGCGCGTCGAGGAGCGCGCTACATAGCTCGCCGGCCTTACCACCCCCGTGCGCGGCCATGAGCGACTTGTCCTCGCTCGGTTGAATTGGCCAGCCCTCGCCTGTCGCCAGCCGCCGCGCGTCGCCCGCGAGGATGCTGCGCGGCCGGAACACCTCCAGGCCCCAGATCGGCTGGCGGCGCAGATCGCAGCGCAGCATCAGCAAGTCGCGTCGGCCAGTCAGGCGGTCCATGAACCAGACGGTGATCATGTCGCGCGACTGGAGCAGGACGGTGGCAATGATGCCTTGAAACGGCGGGCGGGCGCCCTCCAACAGGATGTTGAAGGCGTTCGTCGAGAGCCATTTGATTGACGCCTTGCTCTGGTTGGGCGGCTCATCCCGATAGCCCTCCAGCCCGCGATTGACCCACCGCGCAGCCTCGGCCATTCGGCGGCGATTGAGGACCGAGCCGACGAAGTACCAGACGAGGAAGACCGCGACGAGCGCGACGACCAGAGGTATCCCGAGCCTGTCAAGGTCCACCACGTACTCCGCGTCGATGACCGAGGCAAAGAGCTCGCACCGCAAGTATACGAGTCCGAAGTCCGAGGTCCGAAAGTCCGACACACGGCGGCGGCTGGCTGAACCACGCTTACAAAACAGTCCCTATAATGGGCCAGTATCGGCACCGTCGCGGGAGGGAGAAAGTGAAAATGAGAATCGCCCGGCGTGCATTCGTGGGACTCGTACTCGGGAGTGGCGCGGCGGCTGTGTTAGCGGCCTGCGCGCCGGCCGCGCCGCCACCCGCGCCAGCCAAGCCAACAGAGCCACCGAAGCCGGCAGCCGCCGCCGAGGCCAAGCCGACCGCCGCGCCGGCCGCCAAACCAGCCGAAGCCAAGCCTGCCGCCGGGCCGCAGCGGGGCGGCACGTTCAACTATGCCGAGGCCGGAGACTTCAACGACTTCAACCCGTGGACCTACACCGCCGTCAACTTCGAGCTGTACAACCAGGTGTTCTCGCGGCTGATGTGGAAGGATGGCACCGGCCAGTCCCTGCCGGACCTTGCCCAGGAGTGGGCAATGGCGCCCGACAACCTCTCGCTCAAGCTCAAGCTGCGCGACAACGTCAAGTGGCACGATGGCAAGGAGCTGACCGCCGACGATTTCGTCACGATGTGGGGCTACCTGAAGGACGAGGCGCTCGCCAAACACGTTGGGGTCACGAAGGTCAAGGGCATCACGGCCCCGATCAAGGACTTGGTGGCGCCGGATAAGTCCACGCTCGAACTAAAGTTCGACGCCCCTGTGCCGTACGTGCTGGACATTCTCGACTGGTTCTATGCTATTCGCATACCCGATAAGAGCGATCCCCAGATGCTCAAGAGCCTGCCGGTCGGCAGCGGCCCGTTCAAGATCACCGAGTGGGCCACGAACCAGTACGCCCGCTTCGTCAGGCATCCCGACTACTACAACAGGGACCTGCCGTACCTGAACGAGGTGGTCTTCAAGCGCCTGACCCAGGCCGAGACGCTGCTGCCTAATCTGAAGTCGGGCGCCGTCGACGGGGTCTTGATGACGAGCCTGGCGGACGTCGGCCCGCTCCAGGCCGACCCGAACTTCCGCGTGGACGTCAACGAGAACGCCGGCAGCTTCTTCAACATCCAGGTCAACGTCAGCAAGCCGCCGCTGGACCAGAAGGAGGTCCGCCAGGCGCTGTCGTACTCGCTGAACCGCGTCGAGATGGCCAAGACCGCCTTCTTCGGTGTCTCGCGCCCGATCGCCTCGGCGTTCTATAGCCCGACGTCGATCGGCTACCGCGAGGATCTGGTCATGGCGCACGCCTTCGATCTCGACAGGGCGAAGAAACTACTCGAGGGCGCCGGCGTCAGGAATCTGGATCTCAGCATCATCGTAACCCCGGCCTGGCCGCAGATGAAGCTCTTCTCCCTGATCTGGCAGGCCGATCTGGCCAAGATCGGCGTCCGTCTGAAGGTCGACGAGGTGGAGAACGCGAAGTTCTACGAGATCAACGGCTTCAAGGATTTGCAGGGTAACGACCTGCAGGCGTGGCTGAATGCCCGGGTGACGCGTGACCCGGCGATCTTCTGGAGCACGCAGCGCAACTACCGCGGCGGTCCCACGACGGGCACGCACGCGTACCTGAACGAGGAAATGGAGAAGCTCGTCGGGGCCGGCGCGGTAGAGCCAGACACCGAGAAACGGAAACGGATCTACCAGCAGCTCAATGAGATCGTCCTGGATTCCTGCCACGTCATTCAGGTCGCGACCAACCCGCGCGTCTGGGCATACGGCAAGGGCGTTGATGGCATGCGGGTCGACCTGAACGGCAACCTGGTCGTAGATCAAGCCTCAGTGAGCCGTTAATCTGTGCCGAATACCTGGTGCTGAGGAGCTGCTGTCGCGCGTTCGCCCCCACCCCCCATCCCCCTCCCCCAAGCTTGGGGGAGGGAACAAGTGCGCTTCGCGGGGATGGGGGGTGGGGGCTGCTGGTGACGGCTGCCGTCTCCCGACAAGTATAGCCAGGGGTCAGGGCCCCGCGGGAGAGGGAACGTGCTGACCTACCTACTGCGCCGGTGGCTGGCGCTGCTGCCGACCCTGTTGCTGGCGTCGGTCCTGATCTTCGCCATCATCCAGCTGTCGCCGGGTGATCCAGTGCGGATGAAGCTGGGCACCGAGGCGACGGCTGAGGAGGTGGCGCTCGAGCGCGAGCGGCTGGGCCTGGAAAAGCCCGTTCCGCTCCGTTACCTCATCTGGCTGTCCGACCTCACCCGGCTCGACCTGGGCCGGTCGCAGGTCAACAACCGGCTCGTGACCACGCTGGTCGCTGAGCACTTCCCCAACACCCTGCGGCTGTCGATCATCGCCTTCTGTCTGGCGGTGATGATCGGTCTGCCGCTGGGATGCCTGGCCGCCGTCCGGCAGGACGCGAGGCCGGACACGGTCATCACGAGCCTGAACTCGTTGGGGCTCGCCGTGCCGGCATTCTGGCTGGGCCTGCTGCTGATCCTCGTCTTCAGTGTTACGCTCCACTGGCTGCCGCCCTCGGGCGTGGGAGACCCGAACAACCCCTGGTATCTCAACCTTCCGTATCTGGTGATGCCGGTGGCGACCATCGCCGTCTCGAACCTGTCGGTCTTCTCGCGGTTCGTCCGATCGGCGATGATCGACGTACTCGGGGCGGACTACATCCGGACCGCGCGCGCAAAGGGCGTTCCCGAGCCAGGTGTCGTCGGTCGCCACGCGCTGCGCAACGCCCTGATCCCGGTCGTGACCGTGCTCGGGATCCAGTTCAGCCGTTTGCTCGGCGGGGCGGTGGTGACCGAGGCGGTCTTTGCCTATCCCGGGCTCGGGCGGCTGGTGGTGACCTCGATCCTGAATCGCGACTACCCGGTCGTCCAGGGGGCCTTGATGTTAGTCGTGGTCATCTTTTTGGTGACCAGTATCATCATCGACCTCTCGTACGCTTACCTGGACCCCCGGATCCACCCACACGGCGCAACCTAACTTGGAGGGACGGCGACCCGGGGGCACGGAGGCGGAGGGAGGAACCTTCGGCGTCTCCGCCGCAGTGAGCGTCCCAACGCCCCTCGAAAGGCGGGACTGGCAGGCCGGAGGCAGCGGCGTTGGGGCAGTCGCGGCGCGGCTGCTAAGGGATCGCAGGGGCGCCCTGGGCACAGCGGTGCTCGTCGTCCTGATCGTAGTGGCGGTCTTTAGTCCTCAGCTTTCACCCTACGATCCCAACGAGATCCATCTGCGCGACCAACTCGCCGGGCCATCAGCAGCGTACTGGTTTGGGACCGACGAGGTTGGGCGGGACATCCTCAGCCGCGTCATGTACAGCGCACGGCCGGCACTGGAAGCGGGGTTGCTGACAATCGTCCTCGCGGCGATCGTCGGGGCCCTGACCGGCCTGGTGGCGGGCTACCGGGCGGGCTGGTTCGATCTGCTGATCATGCGCCTCTGGGACACGCTGCTTGCGTTCCCGGCGATCTTCCTCGCGATTGGCATCGTGACAGTGCTCGGCCCGGGCTGGCTCAACGCCGTGCTGGCGATCGCCGTCCTGAACATGCCGGTGTTCTCGCGGCTGGTGCGAGCTAGCGCACTGGCCACCCGCAACCGGGACTTCGTCACGGCATCACGCGCCATCGGCTGCTCCGACTGGCGGATCATGCTCAGCCACGTCTTCCCCAGCTGCCTGGCGCCACTGGTCGTGCAGATGGCGATCGCCGCGCCCGAGGCGATTCTTGTCGAGGCGTCGCTGAGTTTTCTTGGACTCGGCAGCCAGCCGCCGGACCCGTCCTGGGGCAACATGCTCGGCGGCGCCCAGGGATACCTGTTCCGCTCCCCCTCGTATGCGCTGTTCCCAGGGCTGGCGATCACCCTCGTCGTCGTCGCGATGAACTCGTTTGCCGACGGGTTGCAGGACGCGATCGACCCGCATCGCGTCCGCGGCCGTGGCAAGGCAGCATAGCGGGTCCGGAGTCCGTCGGACTCCGGACTTATGGCAAAGGTGGGCGAGATGAGAGGTATGGGCTCGTACGGACCAAGAAGCGCCACTCACGAGCGGCCCACTCGCCGGCGTAGTCGACGCCCACCCGCGGACCGGTCGCCACGAGGCCATTGTCCAGTCGCTCGCCACGTCGTTCGATCCAGAGCGCGCCGGTCACCAGGTCCAAGCCGTTGTGGCGGCGATCGATGCTCAGGGCACGGCAGAGCCGCCCAGGGCCGTTCGTGCTCAGCTCAACGCCCTCGCCAGGCTCCAGCGCGCGGATCAGAATCGCAGCCGGATATCCGTCGCTCTCGGTGACGACGTTCAGGCAGTGGTACATACCGTAGATCAGGTAGACGTAGGCGTGGCCCGGCGGCCCGAACATGACGGCGGTGCGCGCGGTTCGGCCGCGCGAGGCGTGCGAGGCGCGGTCGTCGGGCCCGATGTACGCCTCGACCTCGACGATCCGACCGGCGCGGCGACCTTCCTGTAGATCGTGCACCAGCCAGCAGCCCAACAGCTCGCGCGCAACCACCAGCGTCGATCGAGCGTAAAACTCCCTGGGCAGGCGCTGCGAGCGATCGGCTGGGGTCACGTCCTGAGTATGCCGCCAGCCACCGGTCGGGAAGTAGACTGAGTGCCATTGTGCTCCATTTTGCCGCGCGACGTTTCTCGAACACGGGGCTCCCACCCCGCGCCGCCGCGTCGCGCCCAGGCACGGCTGTCCTCGTCGGGGCGATCCTGGCCCTGGCGCTTGGGTTGCGACTGTGGGGCCTGAGCTGGGGACTGCCCTGGGCGTTCCATTTCGACGAGGCGGTCAACTACGTCCAGCGCGCTGAGCGCATGGTCAGGTCCGGGGACCTCGATCCGAGGTATTTCCAGAACCCCAGCCTGTTCACGTATCTGATCGCCGGCGAGCTCGCCCTGAGTCGAAGGATCGGGCCGCTGAGCGGGCCGTTCTCGGCACGGGAGGTGGGCTCGGCCAACCTGTGGGCTCGCCTTGACAGCGCGCTGATGGGAACAGCCAGCGTAGCGGTCCTGTTCGCTCTGGGGGGCGAGCTGTACGGACGGGGCGTCGGTCTGTTTGGGGCGCTGCTGCTGGCCGCCAGCTTCTTGCACGTGCGTGACTCGCACTATGGGACCAACGATGTTCCAAGCATCGCGCTTCTTCTGCTGTCGCTGTATTTCCAGGCTCGGCTGATCCGCCGGCCGGGGCGAAGCTGGTACGTCCTTGCTGGCCTGGCCGGGGGTCTGGCGACCTCGACCAAATACAGCATGGGCTTCTTCTTCGTGTCGCTGCTTGTCGCCCACTGGCTTCGCAAGCGGCCGAGCGGGTGTCGGGCCTGGGACGACGCAGGATTGGTGGCCCTGGCCGGCTTGTCGGGTCTGGCCGGCTATTTGATCGGCACGCCCTACACGGTCCTGGACTTCGCCCGTTTTTGGCCCGGCTTCTTGAACCAGTACCACCTCGGTGACCAAGCCTGGTACGGACAGTCGCCCGAGCCCATCGCGCTGCTGTACTTGACGACCCTGCTGCACGGGCTGGGTGCACTGCCGCTGGCGCTTGGACTCGTCGGCCTGGGCCTGGCCTGGCGGGCGCGGCCTGCACAGACGGTCTTTCTACTCGCGTTTCCTGTCGTCTATTTGTCCTTTCTGATGCCAAAACCGCTATTCTTCGCGCGCTTCACTCTGCCACTGGTCCCGGTCCTCTGCCTGCTTGCCGCCCTCACAGCGGTCAAGATAGCCGGCAAGGTTCGAGCGGCGTGGCGGCCCGGCATCGTGGCGGCACTGGCCGCGGCGCTCGTAGCGCAGTCGATCGCCAACGACCTGGCGCATAGCAGACTTCTACTGCAGACCGACACTCGCGTACTGGCCAGCCAATGGGTTCAGAACAACTTGCCCCGAGGCAGCCGGGTGTGGGTAGAGGACTGGGCAGTCTACGACGTGAGCGGGCGCAGCTACACGCCGCGCGCCGCCGAGCTGCGGCTGCAGCGTTTCGAGGACGCCGTCGGGATCGAGGACGCGCGCTACTTCACCGCCCGCGACGCCCAGTACGTGGTCACGAGCAGCTTCCCAGAGGAGTCGCTGCCCCAGGAGTGGGGCCTTCAGCGCGCGCACCACGTCTTGGCCGAGCAGGCCAAGCTGGCAGCCCGTTTCGGGCCCGGCCTGGGCGGCCGCGACGTCCCGTTCTCGGTCGAGAATATGAACACCCCATTCTGGAGTCTGCAGCAATATGAACGTCCAGGTCCGACCGTGGAGGTGTATTGGCTCACCAACAATCCCTAGCATTTGAGCGATATCATTTCCTCATGTCTCGGACCTCGGTGGTAAGATGAGCCTGAACACGGTGACGTCGACCAGGATGCAGACGACCGTCCGCCCGTTGCACGCCGAACTGGGCCTTACAGACGAAAAGGCGATCGAGCTGTACCGATTGATGCTGCTCGCTCGCGCGCTGGACGAGCGGCAGTGGATCCTGAACAGGCAGGGGAGGCAGGCGTTCGTCATTAGCTGCCAGGGCCACGAAGCAGCCCAGGTCGGCAGCGCGGCGGCCCTCCGGCCCGGCGTCGACGCGATGGTCCCGTACTACCGCGATCTGGCGGCCGTGGTGGCCTTTGGCGCAAGTGCACGCGACACGGTGTTCGAGGCTCTCTCGCATCCGGAGGGACCCTGGAGCGGGGGCCGGCAGATGCCTTCGCATTTCGGCTCGCCGCGGCTGAGGATCCTGACCGGCGGCAGCTCCGTGGCCACCCACATCCCGCACGCGACTGGCGCGGCGCTCGCGGCGCTTCGGCGTGGTGAGGAAAGCGTCGTGATCGCCTACTTCGGGGACGGCGCGACCAGCAAGGCCGACTTTCACGAGGGGATCAATTTCGCCGCCATCCAGAAGCTGCCGGTGATCTTCTTTTGCGAGGACAACGGGTACGCGATCTCGGTGCCGCTTGCCAGGCAGAGCTCCGTGCCATGCATCGCCGACCGCGCGGCAGCGTATGGTGTCCCGGGCGTCGCAGTGGACGGCACCGACGTACTGGCCGTCCACCAGGTCACGAGCAAGGCTGCCGAACGAGCGCGGGGCGGCGACGGGCCGACCCTGATCGACGCCAAGTGCGTCCGCCTGACGCCTCACTCGAGCGACGACGACCATTCCCGCTACCGCAGCCGTGAAGAGCTGGCGGCCGAGCGTGCTCGCGACCCAATCCCGCGCTACCAGGCGTACCTCCGAGAGCACGAGCTGATCGACGAGGAGGCCGAGCGGCGAATTCGGGTCGACATCGCGGACCAGATCGAGACGGCGCTCCAGGAGGCGCTGGCGGGCGCACTGGACCCGTCCACGGCAACGCGGCACGTTTTCAAGGATGCTCCGACCCCAACCCTGGGGGAGGGGCCTGGTTAGCGAAGAGTGCAATGGCCGTCAAAACGCTTATCGAGGCCGTCAACGAGGCGCTGCGCGAGGAGATGGAACGCGATCCGAGCGTGATCGTGCTGGGAGAGGACGTTGGTGTGCACGGGGGTGTCTTCCGCGCCACCGAAGGTCTCCAGAAGGAATTTGGAGCCGAGCGGGTTATCGACACCCCGCTCGCCGAGCTGGGCATCGCTGGAATCGCGATCGGGGCAGCTATGAACGGCCTGCGTCCCGTGGCCGAGATCCAGTTCGCGGACTACATTCACCCAGCCTTTGACCAGATCGTGAACGAGGCGGCCAAGATTCGCTACCGCTCCAACGGGGCGTTCAGCTGCCCGATCGTCGTTCGGGCACCGTTCGGAGCCGGCGTGCACGGCGGCCTGTACCACTCGCAGAGCGTTGAAGCGTTGTTCTACCACGTGCCGGGCCTGAAGATCGTCATCCCTTCGACACCATACGACTGTAAGGGACTGCTCAAAGCTTCGATTCGCGACCCGGACCCGGTCATGTTCTTCGAGCACAAGAAGAGCTACCGGCGTGTGAAGGGGGATGTGCCGGAAGGCGACTACACAGTCCCGCTTTCGGTGGCCGACGTCAAGCGCGAGGGGACCGACATCAGCGTCATCACCTACGGCGTGGGCGTCCACCTGGCGCTCGAAGCGGCCGAGAAGATCGAGGCCGAGGCCGTGTCTGTCGAGGTGCTCGACCTGCGGACGATCGTCCCGATGGACAAGGAGGCCATCGCCCGCTCGGTGAGCAAGACCAACAAGGTCCTGGTCGTGCACGAGGACAACAAGACCGGCGGTGTGGGAGCCGAGATCGCCGCGACGATCGCCGAGGACCACTTCGAGGAGCTGGATGGTCCAGTCCTCAGAGTGGCGGCGGCCGATACCCACATCCCGTACGCCCCAACGCTGGAGGAGGCCGTCATCCCAAACGTCGACGACGTCCTCGCCGCCCTGCGCCGGCTGGCGGCCTACTGATCGCGTAGCGGAGACGAGATGTCCACAACCATCACCATGCCGCAGCTTGGCGAGTCGGTCGCCGAAGGGACGATCGGGAAGTGGCTCAAGGCGCAGGGCGAGCGAATCGAGCGCGACGAGCCGCTGGTCGAGATCATCACCGACAAAGTGAACGCGGAGATCCCTTCGCCGGTGGCCGGGGTAATCGAGCGAATCGTCGTGCCTGAGGGCCAGACAGTCCCGGTTGGGGCCGAGCTGGTGGTCATCGGAGACGGGTCCAGTCTGAAGGAGGTCGTGGCAGGAGTGGGGGAGGCTGAGCCAGCCGCGGCCGGCCAGGAGGACGGCGCCAGCCCGGCCGCGGCGACGGCCGAGCTGGCCGAACGCGTCGAGACCGGGGCCACGCGAGGTGACGGCGAGGCGGCGCCTAAGCGGGCATCGCCCCTGGTTCGAAAGCTGGCGCGCGAGCACGAGGTCGACCTCAGTTTGGTGCGAGGCAGCGGCCTCGGCGGCCGGGTGACCAAGAACGATATCCTCGCCTACATCGAGGGCCGCGGGCAGGTGGCCGCGCCCGCCGCCGGGCCAGCCACGGCAGCCAGGCCGGCCGCCCCGGCCGCGCCAGCCCCAGCTCCTCGTCCAGGCGTCCAGGTGGCGCCGGACGAGGAGCTGGTCCCACTCTCGCCAATGCGGAGGGCGATCGCCGAGCACATGGCCCGTAGCGTCCAGACTGCGCCTCATGCCTGGGCGATGATGGAGGTCGACGCGACGGCGCTGGTCAAGCTGCGCGAGTCGCTGCTGGGGCCCTGGCAGGCTCGGGAAGGCTTCGAGCTGACCTACCTGCCTTTCTTCGTCAAGGCAGTCGTGGCGGCGCTGCGCGAGAACCCGCCGCTCAATGCCCGTTGGACCGAGCAGGGCGTCGTTCTGAAGAAGCGCATCAGCATCGGTATCGCGGTGGCCGTGCCAGACGGGCTAGTGGTGCCGGTGATTCCCGACGCCGACCAGAAGAGCATTGCCGGCCTGGCGCACGGGATCCGAGACCTGGCGGGCCGGGCTCGAGCCGGCCGCCTCAGCCTGGACGACATCCAGGGCGGCACCTTCACGGTCAACAACACCGGCGCGCTCGGCTCGATAGCTTCGGGCCCGATTATCAATCAGCCCCAGGCGGGCATCATTACGATGGAGGCGATCGTCAAGCGGCCGGTTGTCGTGGCAGAGGACGCGATCGCGATCCGGAGCATGCTGAACACCTGCTTGTCGTTCGACCATCGCGTCACCGACGGGGCCGAGGCGCTGCGCTTTCTGCACAGCGTGAAGCGGCGGGTCGAGGCATACGGCCCTGACACGCCCATCTACTAGGCGTCAGAGGCTGGGGCGTGGCATGGTACTGGTATGAGTACCGTCCAACTTCTGCCGATGGTGCCGCGGACCCAGCCGCTTTCGCCGGATGCGCCGGCCCCGCGGGGCAATCGACCGCCGTGGCTCAAGGTCCGGTTCCCGCAAGGGCCAAACTACCAGGAGCTTCGGGAACTGATGCGAGCCGAGAACCTGCACACGATCTGTGAGGAGGCGCTCTGCCCGAACATCGGCGAGTGCTGGGAGAACCGGACCGCCACGTTCTTGATCCTGGGCGACATCTGCACCCGCAACTGCGGCTTTTGCGCGGTCACGACTGGTCGACCGACCGGCCTGGACCTCGAGGAGCCGGAACGTCTGGCGCGGGCAGTCCAAAGAATCGGCCTGCGCCACATCGTGATCACCTCGGTGACGCGCGACGACCTACCCGACGGAGGCTCTTCGATCTATGCGGCGACGATCGCCAGGCTCCGAGAGCATGTCGCGGGGTGCGGTATCGAGGTGTTGATTCCGGACTTCCAGGGCAATTGGACCGCGTTGGAGACGGTGATGAAAGCGCGTCCGGACATCTTGAACCACAACATGGAGACGGTCCCGCGGCTGTATCGTCGGGTCCGCCCAAAGGCCGTCTACAGCCAATCGCTGGAGCTGCTTCGGCGCGCCAAGCGGCTCGCTCCGAACATGGTGACCAAATCGGGCCTGATGGTTGGGCTCGGCGAGACACGCGAGGAGTTGTTGCAGACGTTCCATGATTTGCGCCGCCAGGAGGTCGACGTGCTGACGGTCGGCCAGTACCTGCGGCCAAGCATGCGACACCTCCCGGTCGAGCGCTACGTCCCGCCCGCGGAGTTCGCTGAGCTCAAAGCGGCGGCCGGGGCGTTGGGCTTCGGCCACGTCGAGTCCGGGCCGCTGGTGCGCAGCTCGTATCATGCTCACGAGCAGGTGCCGCGGCTCGGGGAGGTCGCGTCGAGTGCAGGATGAGACGCAGCCGCAGCAGCCCGCCTCAGGCGGGCCGCCGGCCAGCCAACCAGCCGCCGCGCCTCAGCCTGCCGCGGAGTCCGCGCCGGCGGCAAGCCCTGCGCCGGCGGCCGAGGGCCCAGCCGAACCACACGACCTGGAGAGCCTCCGCGTCCAGCGCGAGACGGCGCCAATCGGAAGCCTCTACCCGCAAGAGCACGTCGAGCCGATGTATCTGCCGCTCGCGCTCTCGGTGGGAGCGGGCTTCAAGTTCGGGTGCGGCTTCCTGCTGGCGACCGGGATGGCGGCCGCGGCCCTGTTACTCCTCTTCTCGGTGATCTTCTTCGTCGCCACGCTGATGGGCATCCCGCTCCCGCTCGGGCCGGCGGTCGGGCCGTAACGGAGCTGTCAGCTATCAGCAATCAGCTGTCAGGAGACGAGGGTAGACTCGTTGTTGTCATCCTTCGCTGCGCTCAGGATGACAACAAGGTTTGGCTCGCCCGAAGCGTGAACAAAATTTGCGTTACAACAGGCGCAAGCGCCTGATAGCTGAGAGCTGACAGCTCGTTAGCGTTCGATGCCGTGGGTTAGAAGGATCGCCTCGGCCACTTCGCGCATCGTCTTGCGGCTGTTCATGCTGAGCTTCTGAATCCGACGGAATGCCTCGGCCTCTTTGAGGCCCAGGCTGTCCATCAGGACCCCTTTGGCGCGTTCGACCACCCTGCGAGTCTGGAGCGCTTCGCGTGTGTCGCCGAGCTCCTTCTCGACGGTGCAGAACTCCTGAAAGCGCGCAAGCGCGACCTCTATAGCCGGCACGAGCTGGGCCTCCCCGAACGGCTTGACGATATAGCCCATGACCCCAGCGTCGCGGGCCCCTTCGACAAACTCGCGGTCCGAGTAGGCTGTCAGGAGCAGGACCGGCGCGATCCGCTCCTCGGTCAGGGCGCGAGCCGCCGACACGCCGTCCAGCTCGGGCATTTTGATGTCCAGGATGACCAGGTCCGGCCGAAGCTCGCGGGCCAGCTCCATGGCCGTGCGGCCGTCGCCGGCCTGGCCAACCACCTCGTGGCCGAGGTTGTCGAGCATCTCTTGAAGGTCCATTCGGACCAGGGGCTCGTCGTCGGCGATGACGATCCGTCGCTGGGTCACGGCGCGGCTCCAAGCGGAGCTTGCGGAACCGGGACCACGCCAGTCGAGCCGCCAGCCGGCGACCAGCGCGGGAACGAGACAACCGCCTTGACGCCGCGACCGTTCTCGAGCTGGAGTTGTCCCTTCAAGTCCTCCCTCACCAGCGTGCGGACGATCTGCAACCCCAGCCCGCCACGCTGCGGGTCGAACCCTGGCGGCAGGCCTCTGCCATCGTCTTCGATCTCGACGGACATGCTGTCATCGGTCTGCAGCAGGCGGACGGTGATGGCGCCCTCGGTCCGCCCATCGTAGCCGTGCTCGACCGCGTTCTGCAGCAGCTCGTTGATGATCAGGGCACACGACGTGGCTTGCTGGGCTGGGAGCAGAAACTGCTTCGCGCCCTCGAGGCTCAGGGTAATCCGCTTGGTCGGGTCGAGCGTCCCGTGCGTCACCTCCTGCAAGATCCTATTGCTGACCTCGTGGATATTGATGATGCTGGACTCGTCCTTTGAGAGGAACTCGTGGACAACGGCCACACTCAGGATCCGGCTCACGGTCTGCTTGAGGATCTCGGCCACCTCGGGCGAATCGGCGCGACGAGCCTGAAGCCGCAGCAGCGCCGAGATGGTCTGGAGGTTGTTCTTGACCCGATGGTGGATCTCCTGAATCATCGCGCTTTTGACGCGCAGCTCCTGCTCCTTGCGGTGCTCGTCGGTGACGTCCTGGATGATGATGATGGCACCCGTCGGCTGGCGGGAGCGGCCGGCCAGGCGACTCAACCAGCCACGCGACTCGGCGGGCAGGAGCGGGACGGCCTTCTTGATCCAGATGCGGTCCTGCTCGGTGACGCGCTGCTCCAGGCAGGTCGCGGTCTCGATCGCGCGGAAGGCAACGTACTCGTTTGTGTCCAGCTCCGAAAGCTGAGTGTTGACCAGACTGTCGGCGTAGCCGAGCAGACGATAGAGACCCTCGGCAACGGCCGTCACGTATTTGATCTCGCCGCCCGAGTCGATCACCATCATCCCGTCGTGCACGCCGAGTCGGCCGACGTTCTGGCCACCATCCAGGCGGCCCTCAATGACCAGGTCGCGGACCCGGGCCATCGCCCGTCGGAAGAGGGCGCTGCGCCTGCGCTGGCGCTCGTGCTCGATGACCGCCGTCTCGATGGCAAGGGCGGCGACGACGCGCTTGTTGGCATCATGGATGGCAAAGATCTCGCGCACGATCGGCACGCCGCCAACCACCGCGCCCTGGACCTGGTGGCGTGGCTTGTGCTGAAACAGCAGGCGTGAGACGGCCGGCGCCTGCTCCTGGCGCAGGCGCCGCCCGGTCAGGTCATGCAGGTAGACGGACGGGACGGGTTCTGGGCGGGCGTGCGCCAGCAGCGCCACCTGATCGTCGGGCCGAGCGTAGAGCAAGACGTCGGCGTGGATCAGATCGGCCAGAAGGTTGAGGTTGGGAAGCACACGCCCGACTAGGGCACGCCCCACCGCATCCAGCTCAGGCGGGAGGTCAGTCCCGATCGCCACAACTACCCATCCAGTCCACCAGGTCAGGAGTGCGGCCGGACGCCACGGCCCGAGACCGCTAGCAAGATTATAGGCAACCCTTACTGGACCTCAACGACCATCTCGATCTCGACGGCGATCCCACGTGGCAGCGATCCCATCCCGACCGCGGATCGAGCGTGCCTCCCGCGCTCACCGTACAGCTCGGTGAGCAGATCGGACGCCCCGTTGATCACCTCCGGCTGGTGGCCGAAGTCGGGCGCGCTGTTGACCATCCCGAGCAGCTTGACGATCCGGGTCACTCGATCGAGATCACCGATCTCTTGCTTGAGCGAGGAAAGGCAGTTGAGCATGACCAGGCGGGCCGCCTGGTAACCTTGCTCGACATCGAGATCAGCGCCGAGCTTCCCCTGGTAGATCAGCTTTCCATCCCGAGATGGGCCATGCCCGGCGACAAAAACGAGGTCGCCTGTCCGGACGGTGCGGACGTAGTTCGCCATCGGCGGTGGCGGCGTCGGCAGCTCCAATCCCATCGTTTTGAGCTTCTCTTCAACCTGTCCCATGATCTCCTCCGAGCGGTGCCGGGCTTCGCCGCCCGACGGGGGCGATGGTATTCGACTGTCGGCGGCCGGTCAAACTTGACCGGCGGGTGGTTCCGGGTTAGATTTGCGGACGCAACAAACAGGTCCGAAATGTCAGAACGGGCCACAGCCAGGGAAGGAGTCATGGAATGATCGCACGACGACGCTCCGGCGCCGAGCGGGGCGGGTTGGGCCTGGCGTTCTCGCTGGCTCTGGTACTCGTCGCGGCCGGCTGCGCACCCCAGCGCGCCGCGGCGCCGGCCCCGACCGCCGCTCCAGCGGGCAAGGAGGTCGCCGCTCCAGCGGCCGCCCCGGCTCAGCCGGCCAGTGCGCCCAGCATGACGCTCAAGTTCAGCCACGTGGTCGCCAGGGACACACCGAAGCACAAGGCGGCCGAAGAGTTCGGCAGGCTGCTCAAGCAAAAGTCAAACGGCAAGATCGAACTCCAGGTCTTCGCCAATTCTGAGCTGTACAAGGACGGCGAGGAGATCGAGGCGTTGCAGACCGGTGCGATTCACTTCATCGCGCCCGGCACCGACAAGTATGGCGTGATCGACGGCCAGTGGGAGGCCACGGCGCTGCCCTACCTGTTCACCACCGAAGACGCGGCCAGCAAGTTCCTCGACCCGAACAACGAGGTAGCCAAGGCCCTGTTCGAGTCGCTCCGGGCAAAGGGTTTGCTCGGCATGGCGATCTGGTCCAACGGCTTCAAGCACTTCTCGGACGGCAAGCGGCCGCTCAAGACCCCGGCTGACTTCCAGGGCCTGAAGTTCAGGACGTCCGGCAAGCCAGACGAGGCGTTCGTCAAGGCGCTTGGCGGCAGCGCTCAAGTGATGGCCTTCTCCGAGGTGTTCGGCGCGCTCCAGCAGGGCGTCGTCGACGGCCAGTACAACACCTGGTCGAACATCTACACCCAGAAGTTCCATGAGGTCCAGAAATACGCCACCATTAGCCGCGGCGGGGCGTTCCTGGCGTATGGCGTGGCGACAAACGCGAAATGGTTCGACGGATTGGACCCTGATAGCAAGAAGGCAGTGACCGAGGCGATGAAGGAGGCCAGCATCTTCAACAACAAGATCTCCGATGATGAGAACGCGACCGCGCTGGCGGAGATCAAAAAGTCTGGCCGAATGGAGCTGTACGAACAGACCGCCGAGGACTCGAACGCGTTCGCAAAAGTGTCCGAATCAGTCTGGAAGGAGTGGGAGCCCAAGACCGGCAAGGAGATCATCGAGAAGCTGCAAGCGCTGAATAAGTAGCCAGGTGTAGGGGCGCTGCTTGCTGCGCCCTTCTAGGGCAGGGCAAGCCCTGCCCCTACAGTCCCGAGGGGGCGTTGTGCGGGCTTTCAATGAGTGGCTGAATCGGGGTGAGGACTTCATCGTCGGGTTTGCCCTCGCCCTCGCCACCATCGCGACGTTCGTCGAGGTGATCGCACGCTACGTGTTCAGCGCGTCGGTGGGGACGGGTGGCGAGCTGGCCGTGTTCTCGATCATCTGGGCCGCGATGATCGGCGCAGCCGTGGCCGCCCGAAGCGGCGTACACATCGGTGTCGACGTCCTCGTCAAGCGGCTGCCCGCGGCGCTCGCGAAGGGGATGGTGCTCCTGAGCCTGCTGGTAGGCGCCATTTTCACCTTCGTGGTGACCCTGCTCGGGATCCAGTTGGTCCAGCTCTCGTTTGAGACTGGCCAGGTTACGAACGAGCTCTTGATCCCGCGCTGGCCGCTGTACGCGAGCGTGCCGCTTGGCATGGCGCTGATGACCTACCACTTGCTGCAGCAGTTTGTCGCCCATCTTCGCAAACCAGCCGAGGACGTGGTCGCGGGAGTGGGCGCCGAGGAGGCTCACGCCGCGCAGGCTGAGGCCGAAACGGTCGGAGAGCACATCGAGGTGCGGCAGACATGAGCGCGGTTGTCTTCGGACTCCTGATGGTGCTGCTCTTCGCGGGCTTCCCGATTGCCCTGTCGCTCGGGATATCGACCTCGGTGGTGCTCTACTACTTCACTACCGTCCCGCTGACGGCCATCCCGCAGAAGATCTTCACCAACCTGGACAGCTTCCCCCTGATCGCCGTGCCGCTCTTTATCCTGGCCAGCAACGTCTTCTCGGTCGGCGGAGTGGCCAGCCGCCTGATCCAGGTCTGCACCGCCTTTCTCGGACACATCAGCGGCGGACTGGCGCTCTCGGGCGTGGCCGCTTGCGCGTTGTTCGCGGCCGTGTCCGGGTCCAGCCCGGCCACGGTGATCGCTATCGGCAGCATCATGATCCCGGCCATGATCAAGGCCGGCTACCCGCGCAACTACGCAGTCGGCTCGATGGCCACGGCAGGCTCGCTTGGGATCATGATCCCGCCCAGCATCCCGTTGGTGCTGTACGGCTTCGTGACCAACGAGTCGGTCGGCAAGCTGTTCATCGCCGGCATCCTGCCCGGCTTGCTGCTGGCCTCGATGCTGATGGCCGTTTGTTACGTGGTGGCGCGAGTGCGCAACTACCCGCGGACCGAACGCGTGACCTGGCCGGAGCGCTGGCTGGCCCTCAAGGATGCCGCGCCAAGCATGCTGCTGCCGGTGATCATCATCGGCGGGATCTATGGAGGGATCTTCACGCCGACTGAGGCGGCCGCCGTGGCCGTCATGGTAGGCGTCGTCGTCGGCATGTTCGTCCACCGCGAGCTGAAGCCGCGGGACTTCCCCAGGATCTTTATCGAGACCGGCAAGACTACGGCCATGCTGATGTTCATCATCACCATGGCACAGCTCTTCGCTTTCATTCTGACCAGTGAGCAGCTCCCCCACCGGCTGAGCCAGTTCGTGCTCGACCGGGACCTATCGCCCTGGATGGTGCTGCTGCTGATCAACGTGCTCTTGTTCTTCGCTGGCGACTTCATGGACGCGGCGCCGATCATCCTGATCATGTCGCCGATCTTCCATCCGATCGCCAAGTCGGTCGGGATCGATCCGATCCATCTTGGCATCGTGATGACGATGAACATGGAGATGGGCATGATCACGCCGCCGGTCGGGTTGAACCTGTACGTGGCGAGCGGGATCGCCAAGATGCCGCTGTACGACGTCATGAAGGCGGCCGCGCCATGGATTCTGGTGGTCGTCGCCTGCCTGATCGTCGTCACCTACGTCCCCTGGATCAGCCTGTTCCTGCCCAACTTGCTGTACCGCTGACGGCCGGGAGATCCATCTCGGCGGTCTCAGCGGTGGCCAGTGGAACTGCGTGAAAACGTCGCGTGCGCGGCAAATCTTCGCGCCCGGACATCGATTCCGGACCATGGGACAAGGGCGTCGGGCAGCGCGCTACTCATGGCCGCCGGGGCTTGACCGGACGAGGTATCTCTGGGTAGGATACTGTACAGAAACTTGGACAAACGAGGGCAACCCAGATGGCGCTAGTGGACACGGCGGACCTGATCTCCATTTCGGACGCCAGCAAGATCGGGCTCTCTGCCCTCGTTCGGGAGGCCGAGGCAGGCCACGAGCAGGTCGTCTTGCGCAACAACAGGCCCGTCGCGGCCGTCGTGAGCATAAGGCGGCTCGAGCAGCTTCAGCAGCTACAGGAGGACATGCTGGATGTCTCCCTGGCCGCTGCTCGCATGTTGACAACTGGGCCGCGCCGGCGCTCTCTCGACGAGATCCTCATACAGTTCGGCTACACCCGGGAGCAGGTCGGCGATCTGTCCGACTAGATGCGGGTTCCGGTCGAGCTGATAGACGAGGCCGTCGACGATCTCATCCGATACGCGGAGACTGGCAACCTCCCGCTCTTCCTGAAGAAGTTGATCCGGCTGGAAGCAGTCGGCGAGGACGCCGGCCTGCCGCTCGGAAGAGGCCTTACGGGCTGGCGAAGGATTGTCGTCGGCGACCGGAACTGGCGGATCATCTTCACCACCAACCCGGAGGAGACGATCGCGACGGTCTGGGTCATCGGCGACCGGGACGATGCCGCATGCTATGAGCACGCCGAGCGACGGCTCCACGCGCTGGGAAAGGCCAATCCGCAAGCTGCCAGTCTCGCAGCCGTGATGTTCCAGCTCAGCCAGATGCAGAAGGCCGCTAAGCGGAGGAAGAGACGGAAGCGGTGAGTTGCGCAGCGTCCGAACAGCGCTAGAGTCTGCACCGGGGCAGTGAGGGAGCAGAGCGCCGCTCCCTGGCGGCCGTGGCGCAGGGGACTGGGCGTAGCCGTGGGGATCGGGGGGATCCTGGCGGCCTACGGATGGCTGGTAGCTCCCCAGTTGGGAAAACCGCTCGTCTACGACGACGTCAACTTCGCGCTGGCGGCGGAGGCGATCGCGCGGACCGGGCTGCCCCACGGCAACCAGGGCTACTTGCTGCATCTGTACGACCAGCAAGAACAGTGGGCGCTCTGGCATCCGCCGCTCTACCTGTACGCCCTGGGGGTGACGATGGCCCTCTTCGGGCCAGGCGAGACGGCCGCGAGGGCGCCAGGCGTGCTCTGCCAGCTCGTGGCGGCCGGCTTCGCCTTCGACCTGGCTCGGCGCATGGCTACCTCTGGATGCAAAGACGCGACCAGTGGCGCGGTGGCGGGCGTGCTAGCGGTGGCGCTGTTCCTGTTGTGCCCACTCACCGTCCAGGCCGCGCTCATCCTTGACATCGACAACACCTTGCTGATGGTGCTGCTCACCGTCTACGTCTGGCTGGTCGCGCGACTTGCTGACCGCTGGCCGCCGCGGACCGTGGTGGGCTTTGGATTGCTGTACGCGGTTAGCCTGTGGACCAAGCTGACCACGCCGTTCATCCTCCTGGCAGGACTCGCATTCACCCGTCTCTTCCAGGGCATTGGAGTACGCGGGGTCCTCGAAGCCCTCGTCGTGGGCGCGCTCGGCTGGGTCCTGTTCGCGGCCTCCTGGCTCGCCTATACGGGCCTGACCTCAGCGCCGCTGAGCTACACGTTCGACGTAGCCTACTTCGAAGCCATTGAGAGCGGGGCCAGCACGCGCGAGCGCTTCGCCTCGTTGGCGGCGTTCTCCTCCGGCACAGCGCCGGCGATTCTCTGGATCGGGCCGTTCTTCTGCCTGCTCTTCGTCGCCACCGGCCTGCCGCGCCTGCACCGGCTGCTGCGTGGCCGAGGGCTGGAGCCGTCCGATCTTGCGATCGTATTGGGCGCGGCCATCTACCTGGCGTACATGGTGAAGCTGGCCGGCAACTTTCCCAAGTACCACGCAGCGATGCTGCCGCTCTGGGCAGCTGGCAGCGGAGCGCTGGTCGCGCGGTCGGCTGGACGTCCGAGCTGGGCCCAGTTAGCCGTTGCCGGCGTGGGGCTGCTGGCGGCCGGCGCCTGGCTCGGCACCCGTACCCCAGCGCTGTGGACGATCCAGTTCACGCCGCCGCTGGTGCGGTTGCTGATCGTGGTGCCGGGCCTCGTCGGCCTGGCGCTCGTGGGCCTATGGGCCCAGCTCGGGCGGGCCAATCCACTGCGCGCAGCGCCCGTGGCGTTGGCCGTATTGACGCTGGCGTGGTCGCTGGCGCTCGACGTTCACCAGCGTGGCTTTCCGGGCTCGACGACCTACTTCTACGGCCGCCATGGCCAGATCGAGGCAGCCCGCGCGCTGGATGAGCGCCTCAGGCCCGGCGAGCTGTACGTTGGCGCCAAAGAGGTGGCCTGGTACAGCCACGACCGCAACTTCGTCGATCAGGACTCGTGGCACCACGTAGTCTGGGAACTGGGCAAGGGCTTCGACGGGACCTGGTTGGGGCAGGACGTTCGGCTGCTCGCCTTGGAAGTGGGCGAGCCGTCGTTCAAGGCCGCGTACGATGGCGTACTGCTGCCGCGCTACCAGGTCGTCGGCGAGTTCGGCAACTTCATGCTGTTCGAACGCACCACGTAGGGGCGGACCCGAGTGTCCGCCCAGGGCGCATACACGGCTGCGCCCCTACTCGGCGTAGTCGCGCAGCTCCTTGGAGCGACTGGGATGGCGGAGCTTGCGGAGCGCTTTGGTCTCGATCTGACGAATCCGCTCGCGGGTCACGCCTAGCTCCTGGCCAATCTCGGAGAGCGTCAGGAGCTTGTCGCCCCCGAGGCCAAACCGAAGCTCGACGACCCGGCGCTCGCGTGGGGTGAGGGAATCGAGCACGTCCTCCATCTGCGTTCGGAGCATCATGCGCGAGGCCGCCTCATCCATATCAGGCGCGTTCTGGTCCTCGATAAAGTCTGAGAGCAGCGCCTCCTGCTCGTCACCGACGGAGGTATCCAGGGAGACCGGCTGGGGCAGGATCCGAGCGATCTCGCGGATTCGATCGGCTGGCACGTCCATCGCGTCGCCAATCTCTTGAGGCGTCGGCTCGCGTCCAAGCGTCTGCTGGAGGCTGGTGGAGACGCGGACATACTTGTTGATGGTCTCGATCATGTGGACAGGGACCCGGATCGTCCTCGCGTGATCGGCCAGTGCGCGGCTGACCGCCTGGCGGATCCACCACGTGGCATACGTGCTGAACTTGAAGCCGCGACGGTAGTCGAACTTCTCCACCGCCCGCATCAGGCCGATGTTGCCCTCCTGGATCAGGTCGCCCAGTGGGATGCCGCGATTCATGTAGCGGCGCGCGATGCTGACCACCAGGCGAAGGTTCGCCTCCACCAGCCGACGGCGCCCCAGCTCGCCCTGGCAGACTGCCGTTTCCAAGTCCCTCAGCTCACTTTGGTCGCGCATGACGCCGCGCTGGAGCTTTCGCGCGGCCAGCGTGCCGGCCTCAATCGATTTTGCGAGCTCTATCTCTTCGGCCGCGGTGAGGAGCGGCACACGCCCGATCTCGCGCAGGTAAAGCGGGAGCGCCTCGCCAAATACCTCGACCTCTCGATCGAGAGGAGTGTCCCTGGTGACGACATCGTCGGCCACCATCATGTGTTGATCGCTCCTTTTGCGGGCCGGACGAATCGTGTGCGTCGACCGGCCTTCTATCTGTATAACGGTACCTGATTCGGAAAAGTTCCCGACTCCCGACCGGCCGACCGAATCTACGTCGTGGCGCGCAGTCCATAGATGGCACCCGCCTTGTCGTCCGTTACATAAAGGGTGCCATCGCGGGCGACGAACGGGCCAACCGGTCGTCCCCACGATTCGTCTCCGACCAGCCAACCGCGAATGAAGTCGACGGGCGCCTGAGGTTGCCCGTCGCGGACCGGCACGCGGACTACGCTGTAGCCAACCGGGTGCTCGCGCACCGCTGAGCCGTGAAGCGCAACGAAGAGGTCGCCGCGGTACTGGGGCGGAAACTGGCCTGCCTCGTAAAACGCCAGGCCGAGCGGCGCGGCGTGGGCTGGCAGATCAAGGGCGGGCGGCTCGGTTCGGGCGCAGCGCTCAGAGCTGCCGAACGCTGGATCGACGATCCGCTCCCCATAGCAAAACGGGTAGCCGTAGTCGGCTCCCGCGCGCAGGACGTTCAGCTCGTCGGGTGGCACGTCCTCGCCCATCTCGTTGCGCTCGTTCTCGGTCACCCACAGCGGACCGCCGCCCGGCTGCCAGGCCAAACCGACGGCGTTGCGCAGCCCGCGCGCGTACAGCTCGCCACCGCTGCCGTCCAGGTTGAACCGCCAGACCGCGGCCCGCGTGGGATCGCGCTCGACACACGCGTCACAGCTCGAGCCAATCGAAACGTACAGCCTGCCGTCCGGACCCAGCGCGAGCGATCTGGTCACGTGCTGGCCGCCGCCGGGCAGGCGGATTATCTCGCGCGCGGTAGACCCGTCCCACCACACGTCGAGTCGCAAAACGCGGTCGGTCGTGGCCACGAACAGCGCGTCGCCGGCGAACGCGAGCCCATGCGGAATGTCCAGGCCGATCAGGATCGGGACGATGTCGTCGGCAGCACCGTCGCCGTCGCGATCGGCGAGCTTGATCACGCGGCCCTCCCACTGCTGGGACAGGACCAGCTCGCCGCTGGGGCTCTGGGCCAGCATGCGCGCGCTGCCCAGCCCGGACGCGAAGACCTGGATGTCGAAGCCGTCGGTGACCCAGAGGGTAACCTCGCCCGACCCACCCGCCAGCGGCAGGCGCAGGTTGTGGGGCACCAGCGCCACCTCGGGTCCGGCAGCGGTCGGATACAACGCCGTCAAGACTGCAAATAACGGCAATACGGCGCGCCACATGCGCAACACCCCTCTAGAATTAACAGACGAGGGTGTGCGCGACCCGTTGCGCTGCTTACTGCACAGCTCGGAAGACCAGGCCGGTCGGCGCCTTTGGATAGAAGAAGGTCGACTTCTCGGGCATTCGCTCGCCGGCCAGGGCGACCGCTGCGATCTGCTCGATGTGCGTCGGGTTGAGCAGGACCGCGAGCTGCCGCTGGCCCTCGCGGACGCGGCCGAACGCCTCATGGGCGTCGTGGGTGTATTCGACAGCGTCCTCGAGGCCCAGGGCGCGCTCGGCAAGGAGCGGCCTAATGACCGCCGAGTCGGCCAGGACCACGTCAAGCTGCTGCCAGCTGGGGTCATGGTCTCGCGGCACGCTCGGCGGCAGGGCCTTGCGGTCTCGCAGCGACAGGATGCCGAAGATGCTCGGATCGGGACCATACACGCCGATCACGCGGTCTGCCTGACCCTGCGATCCAAGCTGGGCGACGAAGGCGTCGACTTGCTCGGCGGGCGCGTCCTCCCAAACGGGGTAGTACTCGGAGTGAAACTCGGGCGAGAGGCGCTCCTCCAGCTCAGCCGCGTCGAGCCCATCCAGGCCGCGCAGCAAGCGGTGGATCGGCAGGATGACCAATCCTGGATCGTCCTGGGCGATCAGGTGCATCATCACGAAGTTGGCTGGGTGGCCTGCCGGCAGCTTGCCACCAGACGCCTCGCGGACCTCGTCGCGGTACCTCAGGGCCGTCTCGTAGCGATGGTGGCCGTCCGCGATGAAGAGCGGTCGATCCGCGAAGAACCGTCTGACGGCCTCGACCGGTCCGGGCTCGTCCAGCACCCACAGGCGGTGACCCACGCCACCCAGGTCGGTCCCCTCGGCCAGCGGGGGTCGGGCAGTGGCCCACGCCCACACGGCCGAAACCGCGTCCTCGGTGTCGCCGTCGCGCTGAAAGAAGGCCAGGACCGGGCTAAGGTTGGCCCTGGTCGCTGTCAGGAGCTTGAGCCGATCAGCCTTGGGACGATCGTGCGTCCGCTCGTGCGGCAGCACGACGCCGCGTTCCCACGGCTCCAAGCGGACGGCAGCTATGAGCTCGCGGCGGACGACCACCTCGCCGGCGTGCTCGAATGAGGCCTCGTGCAGGTGGAAGGAGGGGCGCGGGTCTTCGGACAGCACGCCTTGCTCACGCCACTCCCGAAGCGTCGCCGCAGCCCGCACGTAGCGATCGGGGTCCTCACTGGCAACGGAGGCGGTGCTCAGCTCCAGTCGGATGGCGTTGTAGGGGTCGAGCTCGCGATAGCGACGCTCGTCCTCGGCATCGACGACGTCGTACGGCGGACACAGCACGCGCCCCAGGTCGCTCACGCGCCGCGGGTCATACCTGAGCCCGGCGAACGGGCGAACCTCAGCCATCGGCACGAGTATAACAACGGTCAGACGGCCAGACCGGGTGTCACGAAATAATCTCAAAGTGAACCCAGGCGTTGAAATTCCCGTCTTAATCGGCGTAGGGTGAATCCAGCATGACGCGGGCCCGGAGGCGCCGTCTGGCGAGCGCGCTGGTCGTGGCGGCTCTGTTCGCGCCCGGCTGCAACTTCGGGGCCCAGGTCACGCCCACCTCCACAGCGCCAGCCACTTCCCCCGCCGCATCTCCCTCGCCGGCCGCCTCGCCGGCGCAAATCTTGCCGTCGCCCTCGCCAAGTCCATCGCCGACGCCGGCCGGCGAGAGCTACACGGTGGCGGAAGGGGACACCCTCGTCATCATCGCAGAGCGCCTCTACGGCGACGGCAATCTCTGGCGCCGAATCTACGACGCGAATCGCGAGGCGATCGGGAACAATCCGGACAACGTGCGGGCTGGCACTGTTCTCAGGATTCCGCCCAAGCCCCAGTAGCCCGCCTGAGGCGGGCCAGCACGAGCCACTCTCAAAGGACTCGATGACAACCTCTCGCCAGAAGCGGCACGGCTATCGGCGCCGCGGCCGTTCGCTGAGCGGCGTGGCGCTGGCCCTGCTTGCGACCATCAGCTTGGCGTGCGGCAGGTCCGCCACGGCTGGGTTCGAGCCCAGTAACATCCCTCAGCCCACACCGGATCAGACGCTGGACGCAGTGGTGCGCGGGCTTGTCTCGCCGGTGGTCTACGGCTCGCCGCCGCCTGGAACGCTCATCCGCCCCGCGGCCACCGCGGCCGTCGTAAGCGCCCCGACCGCCGCCCCGCCTCGGCCGGCCGCGACGCCCGCGGCCGCGAAACCCGGAGGAGCCGCCACGCCG
>DASPXK010000198.1:0-12769 GCA_035637315.1 Chloroflexota bacterium
TCTGCTCTGGCCAGATCACGCTCGAGGAGGCCCAGCGCGCGATCAGCGCCGATTGGGTCTCCGCCTACCGAGCCAGGCGCGGGGCCATCCCGACCCCATAAGCGGCGCGGTGAGCTCCCAGGCCATGCGCCGTGTCGCGAGACCCTTGTTGGACGGCGGAAGACGCCGCGGCAAGCTCAGCGCGAGTCGAGGTCAGGCCGGCGCGCAGGCGACGCAATCCGCGCATGAGCACGCTCAGTTGGCGTTGCGCTTGGCTCAACTGGGACTCGCACGGGCCGCGCTGGGCGGACCAGCTCGAGGGTCGGGCTGTGCCCGGGCGCGACGACGGCCAGGAAGCTCTTGGCAATGTCGCTAGCGAACGGCGAGCCACGGCCTGGCCCGCCTAGCCAGGAACGATCAAGCCAGAGCGACGCCGTCCGGATCGCCCCCGCCGCGTCGAGGTCCACCTGCAGGTCAATCTGCTCCTCGAAGGCGCCCGGCTTCAGCCCCACCGCGACACGCCCATCGCCGAACGAGGTCCGCCCGACCTCGTGGACGTGGACCCACGAGAACAGCTGCGAACGCTGGAAGCCGTCCCAGCTTAGGGCCATCGTTGCCCTCCCCACCGCTCTCGATCTCTCATGGCCGAGACTCGAGCTTGGGTGGCTCGAACGACATCACGAACCTGTGGCCACAGCGGGCCTCGCCGAAGCCCGGTTACCGCGAAAAAGACTAGCTGGAAGACGCGCTCCAGGCGGAGGTCTGCTCTGGCCAGATTACACTTGAGGAGGCCCAACGTGCGATCAGCACCGACTGGGTCTCCGCGTACCGAGCCAGGCGTGAGTACAGCCCCACTCCAGAGGCGGCGCCGTAGCCTGGCCCAGACCGTGCGCGGAGCAGCAAGGCCGAGTAGGATACGGGTGCCGGCGCCTCGCTTGACGCCAGGGAAGCTTTGATGGATGCCGCCCTGGTAGTCACGGCCGGGATAGCCGTCGCGGCAGTCGTCATCTTCGCGTGCGCTGTGTGTGCCCCAGCCGCGCGTGCTGCCCCTCGACGGGAGAACCGACAAATCAGACCACAGGCGGGACGTAGACGATGACGAAGACGACTGGTGGGCCGCACCCCTTCGCCAACGGTCCATATCTTCGCGCTGCGACGATTTGCGAACGCGTTCTCAGCGAACGCGATGGCGTGCTCTCGCTCATTCGACTGGTCGACCGGGTTCAGCTGAGGGCGGTTGGGCCTAGCGTGTCGACCGAGTCTGGACCGTTACCCATCGGTTTGAAACTAGTGCTGATGTTCAGTTCTGGTGAGACCCGGGGCAGCCACGACATCTCGATCCTGATGGAGCGACCGTCTGGACTTCTGGCGGACTTGGTCTCCCAGACCGCCCTGTTCGAGGGAGAGGACCGGGGAGTAAACATTGTCGCCCGACATGCAGCTCGTGTTCGAGATGCCGGGGACCGGAAGCGAGGCGAAATATTGAAACCGAGCCGCTTCCCAATCTTCCAAATCTTCAAACGAAATCTCGCGGCTCAGATAGCGACGAACGAGATCCACAAAGGCCTCGCGCATGAGCCTGCCTCATATTCGCTGGGCTAGCCTACCGACAAGGAGGGTAACCCGCAAATATCTTCGCCAACTCTTCAATAACGGGCAGTTCATTATCTATTACAGGAGGGCAAGCTTCAAGCTGTCGTGCGTCGACAGTGGTCAGCACCACCTGAAGCGAGGCAGCCAACGGCGAGGAGGATCATCCCCATAGGCCCCGCTTCGTCCTGGTACCCCTGGAGGGACTCGAACCCCCAACCGTCGCCTTAGAAGGGCGCTGCTCTGTCCGCTTGAGCTACAGGGGCTGACGACGAATTATAGGCTGGAGTCGTGGCGGGCCGGCCGCTCCCTCACGGTCGCGGTACAGAAGGTCCGTCGGGAGCACGCTCCTCAGAGCCGGCTCACGTGGCGCGCCTCGCCGAAGACCTCGCGCAGCGTGTCTGAGATCTCGCCCAGCGTGCAGAGTGACTCGACGCAGGCTACGATCCGCGGCATCGTATTCTCGCTGCCGCGTGCCGCGGATGCTAGCGCCGCTAAGGCCTGGCGGGCCTGAGCCGCGTCGCGGGTCGCCTTGACCTGGCGAATCCGATCGATCTGCCGGTCGCGCACCACCGGATCGACGCGTAGGATCTGGCCGGGGCGGGCCGGCTCCTCGTCGGTGAAGCGGTTGACCCCGACGATCACCCGCTCGCCGCGCTCGACCTCCTGCTGGAATCGATACGCACTCTCCTGGATCTCGGACTGGATGTAGCCCTGCTCGATGGCTGCCAGGGCGCCACCCAGGCGGTCGATCTGCTCGACGTAGCGCCAGGCCCGCTCCTCGACCTGGTCGGTCAGACTCTCCAGGAAGTAGGAGCCGGCCAGCGGGTCGACCACGTCCGCCACCCCGCTCTCGTGGGCGACCAGCTGCTGGGTCCGCAGCGCGAGTCGGGCCGACTCTTCCGTGGGCAGGGCAAGCGCCTCGTCGCGGGCGTTGGTGTGCAGCGACTGGGTGCCGCCCAGGACCGCCGCCAGGGCCTGGAAAGCGACGCGCACGACGTTGTTGTCGATCTGCTGGGCCTGCAGGGTAACGCCGGCCGTCTGGGTGTGAAAGCGCAGCATCCAGGAGCGAGGGTTGCTGGCCTTGAACCGCTCGCGCATGATCCTGGCCCACATCCGGCGCGCGGCCCGAAACTTGGCGACCTCCTCGAACAGGTTGTTATGGCTGTCGAAGAAGAATCCCAGCCGCGGCGCGAAGGAGTCGACCTCCAGTCCGGCCCGAACGGCGGCGTCGCAGTAAGCGATCGCGTTGGCCAGTGTGAACGCCAGCTCCTGGACGGCTGTGGCCCCGGCCTCGCGCATGTGGTAGCCGCTGACGTTGATGAAGTTCCAGTTCGGCAGCTCCGCGCTGCAGTAGGCGAAGACGTCCGTGACCAGCCGCATGGACGGGCCGGGCGGATAGATATACGTTCCGCGGGCGATGTACTCCTTGAGGATGTCGTTCTGGATGGTCCCGGTGAGGCGCGCCAGCGGCACGCCCTGGCGCCTGCCGACTGCGACGTACAGCGCCAAGAGGATCGGGGCCGTGGCGTTGATCGTCATCGACGTGCTGATGCGGTCCAGCGGGATGCCTTCCAGCAAGCGGGCCATGTCCTCGAGCGTGTCGATCGCTACGCCCACCCGCCCAACCTCGCCCTCGGCCAGGGGATGGTCCGAGTCGTAGCCCATCTGCGTCGGCAGGTCGAAAGCCACCGACAGCCCGGTCTGGCCGCGCTCGAGCAGGTAGCGGTAACGAGCGTTCGATTCCTCAGCCGTCGCGTACCCGGCGTACTGCCGCATCGTCCACAGACGGCCTCGGTACATGGTCGGCTGAACGCCTCGTGTGTAGGGGTACTCGCCCGGGTAGCCGAGTCGCTCCTCCTCGTCCCAGCCGGCCAGGTCTTCCGGCGTGTAGAGCGCGCTCAGTGGGATGTGAGAGCTCGTCTCGAAGCATGCTCGCCGCAGCGCCGAGCGCTCGAGCGCTCGCTTCAGAGTGGTGGCCTCCCACTCCGACTTACGCTGGCTCATCCGGATCGACCGCGCCGCCACAGTGTGGACAGAACCTGACCTCGATCAGGCCAGGGATCGGCTCGTCGCAGCGGGCGCAGCGCTGTCGCGGCTCGCCGCAGAACGCGCAGAAGCGCCACTCCGGGCGCCCAAGACGCTCGCAGCGGCGACACGGGGCCAGCTCCAACACTCCAGTCTCGCGCGTGCCGCGCATGCCCCGCAGCATCCCGAACACGCCCGGCCGTGTCGTCCGTTGGGGGTCCGAGGGGGCCTCGTTGATGAGCTTGATGACTTGCCGCCGAGCGGCCTCCAGGCTGACGCCCAGGCTGTCCAGGGTGACGTAGGCGAGGCCCTCGCCATCTCGGAGAAGACCGAGCAGCAGGTGCTCCGTGCCGAGGTAGCGGTGGTGGAAACGGTTCGCCTCGTCGACGGCCATCTCGATGGCGTGCTTCACGCCCGGGCTCAGGCCAAGCGGCTCTTCTGGCGCTATGTCGCCCGGGGTCAGCCGAGTCTCGATGCGCCGCCGAACGTCGTCGGCGTTCAGACCGAGCTCGCGAAGCGCGATCGCGCCGAGCCCGCGTCCTTCGCGCAGCAGGCCGAGCAGGAGGTGCTCCGTCCCAATCTCGGGATGGCGCAGAGCCTCGGCCTCATCCTGGGCAAGCTTGAGCACCCGCCGGGCGCGGGGCGTGAAGCGGTCGAACGAGCGATCGGCCATCAGCTCCCGCCATCAGCCACCTGGGCGGCTGGCTCCGCTCGCCTCGTGACCGCCCGCCACAAGATGTACAGCGCATCCATCACCGCGCGCCGTTTGAACTCGGATCGGGTCGTGGACCACTGGGTGCTGACCACGCGCGTGTCCCCCAGGAAGTCCAGCGCAATGTGGGCCGTGCCGACCGGCTTCCCCTCCAGCTCGCTAGGCCCCGCCACGCCGGTGATGCCCAGACCGGCGTCTGCGCCCGTTACGCGACGGATCGCGCCGGCCATCGCCAGCGCCGTCTCGGGCGCCACCGTCCCGTACCGCTCGATGACCTCGGGGTCAACACCGGCCAGGATCTTGGTCTCCGCGCTGTACGCCACGGCCCCGCCGAGGTACCACTCCGAGCTGCCCGGTGTGTCCGTGATGTAGCTCGCCAGCAAGCCACCCGACGCCGATTCCATCGTCCCCAGGGTCAACCCCTGGCTGACCATCATCTGGCCGATCGCGGCGGCCAGCGTCTCGTCGCCGACGCCGTAGACGTACCTGCCAACGAGCGCCCGGACCAGCACCTCGAACCGCTCGATCATCGCCAGCGCGGCCTCACGGCTGTCCGCCTTGGCGGCTATGCGCAGGTGGACGCCGTCCTGCTTAGCGTACGTCGCCAGGGTCGGGTTGGGAGAGTTGATCAGCTCGGCGACCAGCTCCGCGACATTGGACTCGCCCTGCCCGACGGTCTTGAGCGTGCGAGTGACCAGGACGCCACCACCCCCCATCCCCAGGCGCGGCGCGACCTGCTCCTCCCACATCTTGCGCATCTCGTGCGGCACGCCTGGCATGCAGGCGATCTTCTTGCCCTCCCGCTCGACCCACCAGCCTGGCGCCGTCCCGATCGGATTGTCGATCGCCTGAGCCGACCGGATGAGAGTCGCCTGCTTGATGTTCATCGCCGGCATGGGCCGGTTTCGTCGCGCGTACCAGCGCCGCAGCACTTCCTCTAGCTCGGCCCTGACTTCCATGGTCTCGCCAAGCGCCTCGGCCACGGCCTCGCGAGTGAGATCGTCTTCGGTCGGCCCGAGGCCACCGGTCATTATGACCAGGTCAGATCGCGACAGAGCCCGCCTCACCGTCTCCGACAGCCGACCCAGGTTGTCGCCGAGGTGCGAGACGTAGTACAGGTCGATCCCCAGCCCGGTCAGCTGCTGCGCCAGGTACTGCGAGTTGGTATCCAGGATCTCGCCCAGCAACAGCTCAGTTCCGACCGCGATGATCTCAGCTTTCATACCAAGCAATCAGCTGTCAGCAGTCAGCTATCAGCCGACATCCTCCAGGCCGTCCTCCTTCCAACATCCACAGTAGCCTTGTCTGCTGACGCCGACAGCCGTTTCTCCTGATAACTGACAGCTGATGGCTGACTGCTGACTGCTGACAGCTCGCCACTATTCTAGCCTGACCAGCGCCTGGCCCTGATCGACGGTCTGTCCAGGGCTGACCAGGACCTCCCTCACCCTGCCGTCCTCGTGAGCGGTCAGCTCGTTCTCCATCTTCATCGCCTGTAGGACCACCAGGCTGCTGCCTCGCGAGACGGTCTGACCCGGCTCGACCTGCACAGCCACCACCAGGCCCGGCATCGGTGCCCTGATGTCGGTCTGCGCGACGACCCGCGGGCCGCCGGCCGTGATGCTCGCGAGTCGGGCCGCCCGCTCGTCCTGAACGCGAACCTCGAACGCCTCGCCCTGCAGCACGATGGTGCAGGCGCCCTCGGCCAGCTCGACGAGCGCCTCGAAAACACGGTCGCCAACGAGAAAAACGTGCAACTCGTCGCCTCGCGGACGGCGCACTCTGGCCGGCAGTGGCCTTCCCCCGTCCAGTCGGACGGCCAAGCCTTCGTCGTCCTCGATCAGCTCGACGCTGAGGGCTCGCGAGCCGACAGTGGCCAGATAGCGGGTCACGCCCCCACCCCCGCCCTCCCCGAAGCTTGGGGGAGGGGGCGAGGGGGAGAGGGCCTCGTGGGACTCAGCGGATTCGCCGGCCATGCCTGGTCTCAGCGCCTCCGCAGCGCCGCTTGTCGCGCGACTGAGAGCCAGCGACCGTCGGGCTCGGTTCTCGGCGGCAGTGCCCGCCGCGACCGTCGCGCGCCGTGCGCGGCCAGGACCGCCGCCACAACGGCATTCTTCGTCAGCTCATCCGAGGCCCCGGCCTCGGGCGACCAGTGTCGCTCGACGAAGCCAATGTCGGTCTCGCCGGCCTGGAAGGCCGGATGGTCCATGAGCCAGCGATGGAACGAGATCGTGGTGCGAACGCCCAGCACGAGGTACTCGCCGAGCGCCCGGCGCATTCGCCGGATCGCTGCTGCCCGATCCTCGGCCCAGACGATCAGCTTGGCCAGGAGCGGATCGTAGAACAGCGAGATCTCCTGGCCTGGCTCGAGCGCGCCATCGACGCGAACGCCCGGCCCGCCTGGCTCCCGGATCGCGCGGACTCGGCCCGTCGCGGGGAAGAACTGGTTGGCCGGGTCCTCGGCCGAGATACGGCACTCGATCGCATGGCCTCTGGACTGGACGTCCGCCTGAACGAAGCCGAGCGGCTCACCCGCCGCGATCCGGAGCTGTTGGTCGACTAGGTCCAAGCCTGTCACCAGCTCGGTGACCGGATGCTCGACCTGGAGTCGCGCGTTCACCTCCAGGAAATAGAAGTTTCCATCGCGGTCCAGGAGGAACTCGCAGGTGCCGGCGTTGGTGTAGCCCACCGCTCGGGCCGCCCGCACCGCCACCTGGCCCATCTGCTCCCTGAGCCGCGGAGACACCGCCGGCGAGGGTGACTCCTCGAGGAGCTTCTGATGCCGGCGCTGAACACTGCACTCCCGCTCACCGAGGTGGACGACGTTGCCATGCTGGTCCGCCAGGATCTGGACCTCGACGTGACGCGGCTCCGCCAGCAGCCGCTCCAGATAGAGTGACGGATCACCGAACGCAGCCTGGGCCTCGTTCGAGGCCTGCCGAAAGGCTGGCGCCAGGCCCTCGGCCTGCCAGACGACCCGCATCCCCTTGCCGCCGCCGCCCGCGACAGCTTTGAGCACGATCGGGTAGCCGGTCCGCTTGGCCTCCGCAAGCGCCGCGTCGGCGGTCGCAACCGGCTCCAGCGTGCCCGGTACCAGCGGCACGCCGGCCGCGCGCATGGTCTTGCGGGCAGCCGTCTTGCTGCCCAGCGCTCGCATGGCGGCAGGCGGCGGCCCGACGAAGACGAGGCCCGCGTCCGCGCACGCCTGCGCGAAGTCGGCGTTCTCGGCCAGAAAACCGTACCCTGGGTGAACCGCCTCGGCACCGGCCCGACGGGCGATCTCGATTAGCGCATCGGCTCTCAGGTAGCTCTCGGTCGGAGTCGTGCCGCCGAGCGGGTACGCCTCGTCGGCCGCCCGCACGTGGGCTGCGCCCATATCAGGATCGCTGAACGCGGCCACCGAACGGACGCCCAGCTCGCGGCACGTCCGCGCGATCCGGACGGCGATCTCGCCGCGGTTGGCGATCAGGAGCTTTGTGAACATACGTAGGAGCACGGCATGCCTTGCCCAGACGCACGCCGCCGCCGCCAACGGGCACGGCATGCCGTGCCCCTACAACGGGATGTTGCCATGCTTCTTGGACGGGTTGCCGTCGCGCTTGGTGCGCACCAGTTCGAGGGCGGCAATGAGCTTTGGGCGGGTCTCGTGGGGCAGGATGACCTCGTCAATGTACCCGCGAGCCGCGGCTGAGTAGGGGTTCGCGAACCGCTCGCGGTACTCGGCCGTCAAGCGCTCGCGGGTGTGCTCCGGATCGTCGGCGCCAGCGATCTCATCGCGAAAGATGATGTTGACGGCTCCTTCGACGCCCATTACCGCGATCTCGGCCGTCGGCCACGCGTAGTTCACGTCCCCTCGAATGTGCCTGCTCGACATCACGTCGTAGGCGCCTCCGTACGCCTTGCGGGTGATGACGGTCAGCTTGGGGACCGTTGCCTCGCAGTAGGCGTACAGCAGCTTGGCGCCATGCCGGATGATGCCCCCGTGCTCCTGGCCCAAGCCAGGCAAGAAGCCTGGCACGTCCACGAACGTCACGAGCGGGATGTTGAAGCAGTCGCAGAAGCGAACGAAGCGAGCTCCCTTGACCGACGAGTTGATGTCCAGGACGCCGGCCAGCACGCTCGGCTGCTGGGCCACCACGCCCACCGAGCGCCCGTTCAAGCGGCCGAAACCGACGATGATGTTCTGCGCGAAATGCTCCATCACCTCCATGAAATCCCCGTCGTCGAGGACCGAGCTGATGACCTGATGCATGTCGTAGGCCCGCGTGGCCTCGTCTGGCACGATGCTGTCCAGCGTCTCGTCGATTCGGTCCGGGCGGTCCGCCGGGGCAATCCGCGGCGCATCGTCGACGTTGTTCGAGGGTAGGAACGAGAGCAAGCGGCGGACCTGCTGGAGACACTCGATCTCGTTCTCGGCCGCGAAATGAGCGACACCGCTGGTGGTGGCGTGCGTCATAGCCCCGCCCAGCCCCTCGAAGTCGACCACCTCGTGAGTAACCGTCTTCACCACGTCCGGGCCGGTCACGAACATGAAGCTGGTCCCCTTGACCATGAACGTGAAGTCCGTGATGGCGGGCGAGTAGACGGCCCCCCCGGCGCATGGGCCCATGATGGCACTGATCTGGGGGATGACGCCCGAGGCGAGGGTGTTGCGCAGGAAGATCTCGGCGTACGCGCCAAGGCTCGCGACGCCCTCCTGAATCCGTGCCCCGCCAGAGTCGTTCAGGCCGATGACGGGCACACCCGAACGCGTCGCAAAGTCCATGATCTTGCAGATCTTCTCGCCATACGCTTCCGACAGCGAGCCACCGAAGACGGTAAAGTCTTGCGAGAAGACCGCCACGGGGCGGCCGTCGATCCGCCCCCAGCCGGTCACCACCCCGTCGCCCAGGTAATGCTCTTCGGCGAGCCCGAACTCCGTCGCGCGGTGCACGACGAGCGCGTCGACCTCTTGGAAGCTGTCGGGGTCGAGCAGCAGATCGAGCCTTTCACGAGCCGTCAGCTTGCCGCGGGCGTGCTGTTGCTCGATACGCCGCTGGCCACCTCCCAAGAGCGCCTTGCGGCGCAACTGGCGCACCCGCGCCAGCTTGTCGGCCGTAGTCTCGGGCCTCGGCTGCCGCGTCCCAAGCCTCGAGGCCTTGCGAGGCACGCTAGCCTGCCTCGTAGGGGCGCTGCTTGCTGCGCCCCTGTGTCAGGGCGCAGCAAGCAGCGCCCCTACGACCGAACGCGATCACCGACCGCGCCAGCATCTATGACGCGCTTACCCGACGCCGCTCGCTCCACAAACGCCTCGTGCCAGAGTTGGAACACAAGCAGTGTCCAGAGCGGCTTGCGGTGGTCGCGGTCGCCGGACAGATGCTGCCGGACGAGCCGTTCGACCGGGGCTGGATCGAACAGCCCCTGGCGACGCAGGCGCTCGCTGGAGAGTGCGTCGAGCAGCAGCGGACGTAGCGTGGTACGGAGGGTGGCGGCGACCGGGAAGTTGAAACCCTTCTTGGGTCGGTTGACGATATCCGCCGGCAGCAGCCTGGCCATCGCTCGCTTGAACAGGTACTTCGTCGTCAGACCGCGGATCTTGTACCGGGCCGGAAGCTCAGCCATGAAGTCCACGAGGACTCGATTGAGCAACGGCACCCGCGTCTCGAGCGAGCAAGCCATGCTGGCGCGGTCGGTCTTCGCCAGGATGTCGTTCTCGAGATACATCTTGGTGTCGAGATAGAGGACCTCGTCGATGCGCGGGGCCTGGCCCAGGCTGCGCGAGTGCTCGACGAGGGCGTTATCGGCGCCTAACCCGTTCAGTTCGAGGCGAGCGGCTGCGGAGAGCAGCCGCGTCGCGGCGTCGGGCACGAGCGAGCCCAGCCAGATGTGATGTCGCAGAGCCGTCGGGTAGCGAAGGCCGGCCAGGAATCGTCTGACCTTGAAATCGAAGCTGATGTTGCGGCTGTCCGAAGGGAGGCGGTCGGCGGCCCGCTCGGCCAACCGGAGCAGCGGTTGCGGCAGGCGTTCGGCATATCCCGCCACCTGGTGAGCCTGGAGGGTGGGGTAACCGCCGAACACCTCGTCGCCGCCTTCGCCACCCAGGGCCACGGTCACGCGTTGGCGCGCGAATCGGGACAGCAGGTAGGTCGGCACGATCGACGAGTCGCCGAGCGGCTCATCGACGATGTCCGGGAGGTCTGGCATCAGGCCCGCGACATCGTCGGCCGTCACCATGAGCGAGCGGTGCTGCGTGCCCAGGTGGCGAGCGACGCGCTCCGCGTGATTGGACTCGTCGAATGAACCTTCGGAGAAACCGACTGAGAAGCTCTGGACGGGCCCGTCCTGGATGTCAGCCATAAACGCGGCGATGGAGCTCGAATCGATCCCGCCGCTCAGCAGGACACCGATCGGTACGTCGCTGATCAGCTCCAGTCGGACCGCCGTCCGGACCCGCTCGCGCAGCTCTTCTGATAGTCTCGCCTCGTCTGTCGGCGCTGCCGACGGCCGAGCGGCCAGTCGCAGATCCCAGTATCGGCGCTCCTTGAATCGCCCCCGTTCGTAGACGGCAAGGTGGCCCGGCCGCAGGCGGTGGACCCGAGGCAGGATCGTGTTTGGGGTTGGTACGTACTCGAAGACCAGGTAGTCGCGCAGGGCGGTCAAGTCCAGCTTTCGCTCGACTTCGGGGCACGCGAGCATAGCCTTGAGCTCCGAGGCGAACACGAGTCGTCCGTCGAGCTCGGCGTAGTAGAGCGGCTTGATGCCCATGCGATCGCGGCTCAGAAGCAGCCGCCGGCGAGGCCCGTCCCAAATGGCGAAGGCGAACATGCCGTTGAGCCGCTCAACCAGATCGTCACCCCACTCCTCGTAGGCGTGAGCAAGGACCTCGGTGTCGGAGCGGCTTTTGAAGCGGTGGCCGTGGCCAACCAGCTGCTCGCGAAGCTCAGGAAAGTTGTACAGCTCGCCGTTCAGGACGACCTGGACCGACCCATCCTCGTTGCCAAGCGGCTGGTGCCCGCCAGCGACGTCGATGATGCTCAGACGACGCGCGCCGAGAGCGATGTCCGTCGCGGTGAACAGCCCATCGTCGTCCGGGCCTCGATGGACCATTCGGGCGCACATGGCCAGAACGGCCGGGCCATCGCCCGGCCGGCCGTCACTGCTGACAACGCCCGCGATGCCACACATGCCGAGGCCGCTGCATCGTACCATATCGTCCGACCCAACCCCCCAACCCCCTTGCTAAAGGGAACGGGGGAAGCGGAGCTTCGGTGGAAGAGTGGGCGGACCAGCGGCGTCGGCTGGTCGAAGAGCTGCGAGCCGAGGGCATCAAGGACGACCGTGTCCTGGCACTCATCGGGCGGGTCCCGCGCGAACAGTTCCTACCAGCGAGCCAGCGCGATCTCGCCTACCGCAACTCGGCTCTGCCGATAGGCCAGGGCCAGACTATCTCGCAGCCGTTCGTCGTCGCCCTGATGACTCAGGAGCTGGACCTGAGCGGCGTCGAGCGGGTGCTCGAAATAGGGACCGGCTCCGGCTATCAGACCGCCATCCTGGCCGAGATGTCCAGACACGTCGTGACTGTTGAGCGACATCCGCCCCTGCTCGAGCGAGCCCGGGAGATCCTCACTTCGCTCGGCTACAGGAACGTCGAGCTCCATCTCACCAACGGCTCACTCGGATGGCCAGCCGGGGCGCCATATGATCGGATCATCGTGACGGCGGCCGCGCCTGACGTGCCGGAGCCGCTCATGGACCAGCTAGCCGCAGACGGACGGCTGGTCATCCCGGTCGGCTCGGCCAGCCAGCAAGAGCTGCTGCTCGTGAAGCGCAAGGGCGGCCAGACCGAGCGGCGCAAGCTCGGACCTGTGCGCTTCGTCCCCCTGGTGGGCAAAGAGGGATGGGAGTAGTTTAACTCTTTACTCTTAACTCATCGAGCGGACGGACGTCGGTGTAGACACGGTAGACAGAGACCTGCGTGACGCTGGCGGACCCGCTGAGCGCAGCCAGATCGCGCCCGAACTCGAGGTCACCGCGCGTGTCGGTCGGGAACACGAACGCTGGATCGGGGCTGACGAAGACCTGATGACTGTAGGCGTCGCGCCGATTGAAGCCGCCCGAGCGAACCGCCGGGATGATTCGCTCATGGCTCTCGAAGGCTAGCGGGTAGGCCAGCCAGTAGTCAGTGTAGATCCGGTTTAGGCCGTGGGCCGACAGGTAGTCGATCAGTTCCGCTCGATTCGCCTGGTTGCTGTCGCCGATGCTGGTCGGGAGCGCCAGACGCGGGTCACTGGTGAGCAGGCTGAACGCGTTGATCGACACGAGGACCGCGACCACGCCGGCACACAGCGGTCGCGATCGCTTACGCAGGCGCCAAACCAGAGCCGTCAACAGCGGCACCGCGCTGTAGGCGGGCAGAGCGTAGCGCGGCTCCGCCCAGAGGTCCGCAAATCGGCTGACCGCCACGAAGACCGGGATGAAGAG
>DASPXK010000199.1:0-7524 GCA_035637315.1 Chloroflexota bacterium
GGCCGCGCAGCTTCTGCTCATCCATTGCAAGCCCCCGTGTCTGGCGGAATACCCCCGGGAGCTTCGATTATGCCGGACGCACCCCCGCCGGGTCGCCCTCTGGCGCCGGGTGGCGCGCCAGCGCTGGGAAAGTGACTCCCAGCACGAGGCCGTACGCCAGGTGGCGGACCAGCTCGCCCACGGCGGGGATCGGGCCGGCCTGGAGCTTGAGCCCGAGTGGCCCGGCCCCAACTGCTGGCAGCACGACCAGCAGCGAGAAGGCCAACGGCAGCAGCGCAAAGACCGCGCCGCGCAGCCAGCTCGGGCCGGGCAGCGCCTTGGCCGGCCCGAGCCCATAAACCGCTCCCCACAGCGTCGGCAGGATCAGAAACGACGGCGACAGCGTGATCAACAAGCTCGGCGCGGTCGCCCGGCCGAGCAGGCCGGACGCCCGCAGCGCTTCGGCCGGCTCGCGGTACGAGATCAGCCCCAGGGCGGTGATCAGCACGTTGGCCAGCAGGGTCGACTCCACCGCTCCGAGCAGGCCGGCTAGCAGCCCGGCCCACAGTCGGTCGAGCATGGACTGGGGGACCGTCGGCTCGGCCGTCCGACCGCGCGCCGCGCGCACGGTCCAGACGCCGAGCGCGATCAGGATGGCGGCCGAGGCCAGCAGCTCGGCCGGCAGGTGCAGGCTGGCCGCGACTGCCAGGACCGGCGGCCCGAACACATAGCCCAGCATCACGAACGCCAGCAGGTGCACGAAGCCGCCCAGGGCGAGGGCTGGCGCGAAGTAGCGATACGGAAAGCCGAGTACCCCCGCGGCCACGGCGGTGAAGATGCAGAAGCCGGGCACCAGCCGGCCGAGCACGATGGCCCGCGCACCGCGCCGTCGCAGGGCCGCCGCGGCCGCGTCGAGCCGCTGCGGGGAGGCGCCAACGTAGCCGCCGAGGCGATAGGCCAGTGGATGCCCGGCCCAGGCCGAGACCCAGTACAGGACGGTCCCGCCAAGCACGGTCGCCAGCTCCAGTACCGCAAGCGCCTCGAGCAGCCTTAGCCTGCCCTCGGCCGCCCGCACGCCCACCAGGACCATGAGCAGATCGCCCGGGATGATCGGCGGGACGCCCGACTCTTCGAGGAACAGGAGCACGAAGGCGACGAGCTGGCCATGCTCGTCGAGCAGCCGCCAGATCGTCGCGGTAAGGTCAACCCACCAGGTCATCGCGAGCCGTCAGCCTTCAGCAGTCAGCCTTCAGCAATTAGCCCTCAGCCCCCCGCAAAGCGCCTTGTCCTCTCCCCGGGACAGACGGCTGATTCGCGTCCTCCCCCTTCCCTTTAGGGAAGGGGGCTGGGGGGTTAGGTCCGCCTCACGTCAGTGCTTGAAGTGGCGCTGGTGGGTGAAGATCATCGCCATGTGGTGGCGGTTGGCTACCCTGATGACTTCCTGGTCGCGGATCGAGCCGCCCGGCTGGATGACCGCCGTCACCCCGGCGTCGGCGGCCCGCTCGACGCCGTCAGGGAAAGGAAAGAACGCGTCGGACGCCATCACGCTGCCGACCGAACGATCGCCGGCCTTGCGGCAGGCGATGTCGACCGCGTCTACCCGGCTGGGCTGGCCGGCCCCCACGCCCACGAGCTGGAGGCCCTTGGTCAGGACGATGCCGTTCGAATGGACGTGTTTGACCGCTCGCCAGGCGAACAGCAGGCTGGTCAGCTCGGAGAGGGTGGGCGGGCGAACGGTGACCACGTCGCGAGTCAGCACGTGCTCTGGCAGCGCGTCCCGCGTCTGGACTAGGAAGCCGCCCACCACGCGCTTGTAATCGACGTCGCCCGCCTCGACCTCGCCGGGCCGCTCCGGCTGGTAGCCGGTCGCCATCACCCGCAGGTCCCGCTTCTTCTGGAGCAGCGCCAGCCCCTCGGGCGAGTAGTCTGGGGCGATGATGTCCTCGAAGAACACCTCCGAGATCTCGCGCGCGGTCTCCTCGTCGACCGTGCGGTTGGTGCCGATCGCCCCGCCAAACGCCGACTGCGGGTCGCCCGCCAGGGCGCGCCGGTACGTCTCCGCCAGGTCATCGCCGCAGCTCAGCCCGCATGGGTTACCGTGCTTGACGATCGCGACGGTGGGCGCCGAAAAGTCAGCCACGATCCGCCAGGCCGCGTCGAGATCATAGGTGTTGTTGAACGACAGCTGCTTGCCGTGCAGCTGGCGGGCGCTGACCACCCCGCGTGGCAGCGGGCGGGTGTTGCTGTCGGCGTAAAACGCCGCCAACTGGTGCGGGTTCTCGCCGTACCGTAGCTCGGCGATCTTGCCGAGCGCCAGCGTTAGCTCCTGGGGAAACAGCTCGTCCGCGGTCCGAAGGTAGCCGGCGATGTGCGTGTCGTAGACGGCGCAGTGCTGGAACGCCTTGGCTGCCAGTCGGCGCCGGATGCCCTGGCTCACGCCGCTCTCGTCACGCAGCTCGTCCAGGACCGTCGAATAGTCGGCCGGGTCGCAGACCGGCACGACGTGGGCGAAGTTCTTGGCCGCCGCCCGCAGCAGCGTCACTCCGCCGACGTCGATGTTCTCGAGGGCGGGACCAAGGTCCATGTTCGAGCGCCGGGCCGCCTCACGGAATGGGTAGAGGTTGGCCGCGACCAGGTCGATCGGCGCCGCCCCCACGCGGGCCAGCTCCTCGGCGTGCTCGGCGTCGCCTCGCAGGGCGAGGATGCCCCCGTAGATCAGCGGGTGCAGGGTCTTGACGCGACCGCCCAGGATCTCCGGGAAGTTGGTTAGCTCCTGGACACCCTTGACGTCGACGATGGATTCGCGAAGCAGCGCCTCCGTTCCGCCGGTCGAGTACAGCTCCACGCCCCGGTCGACGAGGCCTCGAGCGAAGTCGACCACCCCGGTCTTGTCGAATACGCTAATGAGCGCGCGCATCCTCACCTCAGCCGCGCCACTCGCTCCTGGGCGGGCCCGCTTATGTGTATCGAGGGATTGTAGAGGAAAAGGTACAATGTTTGGGGATGCGTCTCGCGCTCGCGCAGATCAACAGTACGGTCGGCGATCTGGCCGGCAACACGCGCAAGATCCTCGATTGGATCGAGCGGGCCCGTGCGGCCGGCGCAGAGCTGGTCGCGTTCCCCGAGCTGGCGGTGACCGGCTACCCGCCGGAAGACCTGCTGCTCAAGCCGGACTTCCTGTGCGCCAACCGGGCCTGTCTCGACGAGATCGCGCGGGCCTGCAGCGGGATCGTCGCGGTCGTCGGCTTTGTAGAGGTTGCTGAGGCGGCCTACAACGCCGCCGCCGTGCTGGCCGGCGCCGAAGTGGTGGCGATCACCAGGAAGGAGCGCTTGCCCAACTACGGCGTCTTCGACGAGGAGCGCTATTTTCGGACCGGCGGACCGGGTCCGCTGTTTGGGCTCAACGGGGCGCGGTTCGGCGTCAACATCTGCGAGGACATCTGGTACCCGACCGGTCCGGCCGCCTCTCAGGCCGCGGCCGGCGCGGAGCTGATCGTCAACGTCAACTCCTCGCCGTACCATCGCGGCAAGTGGGCCGAGCGCGAGCGCATGCTGGCTACCCGCGCCACCGACAATTCGTTGCTCGTCGCGTATGTCAACATGGTCGGTGGCCAGGACGAGCTGGTCTTCGATGGCGCGAGCGTGGTGTTCGACGAGCGCGGCCGTTTGGTCGGCCGCGCGAAAAGCTTCGAGGAGGACCTGCTGCTGGTCGACCTGGACCTGCGGGCCGTCTTCCGGGCCCGCCTGCACGACCCGCGTTGGCGGCACGGTGGGGAGGTGGGCCTGCCGACCATCGCGCTGGATGGCATCCCGCCGGCCGTCTCCCAGCAGGAGAGGGGGTGTCGGATCGAGTCGCCGCTGGGGAATGCCGAGGAGGTGTACCGGGCGCTCGTGCTGGGGACAGGCGACTACCTGCGTAAGAACGGCTTCCAGCGCGCCCTGGTCGGCCTGTCGGGCGGTATCGACTCCAGTCTCGTCGCCGCCGTCGCCGTCGACGCGCTCGGGCCTGAGCGTGTCACGGGCGTCTCGATGCCTTCGCGCTACTCGAGTCCGGGCAGCAAGTCCGACGCGCAGCAGCTAGCCGAGAACCTGGGCATCCGCCTGCTCACCATCCCGATCGAGCCGGCCTTCAGGGCGTACTGCGAGATGTTGGCCGAGCCGTTCGCCGGCACCGACGAGGGCCTGGCCGAGGAGAATCTCCAGGCCCGCGTTCGGGGCATGATCTTGATGGCGCTCTCGAACAAGTTCGGCTGGCTCGTGCTCACCACCGGCAACAAGAGCGAGATGGCCGTCGGCTACGCCACGCTGTACGGCGACATGGCTGGCGGCTTCGCCGTCATCAAGGACGTGCCCAAGACTCTGGTCTACGAGCTGTGCCGCTGGCGCAACGAGCGCGACGGCAGGCCGACGATCCCGGCCAGCGTCCTGGACAAGGCGCCCTCCGCCGAGCTGCGTCCCGACCAGAAGGACGAAGATAGCCTGCCGCCCTACGCCGTCCTCGATCCGATCCTCGAGCAGTACGTGGAGGAGGACCGCGCCGCGGACGAGATCATCGCCCAGGGGTTCGACCCCCAGACGGTGACGCGCGTGATCCGCATGGTCGACCTGGCAGAGTACAAGCGCCGCCAGGCCCCGCCGGGCGTCAAGATCACCCCCCGCGCGTTCGGCCGCGATCGTCGCCTGCCGATTACCAACCAGTGGCGCGGGGGTGACCGGTAGGGGCGCTGCTTTGCTGCGCCCTCGACGGGCACGGCATGCCGTGGCCCCTACGATTTTGGTCCCCAGGTCGCGTGCACTGCGTGGGCAATCGCCGCGATGGTCTCGCTGGCCGCGTCGCCGTCTGAGATGCCCTCGGTGAAAACCGCCAGCACGTACGCGCTCTGCCCCTGGTAGACGATCCCGACGTCGTTGGTGACACCAGGGAACCAGCCGCTCTTGTGGGCTAGTCTGGCGCCAGAGGGCAAGCCGCGACGGAGTTTCGAGCTGTCGCCAGCCTGATAGAGCAGGTTCCGGATCTCACGACTTGCCGAGGGGCTGACCAGCTGATCGGCGGCAAGCAGCTCGAGCAGATGGGCCATGTCGGCCGGGCTGGATTGGTTGAGGCTGGCGGCGCTCGGGTGACTGGCCCCGAAATGATTGCTGAGCCGAGTCCTGGCCAGACCCAGAGCTGACATGGCGTCGTTCACGTTGTTCAGCCCGTACAGGTCTAACAGGCGGTTGGCGGCATCGTTGTCGCTGCTGGCGATCATGCGCTGCAGGTCGAACTTGACCACGTCGGTCAACGGCCGGGTGCCGGCCTCCGCCTCACGGTACGACTCTACCAGGATCGCCAACTTGTCCACGCTCGCAGCGGGGAAGGCCTGGTCGGCGGCGATCGACAGCCGCTGTCCGCTGACCAGGTCACGCCCGGCTACGCCGACCCGACCGGCGGAGGACATCCCACCTCCGACGCCGCGCGCGGCCGCCATCACCCGCTCGGCGAGCGCGACCGCGGTGGGGCCAGTCGGCGCCCGATCGGGCCGCTGGAGCTCGGCGCGCAGCGCCAGGACGGCTCTAACTGCCTGGTCGGTCGCCGGCCGGATTCCGTCGCTCTCGATGCTGCCGGGGCCCTGAATGAAGGCCGCCAGGGCCTTCGACTCGTCGGCGGCCCAGCGGAGCAGCGAGCCGATATAGGCCACACCTGCTTCGGCGTTGTCCTCGATCTTGTTACGGTCCAGCGGCCGCCGAACGAGCGCGCGCTGGACGTACTCGAACGTGCCCGGGGTGACCTGCAGCAGGCCGAGCGCATGGGAGCGGCTCAGGGCTAGTGGCTTGCCACCGCTCTCGAGCCAGGCCATCGCCTTGACCAGGGTGGGGTCGACGCCGTACTGCTCCGACAGGCGCTGGAGGAGGGCCGTAGGCGCGTCGTCGGGCGGGGTGGTCGGCGAGGCCGGGATCGGGGAAGAGGGCTTCGGCGGGACGGGCGATGGGGATGGGCTGGGCGATGGCCTGATGGGCGTCGCGCTCGCCGGCAGCGCGATGTGCTGGCGAACGTACAGCTGGTTGGGGTCGGCGAGCTGGTTCGCATCGATGAGCGCACGGAGACTGACCCCGAAGGCTCGTGCAATCGCCGATAGCGTGTCGCCGGGCCGAACGACGTACTCGTTCGGAGGCACACCGGCCGCCTCGCGGGCAGGCGACGGGGCGTCTGGCGAGGGTGAGGTCAAGGCGCGCAGTTTGAGTACCTGGCCGACACTGAGCGCGTCGGGGTCAGCCAGGTCGTTGAGCGCGATGAGCTGGTCGAGCGAAATGCCGTGGGCGCGGCTGATCTCGCTCAGAGTCTCACCGGGCTCCACGATGTGTTCGGAGTCGGCGTCGACCGCCGCCACCGTCGAGCGGCCGCTGACGAGGCTGGCTGTAACCAGCACGAGGAGCGCCAGGCGCACGAATCGACGAGGCACGGATACGCTCACATCCCCTCGTGAGTGGCGAGTCTACGGTCTGACCGATCACGTCCACATCACGTCGCACAGCCTGGTCATCACAGTGCCATCACATCGGACGCGCCCAGGCGCCTGACGTTCTCGCATTAGCGCGCGCAATCCGTATACTGGTCGCGGTCGTCCACAAGCTCAGAGCGCTCATGGATGGTGGGACGGATTAGGGTCGGCGGCATGGTGAGTGGTACTGAGGGCGAAACGCGGGTCCTGATCGTCGACGACGACCCAATGAACTTGGAGATGCTCGCCGTAGCGCTGCTCGACAGCGGCTTCGCGGTTCGGACCGCCGCTAGCGCCATCGAGGCGCTGGACGAGGCGCGTAGACTGCCGCCCTCGCTAGTCCTGGCCGACGTGGCGATGCCCGACATGGACGGCTTTCAGCTGTGTGCCCAGATGAAGCAGGACCCGTTGCTCGGCGGCGTGCCGGTGGTCCTGCTGTCGGCGGCATTCACCGACAATGGCGACCGTGAGCGTAGCGCCAGCGTCGGCGCGGCCGACTTCCTGACCAAACCGGTCGACCTGCCCGGCCTGGTCCGCGTCCTGCGCCAGTTGTCGACGTAGAAGGCCCTACCCCCACCCTCTCCCAAGCTTGGGGGAGGGCAGGGTGGGGGCCCTTCTCAGGCCATGCGGGTCGGCGACTCGCCCTTGGACTTGCTCTGCGCGGCGCGCGGGCCAGAGGCGCCGATGTCGTACGAGCGACCCCGGAATCGGAGGCCTCGCCAACACATCCGGGGCGCGTCAGGCAGCGGTCGCGCCTGTAGTCGCCGCCCGGACGGGGCCAGGCCTAGCCACGTCTCCAGGAACAGGATCACGGCGCCCGCGGCCCAGGCCTGGGGCGCGTTGGCGTAGGGGTACTCGACCGGGAAGCCGACCTCGCTACGCGACAGCCCGGCGAATAGCTCCGGTAGTCGGTGGCCCGGAAAGTGGCTGGCCGCCTCGAATTGGGCCCGAATGATCTGATTCGCCTCACGGGTGTGGCCGTAGCGGGCCAGCCCGGCCGCGATGAGCGCGTTGTCGTGCGGCCAGACGGCGCCGTTGTGGCAGCCGATCGGGTTGTAGGCCGCCA
>DASPXK010000200.1:0-3853 GCA_035637315.1 Chloroflexota bacterium
ACAAGTACCTGGTCTTTCCGGTCCCTGAGGGAGACTGCAAGGGGCTGTATGTGAGCGACAAGAGCCCGACCGGATTCGAGGTGCGAGAGCTGCAAGGCGGCGCCAGCACGCTGGCCTTCAGCTATCGGGTGGTGGCCAAGCGCAAGGACATCCCCGGGCCGCGGCTGGAGAAGGTCAAGCTGCCTGAGCCGATCAAGGAGCTGGTCAAGCCGGCGGAGCCACCAAAGGGACCGGAGCGCCCCAAGCCGTCGGAGCCGCCCAGGGCACCCGAGCCAACGGAGCGCCCGGCGCGCTAGCGGCACCGGACCCAAGCAGGACGCTCCCAACCTGCTGGCCGAGAGTGTCCTGCTGTCTTGTGCTGGCGAACCGTTAGTGCGTCACCCACAGCTCCCATCGCTCGGCGATGGCGAGCACATGGCGCGAGGCAAGCCTGGGCCCGGCGGCCGCAAACTCGGCTGCGGCCTTGAGCACGGCCAGGCGGGTGATGGCCCGCTGACGAGCATCCGCCGGCCTCTCTTCGGGCGCGGCGCCGGCTAGGACTGCCAGCGCCTTGATGAAGTCGCCCCGGACTTCAGCTCGACCTGCTGGCCCCGCTCGGGCCGTGGCACCTTCGCGTATCGACTGTCGTTGAATCAGCGGCCAGACACCTTGATCCCGTTCCCGTTGGTCGCCTCGACCGTCCCGCTCAGGCGCTCCGTTGCGTTGCAAAGTGTGGACGCCATGGTTGCCCTCGGTGGCCGGGCCTCACTGAGCTTGGTGCGCCCATACCCACAAACGGCACCTGGAATGAGAGCCAGGAGCCCCGTGATCGGCTCCGGCCGACGGTCGCGCGGTGACGAGGCCGGGCTGCGGAGAGAGGGTTTGATGCGGAAAGGCCTCGAGACCACCGAAGTCAGGGAGTTGCGTCGGCTCTACGAGCAGGCGCAGGCTCGGGTCCGTGAGTTGGAGGCCTCCCAGCGACAGCTGGAGGTCTACGCGGAAGACCTGCGGCGCACGTTCGCGGAGCTGAGGCGGCAGCTCGGCCACATGAACGAGCTGCACCGGATCAGCACCATCATCGGCTCGGTCCTGGAGCCGAAGGAGGTCATGGCCCGTACGCTCGAGGGCCTGGGGCGCCTGGTCGAGCACGACCTGGCATGTATCTACCTGGTTGAAGACGGCAGCGGCGTACGCCACGCCAGGCAGGGAAGCCTGCAGTGGGCGCCACCGCGGACGGTGGTTTTGGGCCACGGTCCGCTCGGCCAGGTCCTGGCCGGCACCAAGATCACGGCCTCGTCCGAAGACCAGCGCCGCTTGACGGTGGCGATGCGTGCGCACGGCTCGGTGGTGGGCGCGCTGCATCTGGCGCGCCCACACGGCGCTCAATTTACGGACTACGAACGCAAGCTGGTTGACCTGGTTGCGGCCGAGGCCGCGGCGGCGATTCAAAATGCGCGCCTACACGAGGAGACTCAGCGCCTGGCCACGGTCGACCAGCTGACGGGCGTATTCAACTACCGCTACTTCAACGAGACTCTTAGCCTGGAGGTGGACCGAGCGCGTCGGCTTGGCTACGCGGTCGGCCTACTGATGCTCGACCTGGACAAGTTCAAGCTCGTCAACGATACGTTTGGCCATCCGATCGGGGACGCGGCGCTGCGGGCGGTCGCCGAGGTGCTCCGGACCAGTCTGCGCCAGACGGACGTGGTGTCCCGGTGTGGCGGCGAGGAGTTCGCTGTCATCCTGCCCGGCCTCGGCGCGAGGGGGGTGCGCGCGGTGGGCGAGAAGCTTCGTCGAGCCGTCCGTGCTCTGGAACCGGTGGGACAGGACCGAAAGGTGCCCTTTCCGCTTACCATCAGCGTCGGCGGCGTTTCACAGGCGCCAGCCGAGCTGGCCACCGAGAGCCTGATCCACGACGCCGACGCCGCGCTGTACGAGGCCAAGCGGCGCGGAAAGGACTGCGTCTACGTCGTCAACCTGAGCGATGACGTTGACGAGTCCCCTGGACAACCGGGGAAGCGATGAGTAAGCGCATCGGTTGTGCCGGCCGACGACGACCCCAGGCTTCGTCGCCTGGTGTGGGCTATCCTTGGGACCGAGCACGTCTGGAGGAGGCCTGACGCTCCGCCTTTCGGGTCTAGCCTCGCAACGACCACGGCCTCCAGACGGGCGTCTCGGATTGCCGAGAAAGAGCTCTCGAGTCCCCCTGGTGGGGCTCCTTGTGGGCCATGACCACCGAAGCCTTGGCACATTGATCGTAGGCTGCGGCCGCTAGAACGCTTGCAGACAGCCGAAGTGCTGAGTCAGCATTGAACGGGTAGCCGAGTCAGCGCGACGAACGAGCTGAGCCAGCAAGGCTGCGACCGGCTTCGAGGTCCGCGAACTGCAAGGCGGCGCCAGCACGCTGGCCTTCAGCTATCGGGTCGTGGCCAGGCGCAAGGACATCCCCGGGCCGCGGCTGGAGAAGGTCAAGCTGCCAGAGCCGATCAAGGAGCTGGTCAAGCCCGTGCCGACCACACCTTCGAGCCAACGTTCCGCCGCTACCTGGCCCCGGAGCTGTTGATCGTGGACGACTTCGGCCTGCGCCGCCTCTCGGCCCAGCAGAGTCAGGACCTGTACGAGCTGATCATCGAGCGGCACCGCCACAGCAGCTTCATCGTGACGTCGAATGGCAACGTCGACGAGTACGTGGACGAGTGGCTCGGCCTGTTGGACGACCCGATCTTGGGCAACTCCGCCCTCGATCGCTTAGCCCACAGCGCCTATCAGGTCCTCATCGAGGGCCCGAGCTACCGCGCCAGGCTCCCTTTACCAGGCCTAGCTCGGTCCGCAACGGGCTATAGCGACGAAGCGTGCAAACCCCGCAGCCCGTGGCGCGCAAACCAGCAGGCAGGTAAATCTGGCCGGGCGCGCAGTCCGGCCACTCTCTGACCCTTGAGGATCGCGGCCAGGGATGTGAGCGCAGGAACGCCCCTGACTAGCGGCCAGGGTTCCCGGGGGCCGCGCCAACCGCTTCCTGCTGTGCCTCGCCAAGGCCTCGTGCGGCCGCGACTATCCGCTGCCGCAACCGCGCTCGGTCCGCAGCGGGCAACTGCGCCCGCGGCAGTCGATGCACGAGCTCCACGGTGCTCTCGAGACTGCGGGCGAAGGCGCCACAGGAGGAGCAGGTGGACAGGTGGACCTCAAGCCACGCCTGGTCTTGCCGCCCAAGGCTGCCGTCCAGGTAGTCGCTGAGCCGATCACGGATCGTGCGGTGGGTGTGTTGCGCGCCCTCCTGTCGCTGCGGCTCGATGCCACCCAGCAAAATCCCCTTCATGGCATCCCCCGAACGCAGAGACAATTCAGCGATCTTCTGCTGCCGGCGTGAGAGTTGCCTCCGATCACGCAGCAGGGCCAGCCCGATCAGGACGCTGGTGAGATGGTCGAGCAGGTCGTGCGTCTCGTTCGTATCCAGTTTCATCGTGGCTACCGCTTCCGTCTTCCGACAGCTTGGGCCCGCGAGAGGCGGAGGATGCGCACCGCTGCTGCTGCGGGGCCCATCCGAGGTATCGCCTCAATGGAGCTGGATCAGTGAAGCTGGGCCAGGTGAGCCGGCTGCTCGCGCCACCCCAGGTCGTCGAAGGCTTCCCTCGGCTTAGAGAGGAACACGCAGTCCTGGAGGACCTCTTGGACGGCACTGAGCGGGATGTACAGGTGCGTGCCGAGGCCCAGGAAGCCGGTCTTGACCTCGAGGATCTCCTCGCCGGGCGCGTCGGTCGCGACCTGGCCGGGCGGCGCGCCGTGTCGAAAGACGTGGGAGATCGTCCCGACCTTATCACCCGCTATGTCGCAGACGTCCATGTCCGGCTTGATCCGGCCGAGCTGCTGCTCCGAG
>DASPXK010000201.1:0-2641 GCA_035637315.1 Chloroflexota bacterium
CGCTCCTCGAGCTTGCGGATGGCCCCCTTGTCGTGCATCCGCGCCAAGATCCGTTCCTCGAGGGCACGCACCTCCTCCAGGGCCAGGTGCCGATGAGTGGCATGGTCGTCGCCGTCGTGCACAGCCTCCGCCTCCTTCGCTTCATTCAGACGAGTACATTCCTCGCATCGCTATTCTCTGCCGGCCGGTCCAGCATCGGACCTGACGAGCGTCCTCTCGTGCCAGGGTCATTAGCCCTGTTGTCGGTCGCTTCGTGCGGATACGCTTGGCGTCGCTGAGGTCCAGGTCCACGCCGGGCGCGACCCCAATTTCGTAGATGTCGACGCCGCACAAGGTCTGGACCGTGTGGGGTCTCCGCGCGGCTGGTACAGGACACCATTGGGGATGCGGTCTGTGAGCGCGGGACAAACGCCACCTCGACCTCGGGACGGGTGACAGATCACTGCGCCGCGACGCGGGGGCAAACTCGTACACGGAACACACATCACCCGCGAGGGTCGAAGAAAGGAGGCGGATCGATGCATCACCTGGGTGCAATCCTGGTGTGGGGGCTGATCGGCGCCGGCCTGGGACTGCTGTTTCCCAAGGTTATAGGGAACAAGGAGGAGAAGACCGGGTAAAGCGGAAAGGCCGGGCAAACCCTGAAGGCCGCGTAGCGGTTCCGACGCCGCGACCCTAAGGAGGGATCAGGCGCCAGTAAGATGACGCTTGGATCCGCGCGAGGGCGGACCCTGAGGGGGCCCGCCCTCGCTTACCGTTTCGAGCCGAGCGAGGCACACCCAAAGACGTTGCCGGACACGTGAGTTCGAAGGGTCTGATGTATCAACTGAGCGTTCTGGTCCACGTGCTGAGCGCCGTCGTCTGGGTGGGCGGGATGTTGTTTCTGGCGCTCGTCGTGGTGCCGGTGGCCCGCCACTTGCCGTCGGTCGAGCGGGCCTGGCTGGTCGGCGCGATCGGCCGGCGCTTCCGGGTCGTCGGCTGGGTCTCTATCGGGCTCTTGATCGCCAGCGGCGTGGTCAATAGCGCTTATCGCGGGGCGAACTGGGAGAACCTCGCCTCCGGAGAGCTGCTTCAGAGCCAGTTCGGGCAGGTGCTGGCGGCGAAGCTTGGTTTGGTCGTGGTGATGCTCGTGTTGAGCGCGCTCCACGACTTCGTGATCGGTCCAGCCAGCGTGTCCGCGCTCGAGCGCGCCAATCCAGACTCGCGGCACGAGGCCACCTCGCTCCGCCGGCGCGCGTCCTGGATGGCCCGAATCAACGCCATGCTCGCGCTCCTCGTGGTCGCCCTTGCCGTGGCGCTCGTTCGCGGGCTGCCGCTGTGACCCGCGCGCGACCCTTTGACCCGTACCCGACGCTGATTCGAGGCGCGCTGCTGGTTGGCTTGCTGCCCGGCTTCGGGCTCGGGCTCTGCCTGCTCGTAGCGATGGCTTTCCAGTGGGAGATCGGTCCGATCTGGCTGCCGCTCGTCCAGGCGCACGGCCACGCGCAGGTTTTTGGCTTTACGGCCCTCTTCGTGTTCGGGGTCGGCACCCAGATCTTGCCCCGATTCCTGTCCGTGCCGCCGGCTCGACCCCGCCAGGTCCAGCTCGCTGGGATCCTGGTCGGCGTCGGGGTGGGTGTCCGATTTCTGCTGCAACCGCTGGGGCCAGGCTCGGCACGGAACGGTGGACTGATGTTGGCGGCGGCCTTGGAGCTGGTCGGAGCGACACTGTTTGCGACGGCGATGGGAGAACTGGCCCAGAAAAGCGTTCAGCCGCGAGCCTCCTGGCAGGACTGGGTCAGGCTAGGCCTAGCGAGCCTGACCCTGGGCTACGTGCTGAATCTGGCCGCGAGCCTATCACTGGCGGGTGGCCGAACGGTCGTCTCGCCAGCCTTGGAAGAGGGGCTGCTCCACCTCGGCATCTGGGGCTTCATCGTTCCAACCACCCTGGCCGTGGGCATGAAGATCTTCCCCCAGTTTCTGATCTTGCGTCCGGCCCGAGCGCAGGCCTTCCGACCGGCCCTGATTGCCTATGGGGCGGGGGTCGGGCTTATCGCCGCGGCGTGGCTGGGCCAGGAGTGGCGCCCGGAGTTGTTCGCCGCCGCGAGCTGGATGCGGCTGGCGGGCTGGCTGACGCAGGCAGCGGCCGTGCTGGCCTGCGTCGGGGCACTTCGCGTGTACGAGCCCGCGGCGCGGGAGTCGGGCCTGCCCCATATTTCGAATCCGACCCGACTCTGGTTTCGACTGGCGTTCGCCTGGCTTCTGCTCGCGGTGGCGCTCGGCTTGGCCTACGCCATCCGCGAAGTGGCAGCCGGCGCGCCGGCCAATTTCGTCGAGGCGAGCGCCCAGCGCCACGCGCTCACAATGGGCTACCTGCTGCCGCTGCTGGTGGGCATGGCCGGCCGAATCCTGCCCGGCTTTTCGGGACAGATGACTCGGCAACCGCGCGTTCTGGCCGCGCTGGTGTGGCTGTTGCTGACTGGAGCGCTGCTGCGTGTCGGCGGCGAGCTACTGGGCGGCTACGCCGGGCCTGGCCGAATTCTCATGGCCCTGGGAGCCAGTCTGGCGTTTGGCGCTTTCGCCTGGTTCGCCTGGCTGCTGTGGCCAACCCTTGGCCGGCGGCCAGGCGCTGCACCGAGCCCGTAACAGCCTCCCCGCTCAG
>DASPXK010000202.1:0-15716 GCA_035637315.1 Chloroflexota bacterium
GCGCTTCCGGCGATTGCGAAGGTCTTCCCGCAGGGCACCGCGCTGGCGCAGGCGCTCGAGTCACCGAGAGTCCAGCGGGTCGGCACGTAGCGCGAATCCGGGCCGCCCGCCGATGGCTCCGCGCTCAACCTGGCCCCGGAAAGGGTTCGGGTCCATGAAGCCGGATCGGGCTAGCCTGTCGCGCCGGGCGAGCTTGCCGCCTAAGACTCGACGGCGACGCCGGCAATCTGTACGAAGCTCGCTTCCTGTTTCAACTAATTAGGCGATCAAGTCACAGTAAAGGTCTGAACGGCTACCCCGGTCTTCTTGCCGGATGCATCCTTGGCTGTCACCTTAGCGCTCGCGCGCCCCAAAACCTCGGGCCTATCGGGAATATGCACCAGGTTGGTGCACGGACGATCAGCAGTCGCGGACTGAGGCTCGTCTACGGAGCGGTCAGCGTACGTCACTCTGAGCTCGCAGAACAGCGCGGGGAAGACGGCGGTTCCGATGACGTCGACCCACTGGCCCCTGCGGACGGTCCCGATCGGAGCGACCGTGACGGACCCGGGGCCAGTTGTGGGCCAACAGTGCTTCTCCTTGGTTCGGGCGCCAGATTCACCAGCACCGATCCGCGAGCAGTGCTTCTTGTGCGAGTGCTTCTGCGGCGTTGCCAGCACGATCGGTCTCGTCGCGATGACCTGCTGGGCGTTAGCCGGTGGAGGAATTCCTATCGATGTCGTAATGAGTATGGCGGCGCCGACGATAGGGCTCCAGGCCATCTGATCCTCGCACAGGATGTGGCTGGTCTCAGCGGGCGGCGCGCGTTGCCCCACCCCCTGGATCAAGTGTCGAGTGTAGGGCGCGCACCTAAACTGGAGATGAAGGCCCGGCGACGTTGCGTCCCGATCTGGCCTCCACGTCGACGCTCAGCCACGCACTCGGTCATAACGGTGCCTACGTTGCTTTGAGTTCCGTCGACATACCTTCTTGTAGTGGCCGAGAATGTTGCAGATCAGCACGTAGTGTCCGGCCGGCATATCGAGGGTGATGCTGTTTGAGTCGCCCGGCGCGAGGGCGCCGAACTCGGATGTCGAAGCTGATGTCGCTCAGCGCTTCGTAACCTCCGAATCGTTTGGATACGTCCTGGGCGCGCAGCAGCGTGTTCAAACAGTGTCTCCTCCGGGGATGTGGTCTGGCTTCAGGCGCTCGCTAACTCCACATGAACATGAAACCTGAACCGGAGATGAATTCGCTCGAGCACGGCGCTGACGCCTGGTAGACTGGGCGATGCGTGCGGGAGGTGGGCTGGTGCGCGTCCTAGTCGTTGAAGACGAGCTGAAGCTTGGTTCGGCCCTGGAGGAGGGACTCAGCGAGGCTCAGTACACCGTCGACCTGGCCCTCGATGGCGAGGAAGGTCTCGACTTCGCGCGCGTGACCAGTTACGACGCTATCATCCTCGACGTCATGCTGCCGCGCGTAGACGGATTCGAAGTCTGCCGTCGGCTCCGCGCCGCGGGCACGCTCACGCCGATCCTGCTCTTGACCGCCCGCGACGCCCTCGACGACAAGGTGGTTGGCCTGGACAGCGGGGCCGACGACTATCTGACTAAGCCGTTCGCGTTCGCCGAGCTGCTGGCGCGCCTGCGCGCCCTGCTGCGCCGCGACTCGTCCAAGAAGGAGGGCATCCTGCGAGTCTCGGACTTGAGCCTCGACCCCGCCGCTCAGCGTGTCCGCTGGGGAGACCGCACCGTCGAGCTCACCACGCGAGAGTACCGCATCCTCGAGACGCTCGTGCGTCGCCCCGGATGGGTCGTCGGGCGTGAGGCGATCGTCGAGAGCGTCTGGGGCTTTGACTACCCAGACTCATCGAATCTCATCGAGGTGTATATCGGGCGCCTGCGTCGCAAGCTGAGCGAGAACGGTGCACCGCACCTGATCCAGACCGTGCGTGGATCTGGGTACCGCCTACAGGAGCCGGCACCGTGATCACGGCTTACCGCCAGCTGAGGGCTCGAACCCGGCTGACTCTGTGGTACGCGCTGGTCCTAGCGGGGACGATGGTGGTGCTCGGCGGCGTTGGCCTGTGGTGGATCGCGCGCATGCTCTACGAGAGCGCCGACGACGTCCTTCGATCCAAGGCGGTGGCGATCGAGGCTGGCGTTGAGGTCGGGCGGACGAACGTGAGCTGGCGGGAGAGCAAACCCAGCACGCTGACGGCCGGGCTAGACGCGGTCCGCATTTGGGATCGGGCCCGGCGTCCGCTCTATGTCCAGGAGGGTCCTTACGAGCTTCCGCCGGTCGATCCGGCTGTTCTCGACGCAGTCCTCGGTGGCCAGCCTGAATACGAGACCGTTCGCGCGACCGACGGGACCACAATCCGCCTGTACACCAGGCCTCTGCGGGACTCCGGACGGATCGAGGGGGTCGTTCAGGTGGCTCGCTCCCAGACCGAGGTCGAGGAGGTCCTTGCCCAGCTCCGGCTGCTCGGCCTCGGCGGGATTCTGGTGGCTCTGGCGTTCGCCTCAGCGGGAGGATATTTTCTGGCGTGCCGGGCGCTGGCACCGGTCGATCGGATCGCCCGCACCGCCGAGCGGATCAATGCCGACGACCTGTCACAGCGGCTGGGCCTGCGGCTCCCCGATGACGAGCTCGGCCGGCTGGCGGCTGCTTTCGACAACATGATCGAGCGTCTTGAGGACGCGTTCGAGCGCCAGCGACGATTCACGGCAGACGCGTCCCATGAGCTCCGCAGTCCGTTGGCCGTGATCCGCTCCCAGGCTGAGGTAGCACTGACTCGCGAGCGCACGCCAGCGTACTACGCGCGAGTGTTGACCAGTATTGGTGAGGAGAGCGAACGGCTCGGCCGCCTCGCCGAGAGCCTCCTTGTTCTGGCACGCGCCGATGCTGGACACCCGCTCGAGCTGGCTCCGCTCGACCTCGACGAGGTGGTGGCGGAGGCGGGCACCCGAGTAGCACCACTGGCGCATGAGCAAGGCGTGGAGCTGGTGGTTACGGCCGGTGAAGTGGGCCCCGTCCGTGGCGACGCGACGTGGCTTACACAGCTACTGCTGAATTTGCTCGACAATGCCCTCCGCCACACTCCCCCTGGCGGTCGAGTGGCGCTCTGCTCCGAGCCCGGGCCGGGTGGCGCCATTCTCAAAGTAGCCGACACAGGTGAGGGCATCGCGTCCGAGCACATGTCCCACCTGTTCGAGCGCTTCTATCGTGTTGACCGCGCTCGCGCGCGAGCGACCGGCGGCGCCGGCCTCGGTCTGGCCATCTGCGATTGGGTGACGCGCGCGCACCGTGGCCGAATTGAGGTGGCGAGCGAGCTCGGCCAGGGCACCACCGTCAGCGTGTGGTTGCCCGCGACCACTCAAGCTAGGACGTCCCGCGCTACGGCGTGACGGTAATCGCGCCCTTCATCCAGGGGCGGAACATGCAGTGATAAGGGCGCGCTCGTTCAGCGCGTAGTACGTACTGGGCAGCGCCGCTACGCGCCGGTGTAGGTGTTCGGAGCGAGCACCGGCGACGGGCAGTTGACCACGAATCCGTTGGGGTGGGTCTCCGGCACGCCGTTGAAGCGCTCCAGCTCGCCCGCTCCGACCTTCTGTTCCAGATCAGCCTGCGAGCGAAGCACGACGGCCTTGGTGGGGTCTTTCCACTTGACCGCGAAGTGGTCCCAGAACGGGCTCCAGGCCGGCTCGCCAGCCTTGGCGTTGAAAATCGCCGGCTGAAATCCCATCACCCCGGGGCCCTTCAGGCCGTTCAGGAAGATGGTAATCGGCGCGACCCCCTTGGCGTCCTTCAGCTTCTGGGTCGCCGCGGAGCCGACCACGCCCATCATCGGCGCCATCGGGACCGCCGACGTGTCCGTCACGATGTAGCGGCTGCCCGGGAAGCACTGGTGGAGCTTGAAGACCACTTTTCCACCAGCCGTGTCGGGCTCCTCGACCAATGGCCCTTTTCCGAGTGGCTCGGCTAGCTCCCCATCCTTCGGCAACCCGCCGCCGGGCCACTTGACCAGCGGGTAGTTGACGATGATGTTGGTCGGCTCGACCTTCAATTTGCCGCCTTGCTCGGCCACCTTGATGGCCTGCTCCGAAGTGACCAGCTCGGGCGCACCGGACGAGGTCACCTTGTGGACCCGGAAGGCCGGCGTGTAGTCGTCCCGGCCCGGCACGGTGGTCACCACCGGGCCCTGGCCGCTGGCGCCCTGGGCGAACATGTACAGGTTAGCGAAGCTGCCGGGCGCGGTCAGCGCGGCTGCCATCAGCGGCACGAACACGAGCCCTTGCTCCTGGGCGAAGCTGGGCTCGGAGCCGTCCGTGCGGATGAACCAGACATCCTTGTCCTCGAAATGGCCCTTGTGCAGCTTCAGCGTCACCGAGCCGAACGGTCCCTTCCAGCGGCCCTCCGGCTCGAGCTTGAAGTCCAGCACGTCTCCCACGATCTTCTGTGGCGCCTCCACTGCCGTTGGCGCAGCCGCGGCGGGCTTCGGAGCCTCGGTCGGCTTGGGGGCGGCAGGCGCCAGCGTCGGCTGAGCGGCCGGCTTCGGCGCTTCGGTCGGTTTCGGCGGGGCTGGGGCTGGACTGGCGGTCGGCTGGGCGCACGCCGCGCCTAATGCCAGACCTGCGCTAAGAGCAAACGTCAAACGGATCGCTTCCCTGCGCGTGAGCAGGTGGGGTCGATGCATGCGTTCCCTCCATGCCGTTGTTCAACAAATCCACTATCGGACTCCAGCGCGAGCGCGTATGTAGTCAGGCTTACGTTTTGGGACGGCAGCATTCGGCCCTGACGACCCGTAAGATCCGCGAGCGGCTAGTATTCGTATGGACGTGTGCCAGGGTGGGGCTCGTCTCGGAGGTGAACGCGACGACATGATTGAGCGCAGCCTGGTGAGCCTACTCCGGGGCCGGCTTGGTAGCCCCCGGGCCCAACGCCGCTCGGCCGCCGCGCCAGCGACACTCGCCAACTGGGTGAGAGACTCCGCCTCGTGCCACCTCTCCGCGGTCGAGATCTTTCGCGACCTGCAGGCAGAGGACTTGGAATGGCTGGCAACGCACACGACGATGGTGATGGCGCGGCGGGGCCAACTGGTGTACATGCCGGGTGAGACGAGCGAGGCGCTGTTTCTGCTCAAGGCAGGGAAGGTCCAGATCTATCGGCTGTCGTCGGATGGGAAGAAGTTGGTGCTCTCGACGCTGGGGGCGCAGACGTTTTTTGGGGACATGCCGCTGGCCGGGCAGCAGATGTACGGGGCGTACGCGGAGGCCCTGGAGGACTGCACGATCTGTGTGCTGAATCGGGGGGACCTGGAGTGGCTGATCGAGAAACGGCCGCAGGTAGCGATTCGGCTGCTGGAGGTGATCGGGCGGCGGCTGATGGAAGCGGAGTCGGTGATCGAGGACTTTGCGTTCAAGAGCGTGTCGGCGCGGTTGGCGACGGTGCTGTTGAAGCTCGCGGCGGCGAGCGCTGGCGAGGAGCTGAGCGGGCAGACGCACCAGGATCTGGCAGAGATGGTGGGGACGTATCGGGAGACGGCAACGCAGACGCTGGACGAGTTTCAGCGGCGGGGGCTGGTGGAGCTGGGTCGGAAGCACATTCGGATACTGGACCGCCGCGGCCTGCAGACCGTCGCAGAAGGCTGACCGAGCCAGTTAACTCGCAGCTTGTGCCCCACGAGTCGGCGCTGGTACGATTCGAGCGCGAGGCCCGGTGGGATCCATCGGGCCGAGCCGTACGGAGTTTCCGTATTGCTTCGGTTCGTCCCCCCGGCAGTTGTGCTCGGCGCGGCTGCGCTGCTGCCGACCTTGCTGGCTGGCTGCGTCAGAGCGCAGCCGCTTCTCCCCGCCGCCGCACTCTCGGGCCCCGTCCTGACGCCGTCGAGCTCCGATCGACTCGACTTCGCCTATACGCTCGGCCGTCCGGCCAGGGTGACCCTGTCGCTCGAGATGCCAGATGGCCGACGAGCGACGCTCCGCGAGGACGAGGTTCGGCCGGCGCCCGGCGCCTACGTCTATCCGTTCGACGGCACGTACCCGTCCGAGTCTGGTGATCCAGACCAGCGCCGCGTCCTGCCCGACGGCGAGTATCAACTCGTCCTCGAGGCGCGCGACGCGGCTGGGCAGCGCGGTACGGCGGCCGCAAGCGTGACCATCCGCGGGGCCGATACGATGTCACCGCGTATCGAGAACCTGGCGGTCTACCCGCAGGCTATCTCGCCCAACTTCGACGGTCTCGACGACATCGCCTCGATCACCTATCGGCTGACCAAGCGAGCACGCGTCTTCGCCTCGGCTACCGACCCGGGCGGTCGCCGCGTCTACCTGGGCCAACAGGAGCTGCTCGAGCCCGGCGAGTATCGCGAGGCATGGGACGGGACCTTTAACGATCGGCCTCTGCCCAATGCGACGTACCAGTTCTCGGTCCGCGCCGCCGACCTGGCCGGCAACGTCGCCGTCGCTCGAGTACCAATCGAGCTGATCGGCGGCGGGCGACCCGACGCCCGCATCCTGCGCGTCGCTTTCAGGCCACGTCGGCTGATGGTCGGCGACGAGCTGCGAGTCGAGGCGACCGTCAAAAACGTCGGCCCGGTTCCTCTGCGCACCCAGGGCCCGCCACCCGGACACCTGTACAGCAGCCTGGAGAGTTTCAGCTCCATCGCCGGGCAGCGGTTCGTCGACCGAGTCGGCGTTTGGCGGCTGGGCGTCGACTGGGCCGGTTCGCCGTCCGCGACGGGCTCGAAGTATCCCTATCGGTGGGGATTGGGGCGTGACCTGGAGCCAGGCGACGAGGCCACGGTCGAAGGCCGGGTACGAATTGACCACGGTCCCAACCTGATCCGCGAGGTGGGCCCACCCGCCAATCGGATCTTCTTCTATGCGGGCCTGATCCACGAGGGCATCGCCTTCCAAGACGACAAGGTGGGCGGGACCTGGATCGAGGTCGGATTCTGACGACTGCGCCAGGCGCTGCCACCGTCGGCGCGGCCGTGCTCGCCCGAGACGAAGCTGATTTCCTCGCCGACTGCCTCGGGAGCCTCGGGTGGGTCGACGAGCTGCTGGTGCTGGTCGACTCGGCCAGCCAGGACGCCACGCCCGAGATCGCGCGGCGCTACGCCGAGCGGGTCGAGCTGACGCCGTGGCGCGGCTTTCCGCTCCAGCGCAACCTTGCCCTCGGCCTCGCCAGCACTGACTGGCTGCTCTTCGCCGACGCCGACGAGCGGGTCCCGCCAGCCCTGGCGCAGGAGGTCAGGCGGGCAGTGGTAGAGCGACCCGGCATAGCGGGCTTCTGGATCTCGCGTCGAAACATCATCTGTGGGCAATGGGTCCGCTACGCGGGCTGGTGGCCCGATCGGCAGCTTCGCCTGCTGCGCCGGGGACGGGCGCGGTACGACGAGTCTGCCGTGGTCCACGAGGTCGCCCAGCTAGACGGACCGTCTGGCGTATTGGCTGAGCCCCTCGTCCACCTGAATTACGCGACCCTGACCGAGTTCCAGGCCAAGCAGGCCGTTTACGCCAAGCTGGAGGCGAGGGCGCTCTGGGAACGGGGGATCCGAGCCCGGCCCCACAGCCTGGTCCTCCAGCCACTGCGCGAGCTGCGACGGCGCCTTCTGGAGCTGCGCGGCTACCGCCAGGGCCGGCTCGGCTTCCAGCTCTCCGTCTTGATGGCCGTGGCCTCCTTTACCACCTACCGTGAGCTGCTCCGCCTTGCCCAAAGCGGCGCGGCGGACAACCCCGAGACAGCAACACGCTAAGAGATCGATGTGACGCCGGGCGCGGGTTGGTGTGCGGCGGCCAGCACGCCCCCACCCGCAACCCCTCCCCCAAGCTCGGGGGAGGGGCGACGGGAAGGGGCCTGACGCGCCCTACCGCCCGAAGCGGTAGATGCCGGTCAACGAGGCAAGGTAGAGCGCGCCGTCGGGACCGTTGGCCACGTCCAGGTAGCACACCTTTGCCAGGACCTCCTGTTCGAGCACCTGGTCGTAGTTGGGGACGCCCAGTCGCATCCTGGTCAAGTCGCCAGTATTGAAGGCGCAGAAGAAGAAGTCGTTCTGGTACTCGGGCATGGTCCGCCCGGTGTAGAAAGTCGCCCCGGTCGGCGCGAGCCGGGCCAGCTCCGATTCCCAGATCGGATCGACAAAACGCGGGTCATTCGCGATGCCGTCGACCTCACTGGCACCGTAGTTGCCCCCGGCCACTACACGGTTGAGCTCGTCGTGGCCCACCTCGCCGTTCTCGGTGACGTACGGGACGCCCGTTCGCGGGTGGAACGCCAGGCCCCACGGGTTGCGAAAGCCGAGCGCGAAGATCGGCGAGCCGGGGAACGGGTTATCGGCCGGCACGCTACCGTCTGGGTTGACTCGCAGGATCTTGCCATGCAGACGATTCATGTTCTGGGCACGTTCGGTGTTGTTGTTGTCGCCGAGCGTCACGTACAGCTTGCCATCTGGGCCGAAGCCCATCCGCCCGCCGTTATGGCAGCAGATGCCGGCCGGCAAGTCGTCCAAGATGATGGTCCGGTCAGTGCCGATGCCGTCACGGTCGACGAATCGGACGACCCGGTTCGCCTGGGGCTCTTCGCCGTTCGCGGCAGCCTGAGTGTAGAAGACGTAGACGTAGTGGTTGGCCGGGAAGTTCGGGTCAAGCGCCAGCCCAAGCACCCCTTGTTCCGTGCGGCGTGTGATCTTCAGGGTCGCGAATGCGTCTGGGCGCAAGCTCCCGTCGGCGTCCATCAAGCGGACCATGCCTTTCTTGACCTCGGTGAAGAAGAGCCGTCCGTCCGGGGCGAAGCTTAGCGCGGTGGGCAACTGGAGCTCGTCCAGAAGCTGCGTGAGCCGAATGTCGGCCGGCAACTGGGCGACGGGCGTGGGGGTATTGTGCGACCGTGGCTCTGGCGTGGGTGGCGGTTTAGGGGTCGGGGTTGGGGCACGGAGCCTGACGGCTGGCGCCCTTTCGGTTGGCGCCGGAGCGGCCGGCGAGCAGGCGATCGCCAGGCTGAGGGCGACCACGGCCAGCGCGGCAGCCCGGAACAGATGTCGCAAAGCGGCCTCTGATTAGCGGACGACGCGGGCGTGGTGCGTCCGCCCGCGCGGGGGAGTATACGGCCTGCGCCGGGGCGCCTACGACCGCGGCCCGGTAAGCAGCGAACGGAGCAACGGGATGGCACGCCGGGCCGCCCGTCCGCGATGGCTGATGAGGTGTTTCTGCTCGGCCGACAGTTGGGCCATGGTGCGGCCGAAGCGCGGCACGAAGAAGATCGGATCGTAGCCGAAGCCGCCAGTCCCAGCCGGCTCCCATGCAACGTAACCCAGGCACGCGCCAGAGCGGTGATGTAGTCGGCCGTTCGGTTCGACGATCGCCAGATGAGACAGGTACCGGCAGCGGCGCTCGGGCCACGGAACCCCCTCGAGGCGGGCGAGGATCAGCCGATTCTTGACTGCATAGTCGTCGGTGTCGCCCCAGCGTGCCGAGCGGACGCCCGGTTCCCCGTCGAGCGCTTGGACCACGAAGCCCGAGTCCTCTGCCACGGTTAGCAGTCCGCTGGCCGCCTGGTAGGCCCCTGCTTTCTGGGCCGCGTTGTTGGCGAACGAGTGGTCGCCTTCCACGACGTCCAGCTCGATGCCCAGCTCGGACGGCGTCACCAGCCCCGCTGGAAGCTCGGCGAACAGGTCCCTGTACTCGCGCATTTTGCCGTCACTGGTGGTTCCGATCAGCAGCGCGTCCAAAGGTCGAAAGTCCAACGTCCAAAGTCCAACGTCCAAAGTCCCAGGGCTCGCGTCCGAAGTCTAGTCCAACCCGAGCTCAGCACGTCCTGAGCCTTCATTGTCATCCTGAGCGAAGCGAAGGATCCGCTGTCCGGGCACGGATTCTTCGCTGCGCTCAGAATGACAATCCGGCCCACTGCGATTTCTTCACAGCCTCTGACTGTTGGACTTTGGACTTTGGAGTCCCACATAAGCCCCCACCCCCAACCCCCTCCCCCAAGCTTGGGGGAGGGGGCGAGAGGGTGGGGGACTTCACTGATATAATCGCGACCCGGGATGAGCCATCCAGCCGTCGCCGTCGATCTGGGGCGCTTCCTGGAGCGAGCCCTTCTGCCCGACGGATGGCAGGTGGTGCACGAGTCTTCGGTGACGTCGACGAACGATCTGGCACGCGCGGCGGCGCGACGTGGCTGGCCAGACCGCTCGGCGTTCGTCGCCGACTACCAGACCGCCGGCCGCGGACGGCACGGAAGGTCGTGGACGGCCCCGCCTGGTTCTGGGTTGTTGGTCAGCGTGCTGCTACGGCGCTCAGGCGTGGCACCTCACGCCTATACGATGCTTGCCTCACTGGCCGTCTGTGAGGCTGTTGAGCGTCTGCTCGCGCTGGAGCCAGCCATCAAGTGGCCGAACGACATGATGCTCGCGGGCAAGAAGGCGGCCGGGATCCTAGCCGAGGCCACCGACGATGGCGCCGAGCGCACGGTCGTCGTCGGGATCGGGATCAACGTCAACGTCGACCAGGCAACGCTTGCCGGGCTGCCGAACGCCACCTCGCTGGCGCTCGAGGCAGGCCGCCCGGTCCATCGAGGTGAGCTGCTGGTGGTGATGTTGGAGCGAATGGATGTCTGGCTCAAGCTTCCCGCCGAGCGGCTCTCCACGGCTCTCTGGCCGGCTTGGAACGAGCGTCTGTGGGGCGTCAGCCAGCGAGTCAGAGTCCGCGAGCAGGGCGAGGAGATCGAAGGCGTGATCCTGGGCTCGGCCTCCGACGGAACGCTCTTAGTCCGCACCGCAGAGGGTGCCACCCGTCGGATCGTCGCGGGTGAACTGCTGCCCTGACCAGTGGGCAGTGGGCAGTGGGCAGTGGGCAGTAGGCGGTGAGTAGCGCTCAGCGTGCGGCGGCGGTGTCGCAGCACCGGCCACGGCAGAGGTGGATCATCTGGCCGGCCGTATCCGGTCTGCTGCCTACTGCCTACTGCTTACTGCCTACTGTCGTCGTATTGGCGTTGGCCCTCTGGCTCCGCCTGGTAGGCATCACCAAGGATACTGACATCTCAGATGAGGGCATCCGCGGCCTCCAGCTCCGGCTCATGGCAGCCGGCTTTCGCCCCGTCACGGAGATCTATGCTTCACAGGGCCCCCTCTCGCTAGCAGTCTTTTACCCACTCTACGCACTGTTCGGTGGCGACATCGTAGCGGCGCGCCTGGCGGTGGTCGTCTACTCGCTGGCAGGTATCGCGGGCGTGTACTGGCTCGGACGCGAGTTGGAGAGAGCGCGCGTCGGCCTCGCAGCCGCCGCGATCCTGGCCGTCAGCCCGATCTACCTGGAGAACTCCCGGCTCGCCTTCGTCGAGGTGCCCTCGCTCGTCCCGGCCGTCCTGGCCGTCTGCGCTCTGGCCAGGTATCGCCGCGGCGGCGGGCAAATCTGGCTGGTGGGATCGGCGTTGTTGCTCGCCCTCGGTGTCCTCGCCAAGCCCATGGCGGCTGTGGCCGGCGCGGCGGCTCTCGTGTTGATCCTGGTTCGTAAACCTAACCCCGCGAAGCGCACTTGTTCCCCAGCCCCTTTCCCCAAAGGGAAGGGGGAGCTCTCTTCCCCCCTTCCCTTTAGGGAAGGGGGGCCAGGGGGGTTAGGTTTATCTTCGCGCCTGACTGATCTCCTGATATTCGGGGCTGTTGGCCTGCTTGGGGTGGGAGTCGTCGTGGCTCTGGCGGGGCCGGCTCAGATCTACGAGCAGGTCATCGGCTACCGCCTCGCGGCGCGGGCCGCCCGGGGCTGGGAGCTGGCGGCCAACTGGGGCCTTGTCCGTAGCGAGCTGGGCCGGGAAGGGATCGGGCTTGTGCTGGCGGCAGGGGTGGGGGCCGCCGCGCTCGCCCGCCGCCGGCCCATTCTGGTGGGCTCCCTCGTGGCGTGGCTTGGGGCCGCCCTGGGGCTGATGCTGCTCTACTCGCCGCTCTGGCCCAAGCACCTCGTCTACGTGATGCCGCCGCTGGCGCTCCTCACCGGCGTAGCACTGGTGGACGCGACGCGCGCCGCGAGGGGGCTGCTCCAGCGCGGCGAGGGTCTCTCCGCTTTGGGCGTGGCTTCCATGGCCGCAAGCGTGGTCTACCTGGGTGGCGGACCTGGGATCGTGGCGCAAGACAACGGCCTGATCAGCCGCTCGCCTGGCGACGACGCCGAGCGCTACGCGGACGACGTGCGGCTCGCCAGAGCCGTAGCCGGGCCCAGCGACTTCATCGTCATGGACGACGCGTACCTGGCCCTGGCGACCGGACGGCTGGTGCCGCCGTATCTGGCGGACCTGTCCTGGAACCGCATCCTCGCCCGAGCGCTGACCGCCGAGCAAGCCATCGCGGAGACGCAGCGCTTCGGCGCGCGCGTCCTCGTCGTACAGGACGAGCACCTCGGGCAACTGCCGCGCTACCTTGCCTTCGCCGACCGCAACTACCTGCTCGTCAAGTCCTACGTCCAGCGGCGACCGAACCGCTTTCGGCGCGTATACGTGCGTCCGGACGTCGACCTGGCGGCCGCCCGCGCCGCTCTATCGGGGGGGATCCAGACTTCGCTGCGGGCGGAGATCGGCCCCGCGGCGTTGCTCGGGTACAGTATCGATCGGGCCGAGCTGAAGCCCGGCCTGCGGTTCGCGCTCACGCTCCATTGGGAGGCGCTGGTGTCTTCACCGCCCGACCATCACGTCGTGCTGCGGCTCCGCGGCCCAGATGGCCGTGCCGTCCAGGAGAGCGACTGGCGGGTTGGCGACGGACCGCAAGAGCTGCCAACTTGGACGGCCGGCCGCTGGCAGTTCCAGACGGTCCGCGTCCAGGTCGACAACGACGTATCGCCAGGCGCCTACACGCTTACCCTGGCCCTCGAGCGACCGAACGGCGGTCCGGCACCCATCCACGCCGGGCCTGGGTCCACCCTGGCGGCGCTCGGCGACCAGCTGGACCTGGGCACGATCACCGTTCGCTAGTGGTGGCCGTTTCGCCCGTCGTGTCCAGCCGATTCTGGGGAAATCGGCTCCTCGAAAGCGAGGCCGTTCTGGCTGCCGGACTCGTCCTGTCCGCGGCCGTGGTTCGGGCGCCGTACATCTGGGCGATCCCGCGCTTTACCGACGAGACGGACGAGGTCATCCGGGCCCTGGCCGTTGCGCGCGGCCAGCTCGTACCAGTGACCAACGTCGACGCCTACATCGGCCCGCTCTGGAATTGCATCCTAGGGCTCGGCTTCTGGCTGCTCGGGCCGAGCTCCGAGCTGCCGCGTGCTGTAATCCTGGCGATCGGCTCGGCGACCGTCGGGGTCACCTATCTTCTGGCTCGCGACCTCGCTCGAGCCGCTGAACTGGCGCACGTCGAGCGCACGATCGGTGCGCTCGGGTCGGCCCTGTTAGCCACTTCGGCGGTCCACGTCGTTGTCAGCTCCCACATCGCCTGGTCTCATTCGCTGACCCCCCTCTTCTCGACAGCCGGACTTTGGCTCCTGGTGCGAGCAGTAGGCAGCAGCGGACGCTCGCTCGCGCTGGCCGGGCTCGCCTTTGGCCTGGCAATCCACACCCATCCGTCCGCCGTGGCCCTGCTGCCTGGCGTGCTGATCTGGGCGGCCAGCCACGGCCTGGTTTCGGCCAGCAGGCGGCCAGCGTGCCTCGCCCTCGCCCTCTTTCTGTTGGTCAACGCGCCACTGGTCGCCTTCAACGTCGCGACGGGCTTTCAGTCGCTCGACGAGGCCCGTCAGGTCGAGGCCGCCTACTCGGGTGGGCGACCTAGCTCCCCGGAGCGATACGTCCAGAACATCCTTGCGCTGCTGGCGTCCCTACCGCTGCTCGTCGGCAGTGCAATCGGCGAGAGGCGCGGGGCGTTCACCGGTCTCGACCAGCCAATCGCGCTCGGCTACGCGCTCCTGTCCCTGCTGGGCCTGGTGGTCCTCGCCCGCCGCAGAGTAGGCCTGCCCCTGTGGGCGGTAGGCTCGACGGTGTTGGCGCTTCCGCTCTTGGGCGGCAAGTTCGAGCCGCTGTTCAACGGGCGATACTTCGCCCCGCTCCTGCCCGCGGCGTTCGCCGCGCTCGCCGTGGCGGTCGAGCTGGTCCGCCAGCGCCTGCCGACACCGTCTTGGCAGAATCGCGGCGGTCTGGCAGTCGCTGCCCTGGCATTGGTCCCGCTACTTTCCCTGATTGGCTACTACCGCGCGGCCCTCCGCGATGGGCCGAACAACTACGAGCTGTACCGAGCCGCGGCGCTGGTCCGGGCGGCCGAGCCGCGCCAACCGGTGGTCTTCGATGCCTCGCTGAGCGGCACACGCCTATCGACTGCTCGGGAAGGTGTGGGCGTGCTCGAGTACTTGCTCATCCTCGACGGTGGGCTCGAAGTGCGGCGGGTGCCGCCGGCTGAGATGGACACTGCCCTGCGGCCAGCCAGGGGCCAGGTGGCCGTCCTCTCGCCCCAGACCGCGAGTCGCCTCTCGACCAGCCTGCGGCTTCTGCCCCTGCCCGGTGAAGAAGAGGAGCGTCTCCGCCGTCGGGCCGGTTTTGGGCTGTGGCGAGTGGAGCGCCTGGTGTCATCCTGAGCGCAGCCAGGATCCGTGGTCCGGGCCTGCGCACGGGTCCTTCGCTTCGCTCAGGATGACAATCAAGGCTCAGCATGACAATGAAGGCCCAGGATGACGATCTGGGGAGTCGTTTCGGACGTCCACGGTAACTTGCCCGCTCTCCAGGAAGCAGTGCGGCTGTGTCGTTTGGGGGGCGCCGAACGGTTTGCCTTTCTCGGGGACTCGCTCGGTCGTGGCGATCCTGATGGCTGTGTGGCGCTGATCAGATCGCTGGCCGACGTGTCGGTGGTTGGAAACAGGGACCTGGACTGGCAACATCGTGTCGCGGACGAGACCCGAGCCTACGTGCTGGGCCTCCCCGCGAGTCTGCGGGCCGACGATTTCGTGGCTGTCCACGGCGACCCGCGCCTGGACCGCGACCTCAACTCGAGCGAGATCCGAAACGGCTTTCGTCGAGCGTACCGTCGACTTGAGCGAGAGCGGGCCGGCCTCTTCCTGTTCGGCCACACCCACCGCGCTCGGGTCTGGCGATTGCCTGGCCCGGACGAAGCCCCCGAACTCATCTACGACGCGGTCGTCAGTAGCCAGCCCGCCACGATCGCCCTGCGCCGTCCGGTGCCGAGCGTCCGCTATGCCATCAACGTCGGCACGACCGGCCTTCCATTCGCGGGCAAGGGGCCCCCAGCCTGTGCCGTGTACGACTCGGGGGCTGGCAGGCTGGAAGTAATCGTGCTGTAGGGCTCGGCCATCCGAGCCTACGCGGATGCGCCCGGGCGTAAGACGACCAATGTGTACGCTGACACGTCCAGGTAGGTGTTTGCCACCCGCGCGACGTCGTCGACGGTCACCCTGCTCACCCGTCTGAGATATTCCTGCAGGGGTGGCTCCACGCCGAGCACCTCGCGGTCGGCCAGGTACTGGGCAAAGGCGGAGCTGGTCTGCAGGTTGAGCACCGCCCGGCCCTCGATGTAGCGTTTGGCGTCGGCGAGCTCGTCGGTTGTGAGCCGCTGTTCCCGGATGCGGCGCAGCTCATCCAGCACCAGATCGATCACCGTGTCGACGTTTTCTGGCGAGGTCCCGACCAGTGTCCACCATGCCCCGACGTCGGTCAGGCTGCTGTAGGAGGAGCTGATGCCGGGCGCGAGACCGCGCCTGTCACGGATCTCGGTCACGAGTCGCCGCCCAACCTCGCCGAGTATGGCGCTCGCG
>DASPXK010000203.1:0-15758 GCA_035637315.1 Chloroflexota bacterium
GCCTGCAGGTTTTCCGAGCGATCCTCGATCCATTTGACCGGCCTGCCGGTCTGCAACACCGCCACGACGGCAACGACGTAGCCCGGGTAGACCGGCACCTTGCCGCCGAAGCCGCCGCCGATGTCGGGCGAGATGACGCGGATCTTGTGCTCCGGGATGCCGCTTACCAGGGAGAAAACGGTACGGATCGCGTGTGGCGCCTGGGTCGTCATCCAGATGGTCAGCTTGCCCGAAACGGCGTCGAAGCTCGCCACGCAGCCGCAGGTCTCAATAGAGGCCACGTGGATGCGCGGGATGTAGATGGCTTGCTTGACGACGACGTCTGCCGCATCAAAGGCGGCCTGGGTCGCGGCCGCGTCCCCGGCCTCCCAGTGCCAGATGTGGTTGGTCTTCTGCTCACGGTCGACCCGAACCAGCGTGGCGTCCGGCTCAAGCGCCTTCTTTGGATCGACCACGACCGGCAGCGGCTCATAGTCGACGTCCACCAGCCGGACCGCGTCGGCGGCGATGTAGCGCTCCGTAGCGACGACGGCGGCGACTTCTTGAGCCTGGTAGACGACGCGGTCGACGGGCAGGACCATCTGCTTGTCCGACATCAGGGTCGGCATCCAGGCCAGGCCAGCGGCGTTCAGGTCACGGCCGGTGATGACGGCCAGCACGCCTGGCAGCGCCAGGGCCGCCTTGGCGTCGATATTGGTGATCCGGGCGTGGGCGTACGGGCTGCGGACGATATCGAGGTACAACATGCCGGGCAGTTTCACGTCGTCGACGTAGGTGCCCTTGCCGCGGACGAAGCGCGGGTCCTCCTTGCGCTTGACGCTGTGACCCATGCCCTGGATGGGAGTTTCGGTAGCCATGGCCTTTCTCCAGTTCCGCGTTCCGGGTTCCGAGTTCCGTAGGGGCGCGGTCCCCGCGCCCCAGGGCGGGGAAACCCCGCCCCGACAGAATTAGGGGCTCGGGACCGACGTCATTGCAGCGTCCCGCATCGTCGCGGCGGCGCTTTGCACGGATTTAACGATGTTCACGTACCCGGTGCACCGGCACAGGTTGCCGGAGATGGCCCGCCGAATCTCGTCTTCGCCCGGGCTCGGGTTCGATTCCAGCAGAGCAACGCCAGTCATCAACATGCCCGGGGTGCAGAAACCACATTGAAGGCCGTGCTCATCCCAAAAGGCTTGTTGGATCGGGTGCAGCACACCGTTCTGCTCGAGGCCTTCGACGGTCCGTATCTCGCGGCCGACCACCTGGACCGCGAAAATCGTGCAGGACTTGATCGGGCGGCCGTCCAGGATCACGGTGCAGGCGCCGCAACTGGTCGTATCACAACCGATGTGGGTGCCGGTCAGGCCGAGCGTCTCGCGCAGGAAGTGCACGAGCAGGAGCCGCGGCTCGACGTCAGCCTGGCGGCTCTCGCCATTTACCGTCACGCGGACCGCAACGGTGCCCTCGCTCATGGTTGGCTCCTTTCACGGCGGCGGGGCAAGCCTCGCAGGCTATCGGACCCGCTCGAGCGCCTGCCTCACTGCACGTATCGTCAGGGTTCGGACCATCGCGCGCTTGTACTCGGCAGGGCCGCGACCGTCGGTCACCGGCTCGGCCTCGCCGGCCGCCGACGCCCCAGCCGCTTTCAAAACTTCGTCGCTCGGGCGTTGCCCGATCAACGAGCTCTCCGTTTTGCGGGCGCGAATCGGCGTTGGCCCGACGTTGGTCAGGCCGATGCCGACCGAATCGAAAGCCCCGCTTTCATCGAGCGTCACCCGCGCGGCGACTCCGACGATGGCGAAGTCGCCAACCTTGCGCTCGAGCTTGAGATACGCCGCGCCGCTCCGCGCTCTGGGCTGCGGTATCCGGATCTCGACCAGCACCTCGCTGGTGCCAAGAGCGGTGGTAAAGGTGTCCTCGAAGAAATCGTCGATGGCGATCGTGCGGCGCCCGTTCGGACCCTCGGCGACGATTTCCGCGCCCAACACAAGCATCGTCGCGGGATGATCGTTAGCCGGGTCGGCATGAGCCAGATTGCCGCCGATGGTGGCCAGATTCCGAACGAGCGGGTCGGCGATCACCGCGCTGGTGTCCCTCAAGATCGGGTAGCGTTCGGCGACCAGGGGCGCGTGCTCGAGGTCGGCCTCCCGAGTCATGGCGCCGATGGCGAGGTGGCCATCGCTCTCGCGGACGTAGGCCAGGCCGTCGATGCGGCCGATGGCGACCAGGTGACCCGGCTCGACCAGTCGGAAGCGCATCATTGGGATCAGGCTCTGTCCGCCCGCCAGGAGCTTCGCGTCGTCGGCGTATCGTTCGAGGAGAGCGATCGCATCTGGTAGCGCCGTCGGGGCGTGGTACTCGAACTTGGCGGGGATCATCGGGGCCCTCCAAGCGCTGCGCTAGCGGGTGGTGAAGAGAGGTGAGCCCACCTGTGACCGGGCACCCTACTATGATCTCGTTCCCGGGCGCTTGTCAAAATTATGGAAAGCCCGGCCGGCCTGCTCGGACCCTGCGATTCTGGTAGGCGCTTGCGACCTTACCGGAGCTGCTTCTTGAGTTGCGCGACGTTCTGGCGTTCTTGAGCGGCCCGCCCCTCGAAGCTCTGCAGGGCGGTGACCTGCCATTTCAGCACCCCCCAGGCGGGGATGTCCCTCAGCATGCCGTCGAGCTCCTCGTTGGACGAGGCCTCGGCGATGAACACGAAAGCGCGATCACCAACTGGGAGGCCGCCAGCGAGGATCTTCTTCTCGCCTTCGAGCTTCAGCAGCGCGTCGAACGTCGGGAGAATGCCCTTTTCCAGCACGGCCACGGTCTCCTCCGGCGACGCGAACCCGGGTCCCTCCGTTCCCATGACCAGATACTTCATGACGAGGGTCCTTCCTCAGTTATGGGTGTAGATCGGACCGGCAGCTCGTTCCCGACTGAGTGTACGTTAGTCGGTTTCTGTCAGGATAACAGTGCGACCATCCGGATCTTTGATCTGAGCATACTCTCCTCCGGCGCTAGCCGATCGCCCCTCGAAGGGGCTGATGCCGAAGGCGGCCAGCTTGGCGAGAACGTCTTTCACGGACGTAACCTTCAACCCGATGACTGGGTCGCTTCCGCCGGGCTTGTGCCTCTTTCCCGCGGCGAGATCGACGCATAAGCGAAGGCCGCCAGCATTGACCATGAAGAAATCGCCGGGCTTCTCCTCTGTCACGGGGAAGCCCAGGGCGTCGGCCCAGAAGCGACGCGCTCGCGCCAGATCGCGCGTTTTTACCGCCACGAAGGAATAACGTTCAAACATTGCTCACACGGACGCCCAGGTAGAGTGAATCACAACGGCCCCGACGCTCCGCCACGTGAACGGAGGCTTCGATGTGCTGGCCGATCACGGGGCGATGAACTGGACATCATGGGCCTGGGCGTCGGTGGCGGCAAAGGTGAGCAGCCGGGCGCCCTCCTCGGCCAGGGCGGTGCGGTCGTGCTGGCTGAGCGGTTCGAAGGGCTCGATGAGCAGGGTGGCGGCGCCGCGCTGCCGCTTGATCTTCCATGTTCCGCGGACGAAGCCGTCGACGAGCACGGTGGGCTGGCCGATGAGGAGGAGCGGCTTGCGGTGCTCGTCGGGAATGATGCGGGAGCGGTCGGCGTGGCCGAGGAGCGCGTTGTCGTAGTCGGGGAGGAAGCGTGGTGGGGCCGGGCTGTCGGGGTGGGGCCGCGGGGCGTCGAGCAGGTCGAGCAGCTCGTTGCCATGCTCGTCGCGGAAGGTGCGCAGGCGTGGCCGAAGCCGCTCTGTCTCCTCGCGCAGACGGGTCAGGCCCGACCAGGCCTGGATGTCCCTGACGCTGGCCGGGCCGAACGCGGCCAGGTACCGCCTGATCATCTCGTCCGGCGAGGAGTCGGCCCCGAGGTGATGGCCGAGCCAGGCCTCGGCCGTGGTACAGGTGGCCCGCCCGCTGGCGCCCCAGATGCCGCGGGGTGGCACCTGGACCAGAGGCACCATGTTGCGGATGGCGTAGGCGAGGGAAGTGGCGTCGCGATCGGGCCACTGCTCCTGCAGCAGCCTGCCGAGCTCTGCCATCGTGCGCGGCTGCTCCTCGATGAGTGCCCGAGCGGCCGCCACGAGCGCCGCTGTGTCCATTCCGACGACAGCCCGGCCAAAGGGGCTGCCGACGTACAGGTTGCGGTCCAGGACCGGCTGCAGCACGGGGCGCAGGGCCAGGCAGTCGCGGGCGGTGACCAGATGGATGGTTGAGCGCATCAGAGCGATGCGCACCGCGGCCCGGTCGCGGATCAGCTGGGCCAGCTCGTCGTGGTCGAAGCCGGCCAGTCGCGTCCACAGGCCGACGTAGGGCGAGCTGGGCGCCTGAGCCTGCATGCCGACCAGCCACTGGATCGCCTCGGCGGCGGACAGCTTCCATCGACGCAGCAGCAGCTGGCGCTCGAGCAGTGCGCGGTTGAGGGCGCGCGGCCCGAGTACATCGCTGTCGCCGCGCGCGATTGCGGCGCTCCTTGACGGTCGCGTTGGCATACCTTTCCTGCTAGGCTCCGAGGATCGCTGCTAGCTCGTCGAGGCGGTCGGACGGCTCCAAATGGCGGACGTCGACGCGGCTGTGGGCGGCGTCGGCCGCCTTGGTGACCAGCAGGTGGGCGTCTTCTCCTTGTGGGCTAGGCGTCTTCAGCGGTGGTATCGCGTTCCCAGAAGGCAGGCGGCGCACACACGGGTGCGCCCTACCTCTGCTTCGGCCGACGTTTGGAGCGTTTCCAGGCCGCGGCGCGCTCGAGCAGCTCTTCGGCGTTGCGGCGGGCGCCCTGGCCGCCCCCCTGGCCGCCGAGGATCGCTGCTAGCTCGTCGACGCGCTCGGCCGGCTCCAAATGGCGGACCTCGACGCGGCTGGAGGCGGCGTCGGCCGCCTTGGTGACCAGCAGGTGGGCATCGGCGTAGGCGGCCACCTGCGGCATGTGGGTCACGCACAGGACCTGGTGCTCGGCCGTCAGGCCCCACAGCTTCTCGCCCACAACGGGCGCGCTGCGCCCACCCACGCCGACGTCGATCTCGTCGAAGATCAACGTCTGGCGGCGATCGACGCGCGACAGGATGGCCTTGAGGGCGAGCGAGACGCGGGCCAGCTCGCCGCCGCTGGCGATCCGGCCCAGCCCCTTTGGCTCCTCACCGGGGTTGGCGGCGATCAGGAACTCTACTCGGTCGACGCCGCTCTGATCGAAAGCCAACGTCCGCTCATGGCCGCCGACTGCCACCGCCACGCCGCCCTCGTCGTCGGACTGTTCGATCTGCACGACGAATCTGGTGCCGGACATGTTCAAGTCGGCCAGCTCCGACTCGACCGCGCAGCACAGGGTCGCGGCGGCCGCCACTCGACGCGCCGAGAGGTCGGCTGCCAGGGCGGCAACCGCCTCGCGCAAGGCGGCCTTCCGCTCGGCCAGCTCGGCTAGCAGCTGGTCCTGGCGCTCGACCGCCAGCAGACGGCCGCGGGCGTGGTCCGCATAGACCAGCACGTCGGCGATCGTGTCGCCAAACTTGCGCTTCAGGTCGGCAATCGCCAGCAGCCGCTCCTCGACCGCCTCGAGCTGCTGAGGATCCTCCTCGACCGTGTCGAGGTATTTGCGCAGCGTCCGAGCCGACTCGCTCAGCTGGGCGGCCGTGCCGCTGAGCACTTCGGCCTCGCCTTCCAGGGCCGGGTCGAAGCTGATCGCGTCCGAGCAAGCGGATGCCGCCTGCTGCAGTAGCGCGGCCGCGCCGGCCTGGTCCTCATCACCGTTGATAGCCGCGTAGGCGGTCGAGACGGCCGCGCGCAAGCGCTCCACGTTCCGCAGGCGGCCGCGGGCTGCCAGTAGCTCCTCCTCCTCGCCCTCGGCCAGGCTCGCAGCCTCGATCTGGGCCACCTCGTGGCGGAGCAACACCTGCTCACGCTCGGCCCGCCGCGCCTCATCGCGCACCTGGGCCTGTTCGCGCTCGACGCTGCGCAGATCGGCCACCACGTCTGCCAGCCGGGCCCGTTCCTGGCCAAGCCCGGCGTAGCGATCCAGCAGCTCGAGGTGCTCGCGGGGTCGGAGCAACGACAGGTGCTCGCTCTGGCCGTGGATGTCCACGAGCTGCTCCCCGACCTGCTGGAGCACCGAGGCCGGCACTGCCCGCCCGTTGATCCGCGCGACGCTCCGACCGCCCGCCGCCGCGACCTCGCGGGCCAGGATGAGGCCGCCATCTTCCAGGTCCAGGCCGTACTCGCCCAGGGCGCCTTGAAGCTCGGTGATGTCCGCCGCGCCCGACAGGTCGAAGACCCCCTCGACCAGCGCGCGGTCGGCGCCGCCACGGACGAAGTCCGGCGAGACGCGACCGCCCAGCAGCGTTCCGACCGCATCGATGATGATCGACTTGCCCGCGCCCGTCTCGCCCGTCACGACGTTCAGCCCGGCCGCCCAGTAGATGGCGAGACGGTCCACGATCGCGAAGTCGCGGATGGTTAGCTGCGACAACATCGCCAGGAGTGAGGGATGAGCGATGAGGAACGAGGAGTGAGGGCGTGCAACATCAGTCGCGGCGGAGTCTGGTGGTGAGGTGGGCGTAGAACGCTCGGCGGTCGCCACGGCGGGCGAAAACGGTCCGCTCTGTGGCGAGCCGAATGCTGACCGGCCAATCGACGGGGAGGTCGCCGTCGACCTGCCCATCCACGGACAGGACGCCCGGCTGGGTGCGCACGAGCCGCAACTCGATCTCCACGGACTCTGGCAGGACGAGGCTCCGGACGGCCGACAGGTGCCCGGCGATGGGCACGACGACGATGTCGCGCAGGTCAGGGGCCAGGACCGGGCCGCCCGCCGCGAGCGCGTAGGCGGTCGAGCCGGTCGCTGTGGCAACAACGACCCCGTCTGACGTGAAGCGCGTGACGCGCTGGCCTTCGACGGCCAGCTCGATGCTGACCGCCCTCAGGGCCGCGCCCCGCGCGACCACCACGTCGTTGAGCGCTCGGTGGGGCGCCGAGCCCTCGACCTGCACGTGGAGCATCGCTCGCTCGTCGCGCCAGTAGTCGCCGGCCAGGTATGGGCCAAGCGAGTCCTCTACCTGGCCTGGCACGAGCTCTGCCAAGAAGCTGAGCGTCCCCATCCCGACCGGGACGATCGGCAGACCGGCGCCAGAGGCCCAGCGCGCCGTGCGCAGGGTAGTGCCGTCGCCGCCGAACGAGAGGGCGAGGCCGAACGGGGTCGGGTCGTGGCGATCGAGCTCGAACGCGGACAGCAGCTGGGACTTGCAGTGCTGCGATTCCAACCAGCCGGCCGCGTCACGGGCGCACTGGCCGGTTTCCGGCCGATACGGCTGGTGAATCAAAGCTACGCGCATCATGGGCGAGTCGCGAGTGGCGAGTCGCGAGTCGCGAGTGGGGGTATTTCCCCGAGCGCTCGTCGGACCGCCTCCTCTGCCTCGCTGTCCGCGCCCAAATCCATGACTCGCGGCTCGCGACTCGTGACTCGCGACTGGTTGGTTAGCCAGAGGAGAAACTCGGCGTTGCCGGCCGGTCCGCGCAGCGGCGAGGCGGTGAGTCCGCGAAGGTCGAAGCCGTGCTCGGCGCACCAGCGCCACAGGTCGAACAGAACGCGGCGATGGACCCGCGGATCGCGGACCACGCCGCGCTTGCCAACATCACCCCGGCCGGCCTCGAATTGGGGCTTGACGAGCGCCACGATCGGCGCGCGCGGCCGCAGCAGTCGACCGATTGGTGGCAGCACCAGCCGCAACGAGATGAACGACACGTCGACCACAGCCAGGTCGATCGGCTCCGGCAGCTCGGCCAGGTGGCGGACGTTGGTGCGCTCCAGCACGACCACGCGCGGGTCATTCCGCAAGCCCCAATCGAGCTGGCCATACCCCACGTCGACCGCGTAGACGCGTCGCGCGCCGCGCTTGAGCAAGCAGTCGGTAAAGCCGCCCGTCGAGGCTCCAACGTCCAGACAGACGCGGGCGTCGATTGGGATGCCGAATCGCTCGAGGCCATGGTCCAGCTTCAGGCCACCCCGACTCGCGAAGCCGCCCGCGGCTTCGACGGCCAGCCTGGCGCCGGCCTCGATCAGCTCGGCGGGCTTCTCGGCGACGCGGCCGTCGACGGTCACCGCGCCGGCCAGCACGAGGGCCTGGGCCTTCTCGCGGCTCGGCGCCAGGCCGCGCTCCACCAGCAGGAGGTCGAGCCGGATGCGATCGGCGCGCGCAGCACGGCGAGCCGATGGCGTAAACGAGCGCGGCAAGGTGACTCCTGGGGCGCGCGATGTAGGGGGCGCGCTACTCGACGAACTCGCGCAGGCGATTCCTAAGGCGCGGATGGCGCAGCTTGGCGAGCGCCTCCGATTCGATCTGGCGGACTCGCTCGCGGCTGACGCCGAGCTCTTCGCCGATCTCGCCGAGGGTGCGGTCGCGGCCGTCTTCCAGTCCGAACCTCATCCGCAGCACCTGGCGCTCGCGGGGGTTGAGCTCCATGAGGGCACTCTCGACGTGGTCCTTGAGCATCGCCTCGTCGGCGGCCTGGGCTGGAGCGCGAGCGGAGCGGTCCGCGATGAAGTCGGCGATGGTGCTGCCATCGTCTTCGCCGATAGGGGTCTCCAGGGAGATCGGTTGCTTGGCCGCGCGCAGGATCTGGCGCACCTTTTCGGGCGTCGTGCCCATCTTGCCGGCGATCTCTTCGGCGTCCGGCTCACGTCCCAGCCCCTGCTGCAAGTCACGCGAGGCCTTGTAGACGTCCCCGATCAACTCGATCATGTGGACAGGCACGCGAATCGTCCGCGCCTGATCGGCGATCGAGCGAGTCACGGCCTGGCGAATCCACCAGTAGGCATAGGTGCTGAAGCGGTAGCCCTTGCGGTAATCGTACTTCTCAACCGCTCGCGACAGACCGATGTTGCCTTCTTGAATCAAGTCGAGGAGCGGTAGACCGCGGCCCATGTATTTTCGCGCGACCGAGACGACCAGGCGCAGGTTCGACTCGGTCAGCTTCTTGCGCGCCTCGGCCCCTGCCACCATCTCGGACCGCAGGCGCTCTTCCCCGCTTGGTCTGTAAGCCCCGTGGGCCAGCCTTTGATTCGCGGCTTCGCCTCGCTCGAGGGACCGAGCCAGATCGACCTCTTCCTCGGCGGTCAGGAGCGGCACTCGGCTGATATCACGCAGGTAGATGGCGGCCGGCGTGTCAGGCATCAGCTCTTCGGCCTCGAGCGCAGCAGCGCGCAGGATGTGCGCGCCGATCACTTCTTCCTCGACCTCGGCCTCGGGCTCGGGCTCGGCGACTTCGGGACCCCAGGCAAGTGGCTGTGGCGAGTCGGTCTCGTCCTCGTCGTCGTCGGCCGATTCGACCAGCTCGAAACCCGCTTCCTCGAGCGTCTCACGCAGATCGTCGAGATCGACTGGCTCGTCGAGCACGGCCCGCGCGACATCCTCCAGGGTGACGAATCCGCGCTCGCGGGCAAGCTGAAGGAGCTTCTGCTTCGTCTCTTCTCGCGCCACTAGACGCGCCATCCGCTGTCCCCCCTGGGTGGTCGGGAAATGCTGCGAGCGGTGAGTCTCGTGCCGCTCGGAAGGAGGGCCCGCCGCCCGCCTCAGGCGGGGCTGTGTATAGCCCGGGGCCCCGTGGTTGCTTGCCCCCCTGTAAGGGCGTGTTGTCACAGGAAGCGCGTGGCGACCTCGAACCAGCCCGCGCCTCACGTCGCTGGCACCATTATAGAGAGGTTACCAGTCTATTCGGGCGTTCTCGAGCGCCCAGGATCACAAACTTGGGCGCTCCGAACCTGGAACGACCCTAACTTCTGTCAACGGATGGGCCTCCGGGTGGTCGCGCCTCACCCCCTGACCCCTCTCCCAAGCGTTTCGCCCTCACCCCCTGATCCCCCTCTCCCAAGCGTGGGAGAGGGGGAAAATCAGCGGGCCCCAAACGGGAAGCCGCGCGGCATTCGGCCGCGCGAGACCATCTTCATCATCTTCTGCATCTCGCGAAACTGGTTCAGTAGCTTGTTGAGCTCAGCCGGCGTCGTCCCGCTGCCGCGCGCGATTCGTCGTTTGCGGCTGCTGCCGATGATCTCGGGATGGCGTCGCTCGTCCGGCGTCATCGACTGGATCATCGCCTCGATCCGCTTGACGTGCTTCTCCTCGAGCTGAAGGTCCTGGCCGCGGACCGCCTGGCCCAGCCCGGGGATCATCCCCAGCAGCTGGTCGAGCGGCCCCATCTGGCGCACCTTGCCCAGCTGATCGAGGAAGTCCTCGAGGTCGAACGTGGCGGTGCGGAATTTCTTCTCGAGCGCTTTGGCCTGGTCGGCGTCGGTCAACTGTTGAGCGCGCTCGACGAGCGTCATCACGTCGCCCATGCCCAGGATGCGCGACGCGATCCGGTCGGCGTGGAACGGCTCTAGTCCATCCAGCTTCTCGCTGACGCCGATGTACTTGATGGGCACGCCGGTCACGGCCCGCAGCGAGAGCGCCGCGCCGCCGCGCGCGTCGCTATCCAACTTGGTCAGGATCACGCCGCTCAGACCCACCTGTCGGTGGAATTGCTCGGCAACCCGGACCGCATCCTGGCCGGTCATGGCGTCGGCGACCAGGAGCACCTCCGGCGGGTCGATGCGCTGCCGAATCTCAGCCACTTCCCGCATCATCGCCTCATCGATCACGTGTCGCCCGGCCGTATCGACGATCAGGTGGCTGACGCCCGTCTCACGGCCGTGCTGGAAGGCGTCCTGGGCCAGTTCCGGCGGCCTGCGACCCTCCTGCTGGTAGATGGGGATGTCGAGCTGGCGGCCCAGGACCTGTAACTGGGCGACGGCGGCGGGGCGGTACGGGTCGGCGGCGACCAGCAGGGGGCGCTGGCCCTGCTTGCGCAGCATAAGCGCCAGCTTGGCCGCGGTGGTCGTCTTACCCGAGCCCTGGAGACCGACGAGCATCACGGCGGTGGGCGGCGCCGGGGCCGCAGCGAGCCGCGCGCCACCCTCGCCCAGCATCTCCACCAGCTCATCATGGACGATTTTGATGACCTGTTGCGCGCCGTGGAGACCGTGCAGCACCTCGGCCCCGACCGCCTTCTCCTGAACGTTGGCCACGAACTGCTTGACGACTCGCAGGTTGACGTCGGCTTCGAGGAGTGCGATTCGGACCTCTCGCAGTGCAACTTTGAGGTCCTCTTCACTCACCCGACCGCGGCTGGTCAGTTTCTGAAAGACGCCCTGCAGGCGGTCGGACAGGCTCTCAAACACGGCCGTCTCCGACGAGTGCTTCGACGAAGTCGTCGGGGTCGAAGTCGCTCAGATCACCCAGCTTCTCGCCGGTCCCGACGAACAGGACCGGAACCCTGACCGCGCGGGTCACGGCGAAGATCACGCCGCCCTTCGCCGAACCGTCCAGCTTGGCCACGATTAACCCATCGAGGCCCGTCGCGCGGGCGAACTGCTCCGCCTGCGCGACCGCGTTCTGTCCCGTCGTCGCGTCGACAACCAGGACGGTCGAGACCATCGGGATACCCTGCTTGTCGATCACCCGGCGGACCTTCTTCAGCTCCTCCATCAGGTTGAACTTGGTGTGAAGTCGTCCGGCCGTATCGATCAACACGACGTCCGCTCCGCGTGCTCGCGCTGCACTGAGGGCATCGAAGACGACTGATCCCGGGTCGGCGCCCGGCTGGTGAGCGACTACCGGCAGCTCGGCCCTCTGGCCCCAGATCTTGAGCTGGTCGATCGCCGCTGCGCGGAACGTATCCGCCGCCGCCAACACAACGCTGTATCCCTGTTGGCGCCAGAAGTCACCCAGTTTGGCGATGCTGGTCGTTTTGCCTACCCCGTTCACCCCGACCACGAGAACGGCCGAAAGCGTACCCTTCTGGACCAGCGTCCTCGGCGAGGCGACCTCCTCGAGCGACGTGGCGAGCGCGTCGCGCAGCGCGCCAAACAAGTCGGCGGAGCTCTGGATCTCGCCGGCCCGCCGCTCGCCGCGCATCCGCTCCATCAGCTCGTCGGTGAGCTGGACGCCGACGTCCGCCTGGAGCAGAAGCTCCTCGAGATCGTCCCAGAGCTGATCGTCGATCGACCGCTCGGCGGGCAGGAGCGTCCGGATCCTGCCGAAAAAGCTTGCCCGCGTCCTCTGGACGCCCTGATCGAGCTTCTCTTTCCTGAACAGTCGATCGAGCATCCTTACATCTGACGTCGTGAGGGACTCCGCGCTGATCGCAGCCGCGGGACCGAATTATGACAAATTTCGCCCTCACCCCCCGACCCCCTCTCCCTCACGTTTCGCCCTCACCCCCCGACCCCCGGTCCCTCAAATTTCGCCCTCACCCCACGACCCCCTCTCCCAAGCGTGGGAGAGGGGGAGGAAGCTCTGGGGCCGAGGGCGGGGACAAGCCCCGCCTCTACGGCCGACCGCCCATCTAGCCCTCACCCCGACCCTCTCCCAGAGGGCCCAGAGGGAGAGGGGGGTTCTCATGGGACAAGCCGTCGAGGACGGCCAGCAGATCGTCGGTCGATGGGAGAGGTCCGACAGGCGAGGACACGTGGGCCAGACGAATGACTCCCTCACGGTCGATGACGAAGAGGCCCTGTTCCATCGGGTGCTCGAGCATTTGTCTGAGCTCGACCATGGGTGGCCTGAGGCTGAGGCTCTCGCTGGCCTTGATGCGCTCGGCCTCGGCCTTCGCTCTCAGAAACTCGGCGGCGTCGACATGGCGGAGGCCATACAGCCGGTGCACCCCCCAGCCCTGATCGCAGAGATATGGGAATTCCAGCTCGCGTCCGCCCAGATACTGTCGTAAACCGTCCACCGCGTTGGCCGGCACATTGGGGCCGACCTCGACGAGCTCCCCGCCGCGGGCCCGGATGTCGGGGTACATGCGTCGCAACTGCGACAGGTGCACACGGCAGAGCGGTCAATAGACGCCCCGCGAGAGCCAGAGGACCAGCGCCCGACCACGAAAATCGAGCAGCCCCAGCCGACGCCCGTCGATCGAGTCGAGGATGAACTCCGGAGCGGACTGGCCAAGCTGCACGCGCTCCCGATCCGCCGCCGATCCGCTCATGGCCGGTCGCCCTCCGCGTCGATTGGTTACGATCCTGTTTCGACTGAGCTCGGGGCCCCGCCTGCCGGCCCGTCCTCCAGCCCGGCGACCAGGCGCTGCAGCTCCGCGTTGCCCGGCAGCAGGTTTGCGCCGAAACCGGTCCGCGCGTGGCGGACGATGCCCTGCTTGTCGACGACGAAGATGCCGTCCACCCTGCCGTGCTTGACGCCTGGCGTACCCTCGTCCGTTTTACTCCGAAAGCCGGGCGGGGCCTTGATTATCTGCTGCCAGATCTGCGGGCTCGTCAACAGGCCGCCAACCAATCCGCGCATAGCCAGGCCCTTGTCAATCGGAATCCCGTACCGCTCGGGGGTCTCGCCGGTTGGGTCACACAGGTAGGGATGGGCGAAGTCGAAGAGCTGATGATATTGGGGGCCCCGCTGGGGGTCCGTGAGCGTGACGGCCAGGACCTCCGTATCCTTGGCCTGGAGGTCAGCGTATCCGAGTCGCAACTGCGACAGGTGCCGGCGGCAGAACGGTCAGGTCGCGCCGTGGACGAACAGCAGGACGACGTTGCGCTTGCCACGGTAGTCCGAGAGCGCGACCTCGCCGCCTTGCGCGGCCGGTAAGCGGAACTCGGGCGCCTCGTCGCCGACCTGAACTAGCCTGCCTTCGAGTCCGGATGCCATGCTAGATCACCTCGGCCCTCACCCCTGGGTGGGGCGATGGCCCAAACGGAGATATGCGTCGACGATACCTCTCGCTACCCCCAGGCCGCCCGCACGGCGGCTAGCAGCTCCTCAGCTGATGGGAACTTGCCGGCCTCGGCCAGGCCACCTCTGCTAGCCTCGACGTTGGCCCAGCGCACGATCCCGTCGCGATCGATCAGGAACTGCCCAACCAATTGGGGGAAATGGCGCTGCTTGTCGGCCTCGTCAGTAGCACTTGGCACGAAGCCATCGAGTCGGGCCATGGCCGTGCTCGCCTCGAGCACTGGGAGCGGTTCGGGGAGGTCACCGGTTGGGTTGATGTGAGTGGTGGCGAACTCCTGCATGAGCTCTGGCGTCACCGCCGGGTGGGGCAGACCGTAGGCGAGGTGAGTGGTCAGGTCCGGATCGGCTCCCAGCGGGACGCGCACGGGATGGAAGCGGTAGTAGAGGCGTGCGCGTTCGGGGTGGCTGGCAACGACTCCGACCGTCTCGACTCCGACCGTCTTGAGCCTCTCGCGCGTGACGCCCAACCGGGCGATGTGCCGGCGGCAGAAGCCTCAATACAAGCCACGGAAGAGAGCCAACAGCAGCGGGCTCTTGCCACGGTAGTCCGACAGCGACACCGTCCCTTCGGCATTCGCGGCCGGAAGTGCAAAGTCGGGCGCAGGCTCGCCCGGCTGGACCGGTCTGGGGGCTTCCACGCTCGCCAACGTCCGTTCAGTCTCTCGGTGTCATCGGATGTGAAGACGGGCCGCTCGCGGTCTCAGGCCAGCGTCCGCGCGACGGCCAGCAGCTCCTCGTCGGTTGGAAACTGGACCAACTCGGCTAGGCCTCCACGGCTGCCCTCCACGTTTGCCCAGCGGACGATCCCGTCCCGGTCGATCAGAAACTGCCCGTTGGACTGGGCGCCTGTGCGCTCGGAATCGCTTCGATCCACTTCCTGCCACTCGTACGGATGGGCCCGATGGAACTCGTCGGAGACGGTCTCCAGTGTCGCCGGTTCAGAGCGCTCGGGCACCCTCACTTCAACAGTCTGGACGGCCCTACGAATCGCCTCGGTGAGCGGAACACTGGGCAAACCGTATGAGCGGAACGTAGCCAGCTCCGGATCGGCCACGAGTGGCATGGGCGCCGGACGAAATCGGGTATAGATGCGGGCTCGCCGGACATTGCCAGCCACGATGGCCAGCGGCTCGACACCGGCACTCCGAAGCTTTTGGCACGTCCCGCCCAGGCGAGCGATCTGACGCCGACAAAACGAGCACCACAGCCCGCGAAACATGGCCAGCAGGACGGGGCTCTTGCCACGGTAGTCGGCTAGGGAGATGAAGCCGTCGGCCTGGACGGCGGGCAGCGTGAAGTCGGGAGCGGGCTGGCCTGGCTGGAGCGGCATAGGGCGTTCGACGGAGATCATGCGTCGTTTTTGATTCTGAGGTCAGGGAAGAGTCTTGTCCGCGTGAGGCGAATGCTCCTGAGCATGAGATCCTTCGCTTCGCTCAGGATGACCCTGAAGGCAGCCCGGCCAGCGAGTCCGCTTCGAGACCGGCCTGCTCACCCTCGGGCATATACTGCTCGACCTGCGCCTCGTGACCATTCGAGGCGCAGAGTCGCGAGTCAATCATAGCACGGCGGCTGGCCCTGTCGCTCTCACCCCCTCGCCCAGCCGGGCCCCTCGCCCCCCTCTCCCTCGCGGGGGAGAGGGGAGCCGTGCCTTTCTCCCCTGGAGGGAGAAGGGGCCGGGAACAAGTGCGCTTCGCGGGGATGAGGGGGACGTTTGCCGGCTATCGGCCCCGGACGCCGTGGGTGGCGAGCGGCCAAGTTCTGGATGGAGCCGGCCGGGAGGACAGTACAATTGCCCGTTATGGCCCGCGCGCCGGGGGTGCGTCGTTGCGGAGATCGAGTGGGATGGAACTCGTCTACCGGAAGAGCTGCGACAGCTCCCGCCCGGGCGCTATATCCTTGCGCTGGTCGACGATGGAGATGCGCTAAGCGACGACGAGGATGCCGCCGTCCGCCGCGGGCTTGACGAACTCACGGCCGGGAGGATGCTGCCTCTCGA
>DASPXK010000204.1:0-4256 GCA_035637315.1 Chloroflexota bacterium
GACCGAGATGCGGGCGCCCCAGATGATCCGACTGAGCATGTCACGGCCATTGGCGTCGGTGCCAAACGCGTGGCGGAGCGACGGCCCCTGCAGACGCTCGTCCGCCACACCGGCCTCGTACGAGTACGGCGCCAGCCAGGGTGCGGCCAATGCCACCAGCAGCAGTACGACTACGATTGCGCCGCCGACGGCACCGAGGCGCTTCCTGGCCATGAAGCGCCCCAGCCGAGCAGACCAGCCAGCCTCGACGGTCAGCCGGCCGCCCGCTCGGACCTCCGGCTGAGCCAGCACGAGCGCGCCGCGCGGGTCGATCGCCGTGCTCATCTCACTGGTACTTGACGCGCGGGTCGAGCCAGCCGTAGAGGAGATCAACGGCCAGGTTGGAGAGCACGATCACGGTGGCGAAGATCAGGTTCAAGCCCTGGATTATTGGGTAGTCGCGGTACTGAACCGCCTCGAGCAAGTAGCGGCCCATGCCCGGCAGCACGAAGATGCTCTCCAGCACTACCGTCCCGCTCACCAGGATCGAGACCTGCAGCCCGAGCAGGGTCAGGACCGGAATGAAGGCGTTCTTGAGCGCGTGCCGAAAGATGACCGCTCGCTCGGTCAGCCCCTTCGCGGCGGCGGTGCGGACGAAGTCCTGCCGCATCACCTCGAGCATCTGGGCTCGCGTCAGCCGCATCAGCGAGCCGGACAGCGCCAGGCCGAGGATGATGGCGGGGATCGCGACGTGCCCGAGGTTCTTGCCGGGATCGTCGAGCAGGCGCGTGTAGCGCAGCGGCGGAGTCCACTGCCACCAGACTGAGGGCAGCGTGATGACGAGGGTGCCCAGCCAGAAGCTGGGGATCGCCAGCATCCCGATGGCCGCGCTTCGCGCCACATAGTCGGCCCCGGTGTCCTGGCGGACCGCCGCCAGGACACCCACGGGGATCGCCACGGCCAACGCGACCAGCATTGCCAGCACGCCCAGCTCGGCCGTAACCGGCATCCGATTGAGCAGCTCCTCGCCGACTGGAGTCTTGCTCCGCAAGGACGTGCCGAGGTCGCCGCGCAGGGCCCCTCCGAGCCAATCGACGTACTGGACGTAGATGGGGCGGTCGAGGCCGAGCTTGGCCCGCAGCTCGTCGGCATCCTTCGCATACGCGTAATCCTGGAGCAGCATCGTGACCGCGTCGCCGGGCAGCAGCCGTACGAGCAGGAAGACGACGATGCTCACCCCGACCAGCGTCGGGAGGACCAGCGACAGCCGCTGCGCCAGATACAGATGCATCGCGATTCGCCCGGGTTGGGAGTTAGGAGATGGGAGATGGGGCTGGGAGGGTGCGAGCTAGGGCTTGACTAGCCCCCACCCCCAACTCCTAACTCCCAACTCCCAACTCCCAACCTCTGTCTACTTGTCGATCCAGAGCTTCGGCACGACCTCAGCTCCGAGGCCGTAGTCTGAGCGAGGGAAGAAATCGCGGACGTACGGCTGGAGGCCGGCCGAGCGCATGCTGGCCGCGTTGGGCGGGTAGTACATCTGCTCGGCCAGATAGCGCTGGATCTCGTAGATCTGGTTCTTGCGCTCCGCCTTGTCCAGCGCGCGGGCCTGCTTCTCGATCATCTCGGTCAGCTTCGAGTCGTTGACGTCGGCGTGATTGCGGGTCCCCTTGGGGTGGTACATGTTGAACAGGAAGTCGTGCGGCTCGGTGAATGGCGTCTCGAGGCCGAACACCAGCACGTCACCTCCCTCGAACTTGCCGAGGAACGTCGTGCTGATGTAGGCGGCGTACTCCTGCATCTTCAGGTTGGCCTCGACCCCGATCGTCTTGAGCTGCTGCTGGACCAGCTCGACGGACTGTACCCAGATCTGGCCGTAACCCGGCGTGCTGATCATGTCGACTTTCAGGCCATCCGGATAGCCGGCCGCGGCCAGCAGCTTCTTGGCCTCAGCCGGGTCGTACTTGAAGTACTTGGCGTTGGGGCCCATGTCAGGCCCGCGCGGGTCCAGCCAGGCCTCGGAGAAGGCCCATGGGATCGCGTTGTTCCAGTTCCCGCGACCGCTGTACACGACCTTGATCATCTCGTCGCGGTCGACGCCCATCGAGACGGCCTGGCGGACCCGAACGTCGTTGAACGGCGGTTTGTCCAGCTTCCAGTAAATGAACGGGATGTAGTTGAACTCCCATTCGACGAGCTGGATCTCCGGGTTGGTTTTCTTGAGCGATTCGAGGTCCTGCTGGGCCACCTGGAGGAAGTCCAGCTCCTTGCCACGCAGGCCGGCCATCTGCGTGGCCGTATCCGGAATGATGATCCCAACCACCTCGTCGATGTGCGGCTCACCCTTGCGGTAATAGGCCGGGTTCTTCTTGCCGTTGAACGAGATGCCCTTGTCGAACTTGTCGAAGATGAACGGGCCACTGCCGACGACCCGCTTGGTGGCGTCGCCGTCCTGCTCGATCACCTCTCGCGGCATGATCCACAAGATCGGCGAGCCAATCGCAGCCTCGAATGGAGCGTAGACCTCCTTGAGCTTGAACTGGACGGTCCGGTCGTTCGGGGCACTGATATCGGCCACCTTGTCGAAAGTCGTCTTCTGGGGCGAGACCTTCATGAACCGCTCGAACGACCAGACCACGTCCTGGGCGGTGACGGGCCGGCCGTTCATGGGTGGTAGGTTGTGCCACTTGGCGTCGGGCCGCAGATTGAAGGTGTACGTGACGCCGTCGTCAGCCACCTTCCAGGACTCGGCCAGGTCGCCTTCCATGACGTAGGCCTGAGCCGGGATGCCGGGCCCCTTCTTGGACATCAGCAGGCGGCTGTAGAAGAAGGCCGCGAACTCCTGAGAGCGGAAGCTGACATTGAGATACGGGTCGAGGGTCGGCGGGTCCTCCGTCCAGGCGTGGGCGCGGAACACGCCGCCCTCTTTCACGGCGGCCGGCTTGGCCTGCTCGGCCGGTTTGGCTGCTGCGGGCGCCGCCTGAGCCGGGGTCGGCTGTGCAGCCTGGGGCGCCTCGGCTTTCGGCGCTGGCGGTGGCGCCGCGGCCTGCGGCGCGCAGGCACTCAGTAGAGCCAGTCCCAGACCCGCTGCCCCGGCAGTTCGGAGCATCTGGCGGCGGGTGAGTCGTCGGGTCAATCGCAGCGAGAGATCGTCCGGACTGTTACCCATGGCCTGTCGTCTCCTTCCCCATCGAAGCTCGATCACCAGCGCACACGCTATGCGCGCCGACCAACCGACGTTGGCCCCGCTTCCCGTTTGCGCCCACCCCAGAGACAGCGGCTGGCCCGCCACGCCGCGGAGGCTACGCTTAAACGATGAGTCCCTCCTGGAAGCAACCGTATCGGCATTCTAGCACCCGCCTCCGGCGTGTCAAGATGCCCGTCGCGTCCGCTAGCTGCAGGTGCGCTTCAAAGTTTTGGGTTTGGCAGGTGGGCGCTGCGAACGCCCCCACCCCGCGAAGCGCACTTGTTCCCCGCCCCTCTCCCACGCTTGGGAGAGGGGAGATCCCGCTCGCGGGGGAGACCCCCCTCTCCCACGCTTGGGAGAGGGGCGGGGGGTGAGGACGCCCCAGAGCTGAGGGGGTTCAGCGCCCAGCCCCAGTTTCGCCGACTCGGCATCCTTGACGGCTCGCTCGGCGTCCTCCGGCAGGAGCAGCCGTTGGGCGACCAGGTTGCGAGCCGCGGCGCCGACCGCATCGACGTACGCCTGCTGGCTGGCGTAGCGCTCCTCGAACGAGAGACGAGGGTCGCCGCTCACCAGGCGCTCCGCGCGCGTCGAGGCAAAGGGCACGTACGCGCCAGTGAGGTAACACGGCTCGTCTTCCATAAATCCGGCCGCCCGCAGGTTCCAACCGCTGTGCGTTCCGAGCGGCACCTGGAGCGAGGTCGAACGCACCCCACCGATCTCGTTGCCGTTCGCATCCACCCTGGGAACCAGCACGGAGTACTCGGTGCCCGGGACATGCCGCGGGGGCTGGACGCTCTGGTCGTTGACGAACAAGTGGTTCAGCTTGCCGTTGTATCGCACGCCAGGAACGATCGGAAAGCCCTGCGTGGCCTGCGGAAGTGGCGCGACGAGCATGCCGTCGCCAAGGCGTGGAAACTGGCTTGGCGGTGGCTCATTGCCGGTGCTCACCCACCCCTGAAGCGCCGCCAGCAACGCACGCTGCGTCTCCTGGTAGGAGAGAGGATTGCCGAGCTGCTGGCAAATCCCGCGAGACGGCGTGGCGGCCGGCCCGTGCTGCGTGCTGGCGAAATAGTAGAGCCGCACGTTGTCG
>DASPXK010000205.1:0-6442 GCA_035637315.1 Chloroflexota bacterium
TGCCACCCTTCCCCCGTCGCTAGCCTATCGGCTCCTCTCTGCCCTCAACGGCGTGGTCACGGTCGTCTGGGAGGGGCGGTCGGAGCTGACCGCCGAATCTCTCGTCGACCCGGCCGCTGGCCGCCCTGCTAGCGTCCTCGACGAGGCCAGGTCCGTGCTCCGAACGATCCTCGCGGACGGGCCCCTGCCAGCCACCGTCGTCCAGCGCCAGGCCGCCGAGGTGGGCTTGGGCCGAAGCGCTCTCCACCGTGCCAAGGAAGCCCTGTGCGTCCGGCCCCGCAAAGTCGGCCCGAGCTGGGTCTGGTCGCTGCCAGACTCCGCCACGCCTCGCGAAGATGCTCAAAACTCCTAGCGTGAAATCTTGAGTACCTTGAGTACCTTGAGTACCTTCCTCTGCGCCCGCATCGGGCGTGCCCCAAACTCGGCCATGAGGTACGGCTGGGCTAGCTCGTCAGCGCACGTCCCGATACTTGAGCGCGCCGATCGCACCGGCTAGCGCCGCCACGAAGAAGCCGAGCAGGATCACGATGTAGACGTTAGGATCGATATCGAACTGGCTGGCGAAGTCGTTCTTCGGGTACTGGGCGTCCAGGCGGGCGTTGATGTCGACGTAATGCCCGAGCAGCGATAGCGACCAGCGACTGATCATCCCCAGCGAGAGTGCCCTGGCGATCTCGTTGACCTGGCTCAGCGGGACGGTGGCGCCGCCCAGCGTGAGCTCCGGGATCAGCAGCACCACTACGATCAGTGTCGCCTGGAGACCGTTCGTGGTCAGAGCCGAGACCAGCAGGCCCAGCGCGAGCGCGGCCAGGTTGGTCAGGACCAGGGCCCCGTAGACCTTGAGCAGCGTCGCGTTCCCGCCCGGGATGTCCACCTGATGCGAGACGATGCCGAGCAGGAGGGCAGACTGGGCCAGAGAGAACAGGCCGAGGATGAAGATCTTCGACAGCACGTACGGAAAGATCTTGAGATTCACCAGTCGCTCGCGCGAGTAGATCGGCACTTCCTCGGCGATCGCGCGAGCAGCGGCGAAGGCGCTCAAGAACATCACCGCGACCGCAAGGTTGAACAGGAGCGCCACGCCCTGCCGAGCGTCCCCGCCGTCCGCCCAGGTCGGCGCGAAGATGTCGCGCTTGAAGATCAGCGCGTAGACCACCGCGATGATGGGCGCCGCCACCAGGATGACCAGCAGCGACAGCCAGTCGCGCATCAGGATGCGCAAGTAACGCACCGACAGCCAGATGAACTGCCAGAACCAGTTGGTCTGGTTCGCGCCTTTCCTTTCGCCTCGACCGCCGCGGCCGCCATCCGCTCTTGGCGCGAGGGCTTGCTCTTCCAGCCGTTGTTGGACGTTTCTTTGGAAGTGCTGGCTCTGTCGGTACCGGGCGTCCCATCCGTCAACCTGGTCGTCGAGCAGCCGGTAGATCTGGGTGAAGTCGCTGACCCCGAAATACTCGAGCGCATCCGCGGGTGGGCCGAAGAACGCCAGCTGACCGCCCCTGGCCATGAATACCACTTTGTCACAGATCATGACGTTGCGGGTGGCATGGGTGATCACGACCACCGTCCGGCCCTGGTTGGCGAGTGTCCTGAGCAGGTCCATCATCCGGCTGTCGAGGCCGGGATCCAGCCCCGAGGTGGGCTCGTCGAGGTAGAAGACGCTGGGCTTGGTGAGCAGCTCGACCCCGATGCTAACCCGCTTGCGCTGGCCTCCGGACACTTTGCGGACCTCGGTATCGCGCCGCTCGGCCAGGTCCAGGTTGTCGAGTACTTCGACGATCCGCTCCTCGATCTCGGCCCGATCGGTGTCTTCGGGCAGCCGCAGCCGAGCCGCGTAGTAGAGGGTCTGCTGGACCGTAAGCTCCGGGTGGACGATGTCGTCCTGTGGCACGTAGCCCAGCGAATGGCGGTAGACGTCGAGGTGTTGGTAATAGTCGACACCGTTGTAGAGAACGTGCCCGCGCGTGGCCGGGCTCAGCCCACTCAGGGCGTTCATCAACGTCGTCTTTCCGGTCCCGCTGCCGCCCACGATGCAGATCAGCTCGCCCGGATAGAACGACAGTGACACCGAGTCCAGATTTGTGATCCCCTTACCGACGGTCTTCGTCAGCTCGACGGCGTCGATCTTGATCCCGCCGCCCCGTGAGAAGCGAGTGATGCCCGTCCGATCGAAGTTCAGTGACGTCGAGCCGATCAGGATCTCGTCGCCCTCCTGCAGCGGCCTGGCGCCGACTCGCTCCCGATTGACGAACGTCCCGTTGCTGCTGTTCAGGTCGACGATCTGATAGCCGCCGTCGACGGGGCGGACGACCGCGTGGAATCTAGACACCCGCGGGTCTGGCAGCACGATGTCGTTGCGCTCGTCGCGGCCGAGCGCCACCTCGCCCGGCTGGCGGTCGAAGGAGTGCAGGACGAGCCTCTCGTTGGCGAGACGCCAGCGCCCGGAGGTGGACAGCCGCTCCGAGACGATCCGGCCGAGAGAGACTCCCAGCTCCGGGTACGTTCGGGCGAGGTCTTGAAAGTCGCGGCGGCGCAACCCCAGCAGTCGCGCGTCGGTCAGAGCTGTGACCGTCGCCGAGCGTGGCTGTTGGGTCACCACCGCCATTTCGCCGAACACGGCGCCCGGACCGAGCTCGGCCAGTCGGACGATCTTGCTCCCCAGCGTGCCCTCGACGAGGAATCTGCCGTCCTCGATGATGTACATCTCGTCGCCGGGCTGGCCCTCGGCGCAGACGACCGCGCCAGCGCCCACCTCCATGGGCCGAAACCGCTGCGCCACCAGCGGCAGCGCGTCGGTCGGCCACTCCGAGAACAGGACGGAACGCTGGAGCACGTCCACCAGATTGCGGGTCGCGCCGTCGATCACCTTCTCAGGCTCCGATGAGCTCAGGCGCTGACGCGGCGGGCCGCGGGCGCGCGCACGCAGTTCAGGAGCAAGGCCAGCCCGCCGCGGGCGGTGATGGTGGCGTGGACCAGGGCGTTAAAGAGCGGTGGGCGCGTCGGGGCGTAGTGCTTGCGGTAGAAGACGTGCATCGCGTCGTAGAAATCGCGCAGCGACTGGCTGGCGCGCTGGCGGCTGCTCTCGCCCTTGTAATGCAGCACCACGACCGACGGGTGGTAGCGCACGCGCCAGCCGGCCCGCTTGATGCGGTAGGCCCAGTCCAGGTCCTCGCCGTACATTCGGAATGACTCGTCAAGTAGGCCGACCCGCTCGACAACCTCGCGGCGGACCAGCATGAAGGCGCCGCAGACCGAGTCCACGTCCATCGGCTGGTCTGGGTCCAGATGGAGCAGGTTGTAGCGCGCGAAACGAGGCGATTTCGGGAACAGCCAGGCCAGCCCGAACAAGCGGAAGAAGGCGGCTTCGGGCGAGGGGAAGCTCCGCCGGCAGGCCAGATCGAGGCTACCGTCGGCGCGCACCAGCTTCGGCCCGAGCGCTCCGACATCTGGATTTGCATCCAGAAAGGCGACCGTCTCGACGAGCGCGCCGGATGGCAGGACCGTGTCGGGGTTGAGCAGCAAGAGGTAGCGGCCGCGACCCTGGCGCAGGGCTAGGTTGTTGGCGGCCGCGTAGCCCCGATTGTCGGGGCTGCGGACTAGCGTGACCCAGGGATACTCCGCGCCGACCATGTCGGCCGAGCCATCTGACGAGGCGTTGTCGACCACGAACACTTCAGCCCGCAGGCGCTCGAGATCCGCCCTCAGCGACGCAAGGCAGTCGCGCAGCAGATCGCGCACGTTGTAGCTCACGATGACGATGGAGAGGTCGGTCGTTAGAACCATAGGATCCGCCAGTAGCCGACCAGGCGCTGGCGAAGCAGGGCACGCTCGATCCGGCCGCGCAGGTAGGCGCGCAGCGTGCGGGCCAGCCGGTAACCCACACCGAGCCAGACGATCACCTTGAGCGCGGCGTAGCCGACCAGGCCGCGGTGCTTGCGATAAAAGTAAGCCTGGCTGCGGTGAAACTCGACGGACATCTCCTCACGCGCGGAGGAGGTGCTGGCCGCGCCGAGGTGCACCACTCGCGCTTCCGGCGTGTACAGGTTCTGCCAGCCAGCCCGTCTCAGTCGAGCGCAGAGGTCCGTCTCCTCGAAGTACATGAAGTACCGCGGGTCGAACGCGCCAACCTGGTCGAGCGCTTCGCCACGCAGCAACAAGCAGGCCCCCAGCAAGTGCTCGGCCTGGAATGGCCGTTCGTACTGCTCCGGCCGGTAGCGGCCGTTGGTCGAGCCATCGAGCGGTACCAGCTCGAAGAAACCGAACAGCGCCTGGCGAAGGTCCGGGAAGCGAAACGCTGAGTGCTGGAGCGAGCCGTCGGGGTTCTCCAGTCGGGCGCCAACCGCCCCGGCCTCCGGATGCGCGTCGGCGAACTCGACCAGGCGACGAAGGGCGTCCGGCCGCAGCTCAGCGTCCGGATTGAGCAGCAGCACGTACCGTCCTCGGGCTCGAGCGAAGCCGAGGTTGTTGGCTGCCGCGAAGCCGACGTTACGATCGCTCTTGATAAGAGTTGCCTCGGGGAAGCGACCGGCGACCAGGTCTGGGCTGCCGTCAGCGGACGCGTTGTCGATGACAATCAGCTCGGCGTCCACGCTCTCCCAGGCGGCTCGAACCGACGCCAGGCAGCGCGCCAGCACGTCGCGCGTGTTGTAGCTCACCACGACGATGGAGAGGTCCTTAGCCCCCTCTCCCTTTGGGCCCTTTGGGAGAGGGCTGGGGTGAGGGCTTTCCGACACAGCTACAGGGAGGGGTTCGACACCGCCTGCCATATCTCTTCGGGCGCTCCAGGTCTCTTCGGGGATCTCCACGTGGCCCCTTCCATCCTCAGCAGCGCGAAGCGCGGCCAGGATTATAAGGCCCCGCCACAGCGCGCCCTCACACTAACGCCGCGAAGCGCATGTGTTCTCTCCCAGAGGAGAGGGGATTGTCCTACACCCCCCGTTGACGGAGCAGCTCGGCGTAGGCGGCGGCCGCCGGGGTCGGGTGGCGGGTCAGGGACGGATCGCCTTCCAGGTCGATGTGGTAAAGGCCGAAATCGCCGGACGGACCGGCCGGCAGGCCCCATTCGCGATTGGTCGTCAGACTCCAGACCAGGTAGCCGCTGACGTTCACCCCGTCCTCGCGGGCTCGCTGGACCTGGCGCACGTGATTGCTGATGTAACGGCCTCGCTTGCGGTCGCCAGCCCGCCCGGCGACACCGTTCTCGACGACAAAGACCGGCAGCCGCGGGAACATGCTCTGGAAGTAGTGGAGCGCCCCGTAGAGGCCGTGGGCCCAGATCGGAGCATGGTCGTAGCGCCGCTCGAACACGTCGAGCAGGCGACCGATTCGGTGGACGAAGGGCGTCCCGTAGTAGTAGTCAAATGCGACGTAGTCGAGTTGGCCGCGACACTCAGGCGGGCAGAGGAAAGTTGGCAGATCGCCCCGCAGCCCGAGCTGCCACCAGTTGGATGCCAAAAACGAGAACAGGAAGCTGAGAGTCTCGACCTCCTCGACCAGATATCCCAGTTGCCTCGGAGCCAGGGCCAGTCCAGCGTTACTGGTCAGCGCCGGCCGAAGCAGCTCTCGGCGATCTGAGGGCGGGCGGACCACGATCCGACCCTGCCGGAGGACCCAGTCTTCTTCCGACCAGGCCCGCGTGGAGCGGGCCAACCAATCGACCAGCCGCACGAGCGGGAACGGCAGCCGCCACATCCGGTTGGGGAGGCCGAGGTAGTAGCTGTTAGCTGAGACCAGTCTCTGTTCCCCACCAGGTCCGGCCCGCACCGCCAACCTCGCCGCTCGGTGCGCGCGAAACAGGTTACGGACGACTTCGGCCGTCGCGCGCATGCTCTCGGCCTCGTCGGCCCCGTCTTCGAGCCCTGGCGGCCAGAGGTATTCTGGCGTCCACCATGGCTTCATATAGCCGAGGATGAGCGTGTCAGGCTCGTTGATGGTCAGCCAGTACCGAGCCAGGTCGCCCAGCGCGTCGCGCACGCGGGCCGCGTATTCGCCGAACCAGGCGGGGAAGTCCGGCGCGCGCAAGCCGCCCCGCTCCTCGACGTGCTGGGGCCAGACGAGGTGCATCAAGGTGACCACCGGCTCCATGCCGGCGCTCCGCACGATGCTGGCCAGCTCACGGTAGTGAGCGAGGGCGTCGTTGGAGAATTGGCCGGGCCGAGGCTCGACGCGCGCCCAGGCGATCGAGAAGCGAAAGGCGCTGCAGCCCAGCGCCTGGGCGAGCTGAATGTCCTCGGGGAAACGCTGCCAGAAGTCGGTCGCCCTCCCGCGCGGCGTCCAGCTCTCACCGCGAACGCGGTGCTGCGAATGGACCGCTTCCCACGTGTCCCAGACATCGGGGCAGCGCGGGTCAAACGCCTCACACTGGTGATCAGCTGTGCCGACCCCGAACACAAAGCTGGCCGGCAGCGGGTCCGGCCGGCGGTGGATCAGGCTGCGAGAAAAC
>DASPXK010000206.1:0-12003 GCA_035637315.1 Chloroflexota bacterium
GACCTTCACGACCGCCAGGAAGTCCGGGTCGAGCTTCACCTCGGCTCGCCCGTTGACCAGCCTGCCCCGCCCGAAGTCCTCGAACCACGCCTCCGGGCTCTCCTGGCAGTACAGCCGCCGATGGGTGCCATCCGGATGGGGGACCGCGGCCGACTTGGAGCCGCCCGAGACGGTGAAGTCGCCGGCCACCAGGACCGGGCCAGCAAAGCCGCCGGCGAAACCGCCCTGCACGGCGATGCCACCGAAGATGCCGTAGCCGCCGGGCGCGCCGGCGAAGCCCACGCAGCCCGCCGCGCTTGTGCCGCTCTGCCCGGCGATCCCGTTGCTGTTGGCGGAGAAGCCGAAGACGCCGTAGCCCTGGGTCGCCGAGCCGAACACGCCGGGGCTGAAGTTGTTACCAGCGGTCGCTTCGCCCAGGATTCCGATGTTGTTGGTCGAGCTCCCGCGCACGCCAAAGCCGCTGGCAGAGGTCCCCTGGACGCCCGGATTTGAGTTGCTGAAGTTCGTGATCTGCCCAACCACGCCTGGGCCGGAGCCCGACACTCCGAGGACTCCAGCGTCGGAGGTCGAGATCCCCGTGACGCCGGGGTCGGAGTTTGAGGACCCGATGACGCCGGACGAAGAGTCCGAGCTGCCGAAGACGCCGACATTCGAGCCCGAGTCGCCGCGAACTGCCGTGTTGAACGAGGACACACCATATACGCCGGCTGGCGTCGGCGGGTTGGCCACGCCGACGGCGCTGGGCTGTGAGACGCCGACCACCCCGCTACTCGAGTTGGAGTTTCCGCGCACGCCAACGTTCGAGCTAGAGTCGCCGCGGAGCCCAATTCCGGAGCTTGCATGGCCGTGAAGGGCGTCGGCGCCGGGGTCGTTGACGTTGTCGATGATGAAGTGAATCACAGAATGGCCGCTGCCGGTCCCGCTGAGCGTCGTCAGGCCAGTCGAGGCGTTGGTTTGGCCCACGTGGAGGGCGAGCGAATCGGCGTTCGGAGTCCCACCGGCAGCGTGCGTCGCCTCGGCCCGCCCGGGTCCGGCCAGCTTCGCCAGCCCGGCCGCGACCAGCGCCGCGACCCCCGCGATCAGTCCCCTCCGCTTGAGCTGCTTGCCGCTCTCCGTCTGCTCCCCGCGCACCCGCTGCTGACCTGCCATCTTCTCCCTCCTGCCGTATGCTCGTCGCGGCCAAAGGTGGAGCGGCTCGGCCCGCTTCCCCGAGGTCGCGCCTGCTGGCGTTCACGGTAACGGGCGAGCAAGCAGACGTCAATAGTCCGAAATCGGAATTCCGGAATCCGCGGTCCGACCTTCGAAGCCCGAAGTCCGACGTCCGGTCCTGCCCGGACTCGGTGCAGGTTGGCTGAACGTGCCCCGCTGGCGACTTGGTGGTCCAGGCCTCCCAGAGAGACCACGACCCTGCTGGGCATAGTTCAGGGTTTGGCGAAGCCGTCGTGGGCGTGGAGGGGCTCTGGGGCTAGCGCCCGGGGCGTTCCGGCTCCCTTCCGGCACGGACAACCTCACCCCCACCCCGGCGAAGCGCACTTGTTCCCGTGCCATTCAGAGAAGGGAGCTGTGGGGCTAGGTTTCGGCCGGGCCTACCCAGTTCCCCCTTCCTTTAGGGAAGGGGGCTAGGGGGTTAGGTAATGGATGCTTCTAGGTCGCCGCGGTCACACGCTGGCTGATGTTGCGCGCGAACTCCTGCATGATACTATCGGCCTTCTTGCGCATGACTGGCTGGCCGAACTCGCCGACTTTCCCGAGCACGCTGGCATCCGTGTTGACCACCAGCTCGGTCTGGTCCGCGGACTGCTCGACGAGCGACATCGTGACGGTCGCTTTGACACCACCGCCCACGCCGCGGTCGGTGCCCTCCGCCTTCATCGTCGCCCGTCGGCTGTCACGGTCGCGCTCGACGATGCTGATCTTGCCCTCGAAGCGCAGGGCGATCGGCCCGACTCGTAGCCTCATCGTGCCCTGATAGTTCTCAGCATCCAGCTCCCGAACGTCATCCACACCCGGTACACACTCACTGACCCGCTTGACGTCCATCAGGAAGCCCCAGAGCGTATCGACGCTCGCCGGAATCACCGCCCGATTCTCAAACTGCACGCTTCACCCCTGTTCTTCATTCTTCATTCTTCATTCTTCATTCGTTCGACCCCTTCGCTCACCGTGTCCGCGTCGGCGCCACTGACAGCGATCCCTGGGAGCGGGAAGCGCGGGTCCGAGAAGAGGTCCGACCATTTGTCGTGAATGCTGCGCAAGAACGCTGGGCTCGACTGCGCCACCCGCGGGAACTCTTTGATCCACTCGTACGGGCGACAGGCGTCGATGATGGCCCGCGTGTTGTACGGGCGGCGGTGGTCGCGCAGCATTGGGTCGGCCTTACTGCCCCATGACTTGCGCATGATCTCGATGTCCTCGGCCGGATCGGTGCGCGTGCACACGGCCCAGATCACGTCTTCTAGGTTCATCGGATCGATGTCGTCGTCGACCACGATCACGTAGCGGTTCATATACGCCGCCGGCTGACACTGAGCGGCCACGTACGCCGCCTGGCGCGAATGGCCGCAGTAGCGCTGCTTGATCGAGACAGTCAGCAGCAGGCGGCCACCACCGCACTCGTGGGCCCACACGCCGCGCACGTCCGGGATGCCCGTCTTGACCAGCGTGTCGTGGATCATGGCCGACTTCAGGACAGTCCGCATGTACGAGTAGTCGTGGGGTGGCTTGGAGGGCGGGGCGCCCAGCAGGATCGGGTCGTCTCGAAAGTACAGCCGCTCGATGTCGACGGCCGGGATAGGGACCTCGCTGCCCGAGTAGTAGCCGGTCCACTCGCCGTACGGGCCCTCGTCCATCACCCGGCCCTTGTAGACCCAGCCCTCGATGGCGATCTCGCTGCTGGCCGGGATCGGAAGACCGGTGATCTCGCCCCGCACCACCTCCAGCGGACGGCCGATCATCGCGCCAGCGAAGTTCAGCTCCGATATCCCGGTCGGCACCTCGGTCCCGGCCACCATCAGCAGCAGCGGGTCGTGGCCGAAAGAGATGGCGACTGGGGCGCGGCCCTCACGCGCGAACCACTTGTCGAAATGCTGCCAGCCGTGCTTGCCGGGCACTGGATTGACGGTCGCCGCGCGACCGTTGTCCTGGACCTGCATCCGATACGCGCCGCCGTTGATCGAGCCGCTGTCCGGGTCTGAGGTCATCACGATGCAGCCAGTCCCGATGTAACGCCCGCCGTCGTGCTCGTGCCACAACGGGACCGGGAAACGGAGCAGATCTACGTCGGGCCCCTCGACGACGTTCTCGAACATCGGCGCGCCGTCCACCTGGATCGGCTCCATATCCGGAGCCCGGGTCTCCCACTCGAGCGGCTTGCCGTGCAGCGCCTCGACGAGCTGCTGGTCGGTGTAGTCGGTCCCCAGCCGCAGCGTCACGCCGACCCGCCGCGATGAGGTCAGCGAGCCGGTCAGGATGCGGTAGCCGGGCGGGTAGCCCTTGATCTGGTCGAAGAGCAGCGCCGCCGATGGCCGGCGGCGATAGTTCAGCTCGGAGATGCCGCCGATCTCGAGGTTCCAGTCCGCGCCGATGACCGTCTGGAGGTCGCCCAGCTCGTCGATCACGCTCAGCCAGTCACGCAGGTCGCGCATCTCGTCGAGAGGTTTCGCATGGACGGTTGTGGCTACCTGCACCGCATTCCTCCCAGCCTGGCTCGCCCCGCCAACTCTCTCAGCCCGCTCCGGCCGCCGGCATCGCTGGGAACGTGGGCCTCTGGCCCGCTTCAGGGGTCCGCGAGGCGGACCGCTCCCAGCCTGGCCGTGCCATGCTGCTCAGCTCCCGCCGCGTGCCTGCGCGACGGCCTGCTGGAGCGTCCGACGGACCCACACCTCCGCCATGTCGCGCTTGTACTCCGCTGAGCCCCGAATGTCTGAGATCGGGTCGACCTCCGACTTCACGACCGCGGCTGCCTCCCGGATCCGCTCTTCTGTGAGCGGCTGTCCGCGCAGCGCGGCTTCGGTCTGACGAGCCCGAACCGGCGTGCTGCCCACGGCGCTCAGACCAATCCGCACATCCCGGCATGCCTGGCCGGCCTCGTCGAGGCTGATCACGGTCGCTACGGCGACGGTGGCGTAGTCGTCGGCGGTGCGGGGCAAGAATTTGTGGAACACCGCTCCGGAGCGGGGTGGCAGGCTCGGCACCCGAATCGCCCGAACGATCTCGGCCGGCTGGAGGGCTGTCTCGTAGTAGTCGGTGAAGAAATCCTCGATCGGCACGGCCCGTCGTCCACTCGCGCTGGTCAGCTCGACGCTCGCGCCCAGCGCGATCAACGTGGCCGGCGGGTCCTGGGCCGGGTCGGCGTGGGCCAGGTTGCCGCCGACGGTACCGACGTTGCGGATCCGGACGGTGGCGACTTTGCGGAACGTGTCGGCCAGGACGGGAAGTCGGTCGCGGACCAGCTCGGAGGTCTCCGCCTCGCGGTGGGTGGTCAATGCGCCGATGCGCAACCCTTGCCCTGAGCCTGCCGAAGGGTCGCCGTTGGCTGCCTCGATGCCGCGCAGCGCCTCGATCCCGGCCAGGCTGACCAGCACCGACGGGCGCACCAGGCGCTGTTTCATGAGGATGACCAGGGCGGTCCCGCCGGCGATGAGCTTCGCCTCATCGCCGTACTCCTCGAGGAGCCCGAACATCTCGTCCAGGCTGGCGGGTGCCCTGTAGTCGAAGCGGATCATCGTCGCTGCTCCCCTCCCTCGCGGTCCTTGAGCGCCCGGTAGATCTTGTCGGCGCTAATCGGCAGGTTCGTGATGCGCACCCCGCACGCGTCGTAGATGGCGTTCGCCAGGACGGCGGCAGTGGGGTCGAGTCCAAGCTCGCCCAGGCCCTTGGCGCCAAACGGCCCGCTCGGCTCGTACGAGTCGGCGAATGCGATCTTCAAGGGCGGCATGTCCAGTGTGCAAGGGATCTTGTAATCCGAGAAGTTCGGATTGAGCGGGCGACCGTCCTCGACGAGTATGCGCTCGGTCAGCGCGTAGCCGAGGCCCTGGGCGATGGCCCCCTCTTGCTGGCCTTCGGCGGCGATCGGGTTGACCACCGTGCCACAGTCGGCCACCGATACGTAGTTGAGGATCGTCACCTGGCCAGCTTCCGGATCGACCTGGACCTCGGCCATCTGGGCGCCAAAGTTGTAGGCGCCAGACTCGTTGCCGTAGCGGGTCGCATCCTGGAGGACCGAGTCGGGATCGAAGCTCCCGCTGGCAACGATCGGCTGGCCGCCGCGCCGAAACTGCCGCGCCCGCGCCACCTCCGCCACTGTCACGCTGCGCCCTCGAGCGCCCTTGACGAAGACCTGCCCCTCGTTTATCTGCAGGTCTTCGGCCGACGCCTCCAGCAGCTCTGAGGCGGTCTCCAGGATCTGCTCTTTGACGGCGGCGGCCGCGTTCTTGACGGCATTGCCCGCGATGTAGGTGAGGCGGCTGCCGAACGCGCCGAGGCAGTAGGTGGTCAGGTCCGTGTCGGCCCGCGAGATGGCGACGTCTTCGAAGGGCACCCCCAGCTCTTCGGCCACGATCTGGCACAGCACAGTCATTGTCCCCTGCCCGATCTCGCCCTCGCCCGACCAGATCTGCACCTTGCCGTCCTCGCTCACCTTGACTACCGCCGAGCTGCCGTCGTAGTCGCCGAAGTGCCGCTTACCGCTGACGTGCACCGTGGTGCCCATCCCCAGGCCGCGGTACTGCTCGCCCTGAGCCGTTCCTTGATCAGGGGAAACTCCGTGAAGGGGCTGGCGGTTTGCCCGCTTGGCTTTCCAGTCGATCAGCTCCGCCGCTTTTCGAATACACTGCTTCAGCTCGCAGCTGATCACCCGATTGCCGTGCGGCGACACGTAGCCAGGCTCGGCGGCGTTGAGCAGCGCCACTTCAATCGGGTCCATCCTGAGCTTCTCGGCGGCGATGTCCCAGGCTTGCTCGACGGCCCATTCGGCCGACGGGTTGCCGAATCCGCGGAACGCCCCGGTCGGGATCTTGTTGGTGTAGACCAGGTAGGACTGGACCTTGACGTTCGGGTACCTGTACGCGGTGTCATGCCGCAGCGAGGAGACCCCGAAGACCCCGGGCGCCTTGCCGCAGTAAGCCCCGTTATCCGCCACGAGCCGGATCTGCTTGGCCTGGACCAGCCCGTCGCGGCTGAACCCAAGCTTGACTGAGATCTTCATCGGCACGCGTGGGCGGCTGCCGGCCAGGAACTCCTCCTCGCGGCTGTTGAGCAGCTTGATGGGCCTTCCCGAGACCTTCGCCAGCAGTCCGCACAGCATGGCGTTGTTGTCATCGCAGCTCTTGCCGCCGAAGCCGCCGCCGACGTACGGCTGGATTACCCGCACGTCCGCCTCGCTCATCCCGAGCGCCCAGGCGATCCGGCCACGCGCCATGAACAGCGTCTGGGTGTTCATCCAGATCGTCAGCTTGCCGTTGGGGGTGTACTGCGCGACGCTGCCGATGGTCTCGATCGGCGCGTGCCACTGAGGGTGACTCTGGAATGTCTCCTCGACGACGACATCCGACTCGGCCAGGGCCCGCTCGGCGTCGCCGCGCTCGACCTCGATCGTGGCCGCGACGTTGCTGTTGCGCTCCTCGTGAACAAGCGGCGCGTCTGGCCGCATCGCCTCGTCGGGGTCGAAGACCGCCGGCAGCTCCTCCCACTCGACGTCGATCAGCTCGAGCGCTTCGCGGGCGGTGTCCAGGTCCACCGCGGCGACGGCGGCTACCTCCTCGCCGACATAGCGCACCTTGTCGATCGCCAGGACCGGCTGGTCGCGCACGAAGACGCCCCACGTCCGCTTGGGTGTCTCGTCGGCGGTAACCACGGCCCGCACACCAGCCAAGCTCCCAGCCCGACTGGTGTCCAGCTTCACGATCCGAGCGTGCGGATACGGGCTCCGCAGGACCGCCCCCCAAAGCATGCCAGGCAGCAGGACGTCGGCCACGTACTCAGCCCGCCCGCTCACTTTCTCCTCGCCGTCGACGCGACCCAACCGCCGCCCGACAATGGAGAGCTGCTTCTGGGGTGCCTGAACAGCTGTCATCGTGAGCATGTCTTGGCATCCTGCGCCTGTCTTGTCATCCTGCGCCTGTCTTGTCATCCTGAGCGCAGCGAAGGATCCGTGCCCGGACAGCGGACCCTTGGCTGCGCTCAGGATGACAATGCGGGCCTACGCTCCCTTCGCCTGCGCCTCGACCTCGGCGGCTGCCAGGATCGACTCGATGATCTTGTAGTAGCCAGTACAGCGGCAGAGGTTGCCCATCATCCACTCTTTGACCTGCTCCTCGGTCGGACGGGTCACCTCGTTCAGCAGCGCGCGGGCGGCCATGATCTGGCCGGGCGTGCAGATGCCGCACTGAAAGCCGCCGTACTCGATGAAGGCGCGCTGGATCGGGTCCAGCTCGTCGCCCTTCGCGAGGCCCTCGATGGTCAGCACGTCGGTCCCATTTGCCATGACCGCCAGCATCAGGCAGGAGCTGACCATCTTGCCGTTTACCAGCACCGTGCAGGCACCGCAGACGCCGATGCCGCACCCTTCCTTACTGCCCGTCAGGCCCAGGTCATAGCGAAGCGAATCGAGCAGGAGTCGGTTGGGCGGGACGTCCAGCTCATGCTGCTGGCCGTTGATCGTGAGGCGGATCGACTGTGTCGCGGCCACTGCCCCTCCAGTTCTGTTTCACGTGGTGAATGCGCGCTTCGAAGTTTGAAAAACACGGTACATCGGCCGTCGGCGAGTGTCAAACCAAGGATCGCTCAGGCCCGCTGCTGGGTGTCCGTCCGGCGTCTGTAAGCGGTTTACTCTGGACGAAGCAGCGTGGCCCTACTTCGACGGCGGCAGCGTCCGCGCTACCGTCTTCAAGTAGTCGACAGCGCCTGGAGGTCTGACTCGGTCACGGGGTCGTGTAGTTGCACGGTTCGAAACGCACGCCATGCTCCCAGCGTGCTTGCGGTCCACTGTACTATAGTGACGCCCAGCCGCGACACCAGCGCTATGCTGAGTGCGAGAAAGCGAGCGTTTGTTCGACCTTTGTTGTCCTTTGGCAGGCGTCGCCAAAACGCGTTGCGAGCAGGACTGAAATCAGACCTCGAGACGCCGATCTGACACGGATTGCTAGTCGGCCCGTGCGTGGAGCTCGACAATGAGAAGATCGGTCCTGCTGCTACTGGCTGCCTGCTGTGCATCACTTATCGCGTTGAGCCTTCTTGTCGCCCAACCGCGCCCTATGATGGCTCAGATAAAACCTGGTTTCACGCCCGCGCCCACTCCGGTCCCATCGCCCCCGCCGCGACCCACGGGACCGCCCGCGACCGCGGTGCCGGGGCCAACGCGGCCCCCACCGCAGCCCAATGGCGCGCCCACGCCTGCGGCTACCCCAGCCCCCGAGCCGACAGGACCTGGCGCGGCGGCCGCTGCGGCGGCGGCGGTGGTGCACGAGCTTGGACTTCGCGAGGGCACGATCCTGTTCAACCCGCCCACCGATATGACCGTTGGTGTCCCTGAGCAGATCAGAGCGGTGGTAACCACTCAAGAGATCAGTGCCGATCTGGTGAACGGGCTACGAGGCAGAGGGGTGGTCCGGACCGAGACGATCTTGGTCGGAAGCGTAATGAAGGTCAGGCTGAGCGGCGAAGGCTTTCACATCACTCCATTGACCGCCGAGGAGCAACCCATAGCAGACAGGATGTCAAGCGATTGGGCCTGGGAAGTCAGACCTGTAGATGGTGGCGACCAGACGCTCTATCTCGTTGCCGACGCGGTAGTCCGATTGAATGGGAGCAATGTAAACAAGACCGTTCGCGTGCTGGACAGGACGATAAAAGTCCAAGTGAATCCGTTGCACTCCGTTCGCGAGTTCTGGAGTGACAACTGGAAGTGGATTGTCACATTTGCCTTCGGGTCCAGCCTGGGGCCATTCTTCGTCTGGTTGTGGGCCCGCCGGCCGCGGCGTCGAAGCCATCGCGGCAGGCCCGCGTGAAGCGATCGGGGCGAAGCCCTCAGGCTGTGCCTTGCAGGCGGCGTCGCGCGCTCACATAGGAGGCTCCAATGTCCGGCAGTTTTCGCGATCTGCTCGACGACCTTCGCGAGGCGGGTGAGCTAGTCGAGATCAAGAAGTCAGTCGATATCCGGCACGTCGCCACGCTGGTCGACCAGTCCAAGAAAGCGCTGCTCTTCAAGAACGTCGTCGGCTACCAGATGCCGGTCCTGTCCGGGCTGACCAACAGCCGCGACCGGATCGCCATCGCCATGGGCTGCGAGTACGGCCAGACCGAGGCTAGGCTGCGGCGTGGGCTGGACCATCCGATCGAGCCGGTGGTCGTGGTGGACGGCGGACCGGCTCGCGAGGTGCTGCGGAGCGGCGAGGAAGTGGACCTGTTCGAGCTGCCGATCCCGCTCTTCTCGGTCCTCGACGGTGGGCCCATGATCACGGCCGGGGTCACCCTGGCCCGTGACCCGGAGTTCGGCTTCAACGCCGGCATCTACCGCTTTCAGGTCAAAGAGCGAAACCTGACCGGGATCGACATCGTCACCCCGAACAACATGCGCAAGTTCGCCGAGAAGGCCTGCGCCGAGGGCCAGCCGCTGCCCATCTCGATCAACATCGGAACTCATCCGTTTGAGCTGATCGCCTCGACCTACAAGGCGCCGATCGGCACCAGTGAGCTGGGAATCGCCGGTGGGCTGCGCGGTGAGGCCGTCCAATTGACGCCGTGCGAGACGATCGACCTGCCGTGCATCGCCGCCGCCGAGATCGTCCTGGAAGCCGAGATCCTGCCGACCGGCTGGACCAAGCCGGAGGGTCGCTTTGGCGAGTTCACTCGCCTGATGGGCGGATTGCACTGGAACCCCCATGTGCGCATCAAGGCGATCTCGATGCGGCGCGACGCCATCTATTACGCCCTCCACATGCCGTGGGAGAACATCTGGCTGAGCGCGCCGATCTACGAGGCCGCGCTGCGCCGTGTGCTGAAGGAAGCCGGCGTCGAGGTCACGGCGATCAACGTGACGCCCGGCGGGTGCTGTCACTGGCACGCCGTGATCGCCATTCGCAAGCACCCGGGCGACGGCAAGAACGCGATCCTGGCGGCCCTCTCCGTGGCCGACATGAAGCACGTCGTCGTGGTCGACGACGACGTCGACGTGTTCGACGGGACCGAGGTCGAGTGGGCGATCGCGACGCGCGTCCAGGCCGACCGAGACGTCGTGATCATCTCCGACGCGCGCAGCAAGCCGCTCGACCCGAGCCTGCCGCCCGCGACCGGGCAGATCCCGACCACCGCCAAATGCGGCCTGGATGCGACGATCCCCGACAATGTGCCGCGCGAGCGGTACGAGCGGATCAGCTACGCCTACGCCGGCCGGGTCAAGCTGGAGGACTTCCTCGGGCCGCCCGAGCCTGACGGTACACCACGCGCCCCAAGCGCGGACATCGCGGCGCTCGCGAGCCAGATCCGCCGTGCGTTGGAGGAAGCGCCGCTCTACTTCGCCGAGATCGCCGAGCGCTTCTCCGTTCATGGCTTCGGGGCCGTCAGTCGGGCCTTGGGCGAGCTGCACGCCGCCGGCGAGCTGTGGCAGGACCCGCTCGGGCGCCACTGCCTGGCCGGCTCACCTCTGGCCGCGACGCCGCCGGAACGATAGCCGTGTAGGCTGCTCGTCGCCCCGCGACGGCCGCTAATTGATGCGAAACTGATATGCGACGGCGGGCCGCGGCCGGGCAGTCGCTGCTACCATGATCGTCGGACTGCGCGGGATTCGGCGCCTGGCCTTACGATTCGGCTGACCGTTCGCCCGCATCGACCCACACGGAGGCCATGAGCGAGCGCCGGTCGTCGAATGCAAAACACATCCTGATCGTCGAGGATGAGCAGGTCATAGCCGATCTGCTGAGCGACGTCCTGGAAGAGGTTGGCTACTGCACGGCCCAGGCCTCTGACGGAGACAGCGCGATTCAGCTCGTCCAGAAGTGCGCCCCGATCTGATCACGCTCGACTTGAGCCTGCCCGGCCTGGACGGCCGCGACGTGCCCAGGGCACTCAAGAGCGAGACCGAGACCAGGCACATCCCGGCCGTGATCATCTCGGCGCACGCCGCCCAGTTGAAGCCCGAAGAGCGCCAGCTTGCCGCGGCCGCCCTGCACAAGCCGTTCGACGTCGACGAGGTCCTCGACGTCATCCAGCGCTCTCTGGGCGACGCCTGAGGCGTCTTTCGCCGTCCGTCTGTCGCGACGGCCACTGGACGGGAACCGGCCGGCTCGGGCTGCCCAAGGTTAGCGACAGTCCAATCAGCGCCGGTCCGGCGCGTGGGGTACACTGGACGTGGGTCGATTAGATCGAGGAGGAGTTGTGATGCGTTTCCTGGTCAAGGCCAGCATGCCAGTCGAGGCGGGCAACGCGCTCGTGCGTGATCCGAACTTCGCCAAGCGGCTCGAGGAGATCATGGGGGCGATCAAGCCCGAAGCGGCCTACTTTGCTGTCGAGGGCGGGCAGAGGACGGTCTACCTCGTGGTCCAGATAGCCGAGAGCCACCAGCTGCCAGCCATTGCCGAGCCGCTGTGGCTGTCGTTGAAGGCCAATGTCGATTTCATACCCGCCATGGACCAGGCGGAGATGGCCAAAGCCGGACCGTCTATCGAGCAGGCGGGCAAGAAGTTCTAGCCAGGCGCGCACTGCGAGGCGCGAGCGTCCTGTCGGCAGGCGGTGGAACCCGGCGATGGGCGCGCTGAAATGGGGCGCCGCCTCTGGGCTTGCGCTGCTGATCGTCAGTGCTGCTTCGGCGCCCTGGTCGGCGGTAGCCGAGCCCAGCGACCCCGAGCTTATCCTGGCCACCACTACCAGCACCCAGGACTCGGGACTGCTGGATGTCCTCGTGCCACTCTTTGAACAGCACAGCGGCTACCGTGTGAAGACGATCTCGGTCGGCACAGGGCAAGCGATGGCGCTCGGCGAGCGCGGCGAGGCGGATGTGCTATTGGTCCA
>DASPXK010000207.1:0-10206 GCA_035637315.1 Chloroflexota bacterium
CGCCTTGGAGCCGGCTGGGCGGGCCAGCAATCGCGATCGCGACCTCCTCTCGGCTGGCGAGACTGGGCAGCCCGATCGCTTGCATCCAGACGCCGAGCTGCAGCTCGCCGTCTACCACTTGCGCGCGGTCCACGGCCGTGAGGAGCCTTGCCAGGACCGGGTTGCCCACCGTGACCTGGAGGCCCAGCGGCGGAACGAACCGCAGCGGATGGCTGCCCTCCTCAGCCGCCGCCAGCACGAAGGCAGCCTCATGACGGACCCACAGCACGACCGTGTCCCCGACTCGCCCCGCCAGTCGCCCGGCTATACGTTGAAAGACCTGCATTGGCGCCAGGCGGCGCCGGGCCGCCGCGCCCAGCGCCGCCAGCCCCGGTCCCGGCTCGTAGCGTCCGTCGGCTTCGCTGCGGGCGACCAGTCCGCGGCCGCGGAGGGTTGTCAGAATGGCGAGCAGCGAACTGGCGCCTACCCCCAGCCCACGGCTCAGCGCAGCCAGAGAGAGCGGCTCGCCGGCGGCGGCCAGGCACTCGAGGACCTGGGCCGCCCGCCGCACCGCAGGCACCTGCTGCGCGTAGGGTGGGCGGCGTGGCGTGTTCAGCATACAGAATTGCGCTTTAGCATACTGAAGAGCAACGTTACCCTGGCCGGGTGCCGTGGGGCAAGAACACGGCGTAGCGAGGGGGGTGAATGGCTTGTGGGCTCAGGATGATGGCGAAGAGATCACCCCTACCGCTCGCGGAGGCGGGGCAGGACGTGCTCGGCGTACAGGTCGAGAAAACGCCGCTGGTCGTCGCCCGGCGCGTGGAAGACGAGATGGGTGAAGCCTAGCTCGAGGTAGGGCCGGAGCCGCTCGACGTGCTCGTCCGGATCATCTGAGACGATCCAGCGACTGGCCGCCTTCTCCAGAGGCAGCGCGGCGGCGCGCTTTTCAATCTCGCGTGGATCCTCCACGCCAACTTTGTCCTCGGGTGGCAGGGCCAGCGCCGCCCAGATGCGAGTATCCTCCAAAGCGCGCTGCCGCTGCGTGTCGAACGAGACCTTCATCTCGATCATCCGCTCGATCTGGCTGGCGTCGCGACCCGCGTCGGCGGCGCCCTGCTCGACGGCCGGCAAGAGCGTCTCTCGATACAGCTCCATCGCCTTGCCGCTCGTGCAGATGAAGCCGTCCGCGACGCGGCCGGCCAGCCTGGCCGCCTGGCCGCCGGCGCCGGCGACGTACAGTGGAAGATGGCGGCTCGGCTTGTCGTAGACCGTCGCGTTACGGGTTCGGAAATACTCGCCCTGGTACGTTACGAAGTCCTCCGTCCACAGCCGCCGCATCAACTCGACGGCCTCCCTCAGGCGCCCGAAGCGCTCCTTGAAGGCCGGCCACTCGATGTCGAGCACTGGGACCTCGTTCAGCGACTCGCCTGTCCCGACCCCCAGCAACACCCGCCCGGGCGCGAGCTGGTCGAGCGTCGCCATCGCCTGGGCGACAATGGCCGGGTGATAGCGGAAGGTCGGCGTCACCACACTCGTCCCCAGCCGCACCTGTGTCGTGCGCTCGCCGAGCGCCGCCAGCCAGGCGAACGAGAAGGGCGCGTGGCCGTCCGTGTGGCGCCAGGGCTGAAAGTGGTCGCTCACGACCACGCTGTCGAATCCGCACTCCTCCGCGTGGACCGAGAACTCGAGCAACTCGCGCGGTGCGAACTGCTCGGCGGAGGCCTTGTAGCCCAGTGTCAACTTCATCATCGTCTGCCTCGTGTTTGGTTTTGGGGTTGGGTAGGGGTGTTGGGTGTTGTGGTGGGGGGGTGGGGGCTACATCCCGCGCAGAGTGCGCGACTGGGCGGCGAAGACCAGCGCCAGCAGCGCCACCAGCACGCCCATAAGCGAGACGGCCAACGGCGCGCCAAAGAGGCCGGCCAGGGTGCCCGCCAGAAGGCTGCCCAGCGGCAGCAGGCCCTGGTTGAGCATGTACACGCCCATGATTCGGCCCCGCAGGTGGTCGGGGGTAGTGAGCTGGATGAGGGTTTGATTGGTTGTCATGTAGACCATCTGCACCGCGCCCACCACGATCAACAACGCCAGGCTCAGCAGGAAGCTGCGCGATAGTGAGAAAGCCACCAGCGAGGCTCCCAGCCCGAAGACGGCTCCCAGCATCAGCAGCCCCTTGCGCTCGATGCTCTCCAGCGAGGCGATAGTCAGGGTGCCGATCACCGCGCCCACGCCCGGCGCCGACATCAGCAGACCGAAGCCAGTCGGCCCAACGTCCAACACGTCGCTGGCGAAGATGGGCATCAGCGACGTGTAGGGCAGGGCCACGACCACTGGCACGAGCGCCAGGCTCATCTGGGTCCGCAAGGTTGGGTGCCTCCAGATGAACAGGCCGCCCTCTTTCAGGTTGGCACGAACGGAATGGTGAGCCGCGCGAGCGGCCGGTGGTATCCGCAGCTGCAGCACCATCAAGGAGACGCCGAGATACGCCGCGGCCTGGAGGTAAAAGTTCTCGCCGGGCCCGAGCGTGGCGATGAGGACCCCGGCCACGGTCGGGCCCAGGATGCGGGTGATGTTGAAGCCGGCCGCGTTCAGGGCCATAGCGTTCATCAAGTCGCCGCGCGCCACGATGTTCGGCACGACCGACTGCCGGACCGGCATGTTGAACGCCCAGGAGACGCCGGTCAGCAAGGTGAAAGCGAAGATGTGCCAGACGCGCAGCTGTCCCAGGATGATCAAGGTGGCGAATACCGTGCTCAGCAGCATCAAGCCGACCTGGGTGGTGAGCATGAGCCGCCGCCGATCGACTCGGTCGGCCGCTACTCCGCCGAACGGTCCGAGCAGCAGCAGTGGCAGCGAGCGGCAGCCGTTGACAGCCCCCAGCAGGAAGGCCGAGCCGGTCAGGTCGTAGGTGAGCCAGCCAAGCGTGGCCTGCTGAATCCACTGCCCCAAGCCGGAAAAGAGCGTCCCAAACCAGAGCAGTCGGTAGTCGCGGTGGCGAAGGGATCGAAACGTCTGCAGGCCGGACCTGGGAGCTGGCTCCGCGGGCGCCGCGGCAGCGGGGACGGGTGTCGACTCGAGCGCTCCAGGGGTCTCGGTCGAGACCACGGCCCCGAGGCGCTCCGTCACGGAACCAGGTCCAGCTCGCGCTCCAGCACGTTCAGACTCCCCAGCCCGGATGGAACCGGGCACACGCTTACCCGACTATATCACGACCCCCGGAGCCTCACGGACAGGTCAATGACGAGCCGCGCGGAGCTGCGAGTGAAGTTGTTCTCCGACGCCACCAGGGACGGCGGGCGTCACTCGTCGAGGCGGGTGGGCTTCAGATCGCGATCGATGGTCTGGAAGCCGGCCCATTGTTCGACCATCCAGTAGCGGATCCCGAACTCGAACCGCAGCTCCTTCGTCTCGCCGTCGGTGGGGTTGAAATGCTGGTGATGCAGCATGCCCGGTGGGACGTGTACGGCGTCGCCCTGCGCCCATGAGTACCGCTTGCCCCCGATCTCGGAGTAGCCCTGGCCCTGAAGCGCGTACAGATACGCCTCGGGGTGGGCGTGGCTGTGGCTCTTGGAGTGGGGCGTCTCGACGAAGAGCGAGCTGATCGCCACGGCGGTGGCGTTGAAGCCATTCCGCTTACCGTTGCGGCCCATCAAGAAATAGGTCGCCCCGTGCTTGGTCTCACCCGAGCGTTCGAACTGCTCCTGGTGCATCGAGATGCGCCGCCCGTCGACTGGCCAGTATTGCGACTCCGCGGCCGGCACAGCGGCTGGCGTGGGCCCATCGTTCGGGCCGGCCTCTTCGAGCTGCTCGAGATGTGCCACGTGGATCGACGCCTCGAGCGGCCAGGCCGTGCCGGACAAGTACACGACCCGCTCCGCTCCGGTGTTGAAGAGCTGGTGCGTCGAGCGGAACGGGATGTGGAAGATCGTACCCCGCTCGAAGTCGTAACGGAGGTCGTCGAGGACGAGGAAGCCTCGGCCCTGCTCCACGTAGATGGCTTCCTCACCATGGAGGTGCTTGCCGGTGTGCCAGCCCACGGGTATCTCGGCCTTCATCAGCGCGCTCCCGCCCGTCGGAAAGCCGGTCTCGGGCGCGATCATCAGCGCCGCGCGCGCGTCCTGGCGGGTGCGTACCCACTCGAGGCTTTTCGCCTCAGCGACTCGCGGAGCGTCTTCCACCGCGCACTGAATCCGCTTCGACTCGGCGAGCCACGCCTCATAGAAGTCTGGCATCAAGCCTCTCGATCATCCTCGGCCGTATTCGGCCATCATAATCATTTCCGAACCGCACCAGGAATTCGTGCCCGGACTGTCGAACCGGGCCGCGCCAGGTTCCTCGCTGCGTTCAGCCCTCACCCCCCTGGCCCCCTCTCCCAAGCGTGGGAGAGGGGGAACTCGAGCCACAGGCGCAATGCAGCTGCTTTGAACAAAACGTCTAATGGGCCGCCCCCTTTTTCATTTGCGGGGGCGTCCCGAAGGGACGTTGAAACTCAGGATGAGGTTTCCTCGCTGCGTTCAGCCCTCACCCCCTGGCCCCCTCTCCCAAGCGTGGGAGAGGGGGAACTCGAGCCACAGGCGCAATGCTGCTGCTGCTTTGAACAAAACGTCTGATGGGCCGCCCCCTTTTCATTTGTGGGGGCGTTCCGAAGGGACATAAAGACTCAGGATGACCATAAGGTGCTTGGGATGACAGCAGCGGCGGCCGCTCTCTCACAGTCGCGGTACAGTTGACGCCTGGAGGCAGCGCGTGAAGCTAGCCATCTTCGACGACTATCGACTCGGGGTCGTCTCACCCGACGAGGCCCGAATCACAGACGTCAGCGCGGCCCTCCCCTGGCCGCGCGATTCGGACCCGTTTGGGGCAAGCTGGTGGGTGCGGCTGTGTCGGGACTTCGGCGAGCTGCGTTCGCGAATCGAATCAACCGCCAGCTCCGGCCCCGGGCGGCCGCTAGAATCGGTGTGGCTCAGAGCTCCGGTCCTCAACCCCAGCAAGATCGTCGCGTGCGCCGCCAACTACGCCGCCCATGTTGCCGAGATGAAGGGCGTGCGCCAGCGAGTCGGCGGGCCGGGCGAGGCCCGGTTCAGCCAGTTCGACGTCTTCCTCAAAGCCCCATCCTCGATCATCGGGCCGCGCGAGAGCGTCGTGCTGCCACCCGGACCGTCGAGCGCGGGCGTCGAGATTCACCACGAGAGCGAGCTGGCGCTGGTGATCGGACGCGGCGGGTCGAGCATCGCCGAGGACCGGGCGCTCGACCACGTCCTCGGCTACACGATCGGGCTCGACATCACCGTTCGTGGAGCAGGCGATCGGTCACGGCGCAAGAGCTACGATACGTTCACTCCGCTCGGGCCGTGGGTCACCACGGCCGACGAGGTAGGCGACCCACATACGCTGGACATCCGCCTGTCCATCGGCGGCGCGGTGCGCCAGAGCGTCAACACTCAAGATCTTGGGGTGAAGATCCCCGGCATCATCGCCTACACCTCGGGCGTCATGCGCCTGGAGCCGGGCGACGTGATCCTGACCGGCGCGCCGCAGGGCGTCGGCCCGATCCGCGACGCCGACGTGATGGACACCGAGATCAGTCGGCTCGGTCGGATGCTCGTCTCGGTACGAGGAATGAGGAACGAGGGATGAGGAATAAGGGATGAGGGATGAGGGATGAGTGAGACGATCAAGCTCATCAGCTTCCAGCGCTCGCTTGGCCTGGTCGCGGCCGAGCGTAAGGGCCTCTTCGCCGACGAGGGCTTGGGGATCGAATACACCCAGACCCCCAGCTCGGCGACGCAGATCCGAGGCGTCCTCGACGGGACCTGGGACGTGGCTCAAACGGCTGCTGACAACGTCATGGCCTACGTCGAAAACGAGGGGGCCGACCTGTTTGTCTTCCTGGTCGCCAATCTCGGCCTGGGCCAGAAGCTGTTCGTCCAGCCGGAGATCACGGCGTATGAACGGCTTCGTGGCAAAGTGCTCGTCGTCGATGCGCTTGACACCGGCTACGCCTACGTGCTCCAGAAGATGCTCCAGCTTAACGGTCTTGGGCCGGACAGCTACCGATTCGAGTCGGTGGGCGGCACTCCTCAGCGCCTGCAGGCGCTTCGCGAGCGACGGGCGGCCGGCGCTCTTCTCAGCGGGCACCCTGAGGAAACGGCGCTGCGAGAGGGTTTCAGCTTGCTCCAGTCGGCCAGCGACTACTTCCCGCTCTACCCAGGCGACACCCACGCTACCACCCGCCGCTGGTCCGAGGGGCACGGAGAGCTGTTGGCGGGCTACATCCGGGCCTATCTGCGCGGCTGTGCCTGGGCCGCCGAGCCGGCCAATCGCGACGAAGGGATCAGCCTGATCGCCGACGACCAGCAGGTCTCGACCGAGGCGGCCGCGGCCCGCTACGAGCGGGACCGCGAGACGCGCTCAGCCGAGGCGCCGAGCCTCGACGAGGTGAGGGCGGCCCTGCAAGTCGTTCTCGACCTGCGCTGGGAGATGGCGGCCATGCCCGGCCCGCGGCCTTCCCCTTCTAAGTATTTCGATCCCAGCTACTGGGAACGAGGGGTCGGCCCCTCGTAGGGGCACGGCCTGCCGTGCCCCTACGATGCCACGCCCATGCTCTGCCGGACCTCGGCCTCGATCTGTCTCCAGACGTAGCCGACCTTGTTGACGAAGGCCGGGCTGAGCTTGACGTCCAGGCTGCGGGGGCGTGGCAGGTCGATCGAGAGCGTCTCGCGGACGCGACCGGGGCGGACCGTGAAGATGATGGCCCGGTCCGCCAGGTAGATCGCCTCGTCGATCTGGTGAGTGATGAACAGGACCGTCTTGCGGCGGGCGTTCCAGATCCGCAGCAACTCCGACTGCATGATCTCGCGGGTCTGAGCGTCGAGGCTGGCAAACGGCTCGTCCATCAGCAGCACCTCTGGGTCAACGGCCAGGGCACGGGCGAGGTTGACCCGCTGGCGCATCCCGCCCGACAGCTCGTGCGGGTAGGCGCGCTCGAACCCATCCAGGCCGACCAGATGGACCATCTCTTCAGCCACCTGGCGCGCCTGGCCGTTCAGGCGGCCCTGGACCTCCAGGCCAAACAGCACGTTGTCCATAACGGTCCGCCAGGGGAACAGCGAGTCTTGCTGGAAGACGAAAGATCGATCCGGGCCCGGGCCCGCGATGCGGCGGCCGTTCAACAGGACCTGGCCGGCGGATGGCGCGATCAGGCCATCCACGATTCGCAGCAGGGTGGTCTTGCCGCACCCAGAGGCGCCGACGATCGAGACGAACTCACCTTCTTCAATATCCAGGCTGATGCCGCGCAGCGCCTCGACCACCTCGCCGGTCCGCGTCTCGAACCACCTCGACAACTGGTCGATCCGCAGCTTTGGGCCGCTCAATCCTGCACCTCGACCTGGCGCCAGGGGGCCATCCGTCGCTCGACGGCCTTGAGCAGCTCCACGCCCAGCACGCCCGAGCCAGCCAGAATTACGACGCCGACAAACAGTCCCGCCGTGTCGAAGGTCTGGGCCGACAGGAGGATCAGGTAGCCCAGCCCGGCTTTGGCGCCAAACAGCTCGGCCACGACCACGCCTACTAGCCCGCGCGCGAGTCCCAGCCGCAAGCCCGTCACGATGACCGGCAGCGCGGAGGGCAGCATGACTTTGGTGAAGATGTGGACCGGCTTGGCCCCGAAGGAGCGGGCCGTCTCGATCAGGTGTCGCTCCGTCCCGAGGATGCCGACGTAGGTATTCAGCAGGACCGGGAAGAGCACCAGCAGGAAGATGACGGCCACCTTCGACTCGATGCCCAGCTTGAACCACAGGATGAACAACGGCGCCAGGGCGACCAGCGGGGTCGAGTACAGCAGCGAGACCCAGGGGTCCAGGTAATCTCGCAGCGGTCGGCTGACCGCCATCCCCAGCCCGAGCGCCACGCCGACGACGGACGACAGGAAAAAGCCGTAGACGAACTCCTGCGTGCTGGTCCAGATGTGGACCTGTAGCTCACCCTTGGCCCACAGTTGGCCGAACGACCCCGCAACGGCCGACAGGGGCACGAAGAAGAGCTTGTTGGTGATCAGATACCGGCCGGCCAGCTCCCATAGCACCAGCACGGCGGCGATCGACTGAATGGCCCGAAGTCGGCTGACGTTGCGCTGGTAGAAGCCTCGCTGCCGGGCCTTGGGTGGAGCCACAACTCCTGCGCCAACTTCGACCGCGCCGGCCGTGCGCACGGTCATCGCCCGTAAGCTCTTATCGCAAGACCGGCGGGGGACCTTGCTTCCAGAGATCCACGGTGTCCCGTCCTGGCCAGATCGTCACCTTCCAGGCGGCGTCGTCGTAGATCCTGATGATGTCGGTGGTGTATTCGACGACGTTTTGCTCCGGGTCCCAGAAGTACGAGAAGAGGTTGTTCCCGGCCCCGTGCCGGCCGGGGCCCCATAGGCGAGGAACGCCCTTCTCCCCCAGGTAGTAGACGCCCTTCGCTATCTCCAGGAAGTCCCTGACCTCGAAGGCGACGTGGTGCAGCCCGGGCGTCTCTGCGTGGACGAAGGCAAGCTGGTGGTGGATCTCGTTGCAGCGCAGGAACACCATGTGATGGCCGTTCCAGTCACTCTCCTTGAAGCCAAAGTGCTCGCGGTAGAAGGCCTGCGCCCGATCGATGTCGACGGTCCTGAGGACCACGTGGGTCAGACCCTCGGGCTTGACGTTCCGGTTGCCGTAGTCTTCGGTCACGGCCTCGTCGCCCCAGTACAGCTCGAGTGAGTGGCCGTCCGGGTCGCGCAGCCGCAAATTTCTCTTGACGCCTGGCCGATCGGCCGGTCCGGGCGCCTTGAGGATGGGCGCTCCGGCCGCCGCCAGCTCCTCGGCGGCTCGGTCGAGTGCGTCCGCGCCCGCGACCTGCAGGCCGACCTCGAGCAGACCGCCCTGCTGGCCCGCGGTCAGGCTTACTGAGTGGTGCTCCGCCGCCACCGTGCGCAGATAGATCGTATCGTCGGCTTCCTCAGTTACGGCAAGGCCCCAGTCGTCGCTGTAAAAAGCGGCGCTCTTGCTGAGGTCGTTGACCGACAGTCCAACTCGCCCAACCTTCTCAATCTTGATCATCGCGACCTCCCCTCGTATCGACGGTTGCCCGTCAGCGCTTGCTGGCCTGCTCCAGATACGACAGATCGAGCAGCTCGTCTATCGATACTGGGCGCTTGAGGATCCCACCCTCGGTCATCATGTCGACAACGGCCTTCATCCCCTCGAGGCTGACGCCGGCCTTCTTCGACAACATCTTATCTTTCAGCGGCCCGGTCACGTACAGCTCGTATGTCTTAGCGGCCGCTTCGGGGTTCGTCTTCGCGATGTCAGCCCAGTGTTCGACGACTTTAGCCTTGTTGGCCGGGTCCTCGATCCAGTCCAATGCATCCTGATAGCCGCGCAGGAAACGAACGAGCGTATCCGAATTCTGGCGGGCCCAGTCACGCTTGGTGGCCATGGTCCCGAACATGTACTGGGGGATCGCCTCGGCGCTCGACCCGAGCAGCTTGAAGCCCCTGGCCTCGGCGTCGAAGGTAACGGGAGCCGACAGCAAGGTCGCCTCGACAGCGCCCTGGGTCAGCGCGGCGTAACGGGCGCCGGTCGCGCCGACCGGGGCAATGTCGTATTTCTCGGGCGTCAGCCCGTAGAACGATAGAATCCGCTTGGTGATCGTGTTCAGCTCCGAGCCCGGGTCAGCCGAAGCAACCCGCTTGCCGGCGAGCTCACTTACCGAGCCGATCTCCGGCCGTGCCCAGAGCTGATAGTCCGGGTCGACCTGGTAGCCGGCCACGATCGCGATGTCGGCGCCGTTGGCGATCGCGTTGACCGTGGTACCGGTGATCTGGAGCGTCGCGTCGGCGGCATCGGCCATCATCGCCTGCAGGGCCGGCGGGCCGCCCTGGTGCAAGGTGTATTCGAGCTTGACACCCTGCCTGGCCAGGAAGCCCTCGCGCTCGGCGATCAGGATAGACCCAATCCCCGCTGTGAGCGAGGGGAGCGACACGGTAAACGTCTTGAGCGGCCCGGGCGGTAGCGCGGCGACAGGTTTCGACTCGCCCGCGGCGGGGCTGGCGGCCGGGCTCGCGGGCGCGGCGACAGGCTTCGCGGCCTCGGCTGGCTTGCCCTTCGGCGCCTCAGGGGGGGCGGTCGTGGGCGCTGGCGCCGCCGGCGTGCAGCCGGCCATCGCCAGGGCGGCGCCCAGCAGCAAGGCGGCGACCGTGGGGCGAGT
>DASPXK010000208.1:0-10119 GCA_035637315.1 Chloroflexota bacterium
CTCGTGCCGCCCACGACGAGCCAGCCGCCATAGCCGAAGGTATCGTACACGGCCACGCCGGTGTTCGGGTCGGCGACGGCCGAGACGTCGGCCACTGTGCGCTTCCCGCAACTGCCGTCGGTCTGCCAGTTCGGCTTGGAGATGTGAGCGCTGCAGCCGCTGCCGGCGCCGCTCCAGACCACCTCTGACCAGGTGGTGCCACTCTTCGTCAGGCTCGTTCCGCCCACACCCGTGACATAACGCAAGTCGGCTGGGAATTCGACGCCATATCCATTGTCGCCCGAGCTAGCGGTGACGGCGACGCCCGGGTGATCGTAGGGCGATGCGTAAACCGAGTTGGTCACCCAGCTGCCTTCTGACGCGCCGTAGCTGTTGCTGATGGCCACGGCCCCGAGCCTGGCAGCGGTGTTGACTGCAACACCCAGGTTCGCGATGCTATTGTCTCTCGCCTCTACCAGCAGGATCTTACAGTTCGGGCAGATAGCGCTGACCATGTCGAGATCCAGCGCGATCTCCAGGCCCCAATTCGAATTCCGCCGCGGTAGCGGGAACGAATTTCCGTCCTGATTGACCTTGCGGAAGCAGCCGTTTGCCGTGGTGCAGGGCGGTAAGCCGAACTGATCCCGGTATACGGCCAGGTCGCTCTCGGCGTTCGGATTATTGAACGCGTCCACGATCGCGACGGTTTGCCCGACGCCCGCCGTATTCGACGGGAGGCTGTAAGCCGACTGGAGATCGATGGGACGGTAACCGGCCGGGGTGGTCGTCACGAATGGCTTCCCCTGTGGATCGATGCGTACGTGCGAGTGGCACCGCGTCGTACCCGGAGCGGCGGGGCCGGGACAGACCGGAACGGCCGAAGGAAGCGGTGGTGGCCCCGGCGGGTTTGGGGAGCCCTGCGCCGCCGCCGGCGTCGCCGCAGGCGCCAGGCCGATCAACACCACTCCCACAACGGTGAGGAACGAGACGAGCCGCCCGGCGCGCCGCGGATTCATCATGTGCACCTGAGTCCCCCGAAACCGAATTCAGCAGCGGAGCTGTGTGTATACGTCTTAACGGGCGACCACGGCAACTGTAACGCGGGCACCCACCAATCGTAACACGAATCCGTAAAGAAGCAACAGGGCCACGCTTCAAGTCGCCACGCGCTCCGCGTCGAGAACCGGACGCGAGGCGGCCGCCCTGGCCCGATCAGCGACCCCCGTCCACATCCAGGCCCCGGCGCGCCACGGGACCGGGCCTGACCACCGCCAGGCGCTCGGCAGATTGGTAGGCGCCAACGATTCGGCCGCCCGAGTCCACGAGCGCCAGGTTCGTGTGGCCCCACTCATCGGGCTTGCCGGCCAGCGCGAAGAGCGCGACCGCCTTGACGCGTGGGTCGACGTTCCAGGGAGTCCAGCCGATACCCGGACCGTCGAACGCGAGCGAGACGTAGTCCGCGAACCGCTCGTCCTCGACGGTCGCGCCCGACACGTCGAGTGAGGCGGCGACCTGACTCTGCACATGGCGCCAGCCGGTCTCCGTAATGTAGACGGGCAGCTCTCGCCCGAGGCCAAGCTGGCCGAGCTTCCACAGCTCCCAGGCGTAGCTGTTGACGCCGCGGTTTGGGAGCCCGGGCGCCGGGGCCGAGCGTGGGGTGGCCTCGGGCCGGACGTCGTCGATCCGAAACTCCTGGCGGCCCGGCGGCTCGCCGAATGGCCCGAGCGGGTAGGCGTGCGCGGCCCAGCCATCGACCAGCTCGAGGCAGTCGGGCACCTCGGCCAGCATGCCCTGCAGGAATCGTTCGGCGTCAAAGCTGGCGCCGCCTGGCCCGTCGCGACTGGGCGCGAAGCCGTCCAGCGCCGCGTTCAGGACCACCGGGCGGACCGACGAGACGCGTCGCATGGCCTGAGCCACGTCACGCAGGTAGCGTGCGTAGGCGGCCGGGTCCGCCGCACCGCCCCACTCGTCCGGACGGTTCGGCTCGTTGCCGATGGTCACAACAACCCGCTCAGCTCGCCAGACGATGGCGTCGAAGAAACGGCGGAATCGGTCGGCCTCTGAACGGTAACTCTTCTCACCCGGGTCGGGCTCGGGGGCGACCCACCACTGATGGGGCAGGTCCTTGTAGGTGGCCAGACGCACGATCGGGACGAGTCCCTCTCGAGCGACGCTGTCGAAGTAGGGTTGCCAGACCTCGGGCCGCAAGTCGTTCGAGCGGATCAGCTGGACGACGTAGCCGCCGTGCCCGGCAAGCTTGGCCGCCCACGCCAGGTGCTGATCCCAGACCTCTTCTGGCCAGCGGTTGCCGCCGTCGTCCAGGAGCAGGTGCACACCGCGCTTGTTGACCGCCACCGCTTCGAGTGGGGTGGGGGTCGGGCGCGGCGGCTCGGCGGGCGCTGGCGGGGCGGGCGCCGCGAGCGGGGTGGGCGGCGGCGGAGCTGCTGGCAGGGGGCTGGGGGTGGCCGGCGGCCGTTCGACTGGCAAGCACCCGCCCACCATCAACAGGCACGCGATCGAAAGGACAGCCCGCCAGACCGCCCCCGACCAGATGGCTCCGCGTCCCCGCCTCATCCTGCCGCGGGGAATGGTACCCCCTACCGCAAGCTTCTGATCAGGATTGCCAGCAGCAGGATGACCAGGACCGCCCAGAAGAAGATCAGCAACGGATGGACCGGGAGCCCGAACGGCGTCTCGGGCGCACCTGGTGTGGCGGTGGGAGCGATCGTCCCGATAATGGTGATCGTGCCTTCGGGCGGCGGGGTGGGGGTCCGACCTGGGGTAAGCTCCACTCGGCGACCAAAGTCGAGCATCCCACGCCCCTCGGGACCCAATGAGAAGCCGGCCGCCAGGCGCGGGGTCGAGGCGGCCAGCCAGGCCTGTTCCAACGTCCGAGCGTTGATCCGCCGCGCCGCCCCGGTCCCCTCGTCGGGGTAGGCCGGATCGTGATAGATGAAATCGTCGCCGTCCATACCGATGATGGTGATGAACCGCTCGCGGGCGGCGTTTGGTGGCGTGCCGCCGGGCAGGACCGCGCCCTGCGCGAGCGTGACGACAGGGTAGCCCCGCCGCAGCATCTCGCGGACCATCTCGATGGTCCACTCGTTGAAGCGGGCGCCTCGGAAGAGGTCGATCACGTTCAGGCCACCTCGCTCGGCGATGCGGGCCAGGGTCTCGACCCGCGGGCGGTTGCTGGGCGTGTAGTTGCTCTCGAGTCCGTTGAACAGGGCACGCAGGTCGGTCAGCGCCACGTCGATCCCGTAGCCACCCAGGACCATCGCCAGACCGGCCGGTGCTGAGTTCGTCTCGGCGTAGGGAGTCCCATCTTGCTGCGTGCGGAACGGGACATCCAGCAGGATGCTGTTACCGCGCGCGAAGCTGTTGGTACGTGGCTGGCCGCCGGTCACCAGCGCTACCAGGGCACGCTCGGCGGCCAGAACTTGCTCGGGCTGAGGCGGCACGCCTTCAGGAGGAACTTCAGGAGTCGGGGTCTCTTCCGCGCCAGGCGGAGGCGTTCCCTCTATGACGGGTGGAGCCGGAGCCGCCCGAGGAGCGCCAGGCGGTGCACCGGGAGCCCCGGGCGCCGGCGTTCCGGGCGCTGGGACCGGCGTGGGCAGCGATGGGGCGATGATGGTCAGCGGCCGGTTGACCTCTGACAAGGTGAGCGAGATGTTCAGCTCGAATGGGTCTGGGGTGGTGAGTGGGTCTGAGACCTGGTTGAGCATGAGGGCGGTGAAGCGCTGCGACCGAATGAGGCGGTCGTTCTTGCCGACCCAGGTCTCCATCTGCATCTGCTGCGCAACGGGCTGGTCACGACCCCCGGCCGCCCGGAACACGTCCCAGAGCGAGACTGTGTCGATGTCCGCGGTGTAGTAGGTTGCGACCTCACCATTCACGACCACCTCGCCGCCCTCGGCCGCGCGCCTGATGAACTGCGGCCGGAACGCCACCAGCGCCTGGAGGGGGGTCAGCACGCCCAGTTCGCGCCAGACGTCGAAATACGTCATCTCCTGCCAAACGTTGTCCGTTCGAGCGCTCCGCGTGAAGGCGCGGGGATAGACGTCGACGTCGGGCACCCGTCCGGGGGCGGTCGCAACCGGCGTCCCAACCGGGCTCGGGCCGGCCAGAAAACGCTGCAGCGTGGAGATCGAGTTGGGCGGTTTGACGATGATGAAGTCCTGGACGAAGTCATTCTTCAGCAGCCGCATCGAGAGCTGGTCGGGAAAGATCAGGACGCCCTCGGCCAGCATGTCGATGCGATCCTGCCCCCCGGTGAACGCCACTCCCTTCATCACAAAGCGCGCGGTATCGACGATGGCGAGTCGGCGGAGGGCGGGCGGTATCGCGGCCGGTGCGGCGACCACTCCCGCCGTGGCCTGGGCGGCCTGGGCAGCCTGGGTTGCCAGGGCCGCGATCCGCGCCACCGCGGTCGCCTGAGCCGGGCTGGTGAAGCCTCCCAGCCGCGCCACGGCCGTGGCGGTGGCGCCGGCGACCGATGTGGCGCTGGCCGCCGCGGTCGCGGTAGCCGAGCTCTTGAAAAAGACACCGAAGTCCTCCACGTCGTCGAAGTTTCGCGTGATGGTGATCTCGCGCCGCGTGGAGGTGGTGGCGATCGCGTCGCTCGGCAGCTTGAGCGTCAGGACGTACGTGCCGGGCGTCAGGTTTTCGCACTTGTACTTGCCGCCGCCGTCCGGCCCGCTGCAGTCCGGACTTTCGGTGCCGTCGACTCGATCGAGAGTGATGTTGATGCCCGATCGGTTGGTGCCCTTCTCGTCGCCGTCCTTGATACCGTTCATGTTCTTGTCTTCGAAGACGATGCCGACGACGAAGCGGCGATCGATGTTGGCCCGGGCCAGCCCGAAGTTCACCACGGCCCCGTCTGCGGCGGTCACAATCACCTGGCGCTGGCGGGGTGTGGTCGTCTCGAACCTGTCCGAGAAGTCGACAGATACAAGATAGGTGCCGGGTGGGACGGGGTCGAAGCGATACCGCCCGTTGCCGTCGATGACGGTCGTCTGGATGGGCAGCCCAGTTACGTCCACTCGCTCGAGCGAGACCGTGACCGTGTTCTGTGTCCCATCGACGCCGGACTCGTTGTCGTCGAAGATCCCGTTGCGATTCTTGGTGTCGTCGAAGACTGTCCCGGTGACGAAACGGGGGGTCGGCGTCGCAGTTGAGGTAGGCGTAGCCGTCTGGCCTGTCGCCGAGCTGGGCAGGAGCATGGCCACGACAAGCGCCAGCAGCAGTGCGGACCAGAGTTGGCTGGCCGTACCGCGGCCACGGTGCACGCGGTTCCGGCCCGATCGCATTCTGGCGCACCGTGCCAGCGCAGGGTCGCGTGCCTTCTCAGACCTGCGAACACACTGCACGGGCGCCACTATAAGCCGGGCTTACCGCCTGAATTGCGCCTCAGGCCCGCTTGGTACGTGAATGTAGCGCAATTGGAGCGGACCTGTTATTACGTCGAAGCGACGAGTCGGCCTACAGGCAGATACTCAACGTCCGGTCGACCTCTGGGTTCCAGACCAGCTCGGCCGCTTCGGCCCCGGGCGGCAGCGGGAAGACGAGCCGCGCCGGTGCCACACCCCTGGCCGGCACCTGGCCCGCCTGCCCCACCAGACTGTTGACCAGAGCTCCGCTGGCGAGCGCCAGCTCGAAATTCACCAGGTTGTAGTAGCGCGGCTTGTCGCTGACGTTGTCGAATCGGATGGCGACCTCGACAGTGCCCACCGCCTCTCTCACCCCGAGAACGGTGACACTCAGGTCGCCATCGGCGGCCGACGAGACGAGGCAGGCCGGCGGTCGTCCGGTCAGGACGATCCGGACCGGCTCCAATCCCCGCCGCGTCCACGGCGGGAGGGTGTCAGGCGGGGGCGGGCTTTGAGTTCTCACGACTTGACCTGGCGCAGCGGGCGAGGGGAGTCGAGCGTAGGCGGCGTCGTACTTGGCTGAGCTGATCGCGGCCAGGCCGAAGGCATTGTCCAACGTCACCACCGAACTGAGCCCACTCGCACGGCTAAAGATCACGGTGTCGTTCTTCACGATCCCAACCTCGAAGCTGACGAACTCGCCCTCGTACTTGACCAGGCTAGCCGTGAAGGCATCGTTCGGCGCGCCCGGGACCGGGCTGAAGCCGGACTCCTGGATCAAGCCCTGGCGGAGCGCATCGAGGTACTCGCTCGGATCGACCACCCCATCCGAGCGCACGATGACCTGCCTCACCAGGATCGGACCGGAGCCCAGGTTCCGGGCCGTGACTTCTCGGAACAGCTCGACAATGAACTGAACGCCCTGTTGGTTCGTCGCCAGCCGGGTGTACTTGGGTGGCTCGGATTCGACGAAGCCGGGCGGCAGATCGGCTGGTGTGATGGCTATTTGGGGCGGCGCCACGACTTGTTGCGCGATAGCCAGCGCCGGCCAGAGGCTCGCGCCGAGCGACGCCAGAGCACAGAGCACTCGAACGGCTATATGCATGTGAATTTCGCCTCGTCACCGCGTTTAACGGCGCTAGGTGTCGAAGGGTGCGATCTCCAGACATAACCGCATACCAAGTGCGTCACGCCCAGCTCAATGGGTGCGTAGCGACGCTTTCGGGCGATGGCGAGTCGTCCCGCGAGTGTAGCCCGCGGCCGGGTGTAAGATTCTGGCATGCGCTGGTTCCTCAATCGAAACTCGTTCCTGATCAGCGCAGCGATGGCGATGGGCGGGGCCTGGGCATTCGGCGCGAGGGCCGGCGGGCTGGCGACGCCGATCGCAGTCGCGGGCGTCGGACTGGCCCTGGCAGCGGTCCAGCGCAAGCTGCGCGGCGGAGCGAGCAGCGTCTCGAGCTGGGGTGATGCCCACAGACAGATCGGACGCGGCGCACCCACGCTGCTGTTCATCTACTCGGATACTTGAGCCGCCTCGCTGGCGGCGCAGCCCATCGTGGATGGGCTCGAGACGGAGCTCGGCGAGCGGGCTCGCTTGATCCGACTGAATATCGCCGAAGAGGCCGGCCACCAGGCCCTACGAGAGTACGGCGTCAAGAAGGTTCCCACTCTCCTCCTGCTCGACGACCGCGGGACTGAGCGCTACCGCACCGAGGGTAGGCTGCCCCGCAAGGGTCAGATCAAGGAGCTACTGGCCGGCCCCCAGTAGGCAGTGGGCAGTAGGCAGAGGGCAGTGGGCCCCTCGCCCCCGACCCCCGACCGCCTAGTCCAGCAGGCTGGTCAGCCACGGCCACGGGCGGAGGCTCGGCTCGACGAAAGGGGGCTGAGGAGGCAGGACTTCGTACAGCCCCTGCTCGAGGGCTCGGGTTGCCTGTGCCTCGCCGGCTCGCCTGCTCCCCTCGGCGGGCGGGGCCATGGGCGGACCAATCCGCACCCGCAGCGTCTTTCCACGCCAGAGGTCTCGAGTTCCCGCCAGGCCAACCGGCAGGATGCGGCGATTAGCATTCATCGCCACCCAGGTCACTCCGCGCTTGATCTCGGCCAGCTGATCGGGCGGGTCATAGGTGTGGCCCCAGCCCTCGGGGAAGACGCCCAGCGAGGCGCCGGAGCGCAGAACCTGGACCGCGGTCTCGAGCGCCTCGCGGTTCAGCCGGCCCTCTGAAGAAACGGGAACCACGCCCCCTAAGGCGCCGAGAAGCAGCTTCTTCCACCAGGTGTTGAAGACCGCCTCGCGCGATCCCAGGAAGTAGATCCGCGGCCGCCCGGGCAAGACCAGCAGGACCAGGAAGGGATCAAGCCAATTGCGGTGCGGCGCCGCTGCAATAATCAGCGATTCGCCGGCGGGGACGTTCTCGAGCCCCTCGACCTCGATCTGGAATCCGAATATGTGACGAAGGATCACGTTCAGGCCGCGGCGACTCATCCCCCAGCGGAAGCCATCCTGCCGGAACCTCGGCTTGTCTGGCGTTGACATGGGCGGATTATACGTTTCATCACGGCGCCGGTCGCTCCCTGACGGTCGCGGTACAGCTTGAGGTCGGCAGATCCACGAACTCGGCCGCTCTGTCAACGTATAATCGGATCTGGGACGCGCCTCCCCACCGCGTCCGAGCGGACAGTTGTCCGTTCCTGCCGCAGGAGGATGCATGTTCCCCGCGTTGGTCTTGCCGCGCGCTCGATTTGGACTCGCGGCGCTCGCCGCCCTCGCGCTGGTCGTCGGCCTGTTGTCCCGGCCCTCCTCGGCCATCGCCGCGTCGGCGGAGCAGGCCTTCCAACCGTACTGGGTCCAGAATCACACCGAGACCGAGCTGTGGTCCGGGCCAGACGGCAAGGCGACCAGGTTCGGTCGCGCGCTGCAGTTCAGTTATTTCAAAGTCCTCCAGCGCCAGCAAAGCCCTCGACTGTACGTCTTCAACCCGCTGAGCGAGGGGACCGCCTGGATCGCCGCGGCCGCCGTCGGCCCGAGCGGCGAGCCGCCCGACTGGTACTTCGCGAAGAAGGGCAGTTCTGACTCGATTGGCAGGATCAACCTGCCGGGCCGAATCGTCGGCGGCGCCAACGTACGAAGCCGGCCGGCGGTGGGCGATGACGACTGGCTCGGTCGACTCGGACACAACAGCCCCATTCAAGTCCTGGACGAGGTCACGGGAGAGGACGGCGAGAGCTGGTACCGAATCGCCGATGGGCAGTTCGTCCATCATTCACTCGTCCGTGTGCCAAAGCCCTTCCCGCCCCACACGGGCAAGGTCATGGTTGCCGAGCTGACTCAGCCAGTCGTCGTCACCGCCTACGAGGACGGCAAGGCGGTCTATTCAGCCATGGCGGTGAAGGGCACGATCAGCTGGGGAACGCCGACCGGCTTCTTCACGATCGTGCGGCGAGTCGCCAACGAGACGATGGACTCGGCTACGCTGGGCATCCCCCGCGACGGGCCAGGTGGCTATCACCTGAAGGACGTTTTGTACACCCAGTACTTCACCGCCGACGGCGCGTCGATTCACTACAATTACTGGTCGGCAAACTTTGGCTACACCGGCAGCCATGGGTGTCTGGGGATGAGCCTGGACGACTCCCTGTGGTTCTGGGAATGGGCCAGCCTCGGGACACCGCTATTTATTCAGGAGTAGGGCAGCAGGTAGTGGGCAGTCGGCAGTGACCCTCGACGCGCCGCGTGCCGACGACGCCGAGCCGCGGGTGCTCTGGCGCCACGTCGGGGCGCTTCGGCGGCGGCTCTGGCTGGAGCGTGTGCTCGGGCTGGAGGCGCGGGCTCTGGCGATCGGCTTCGGCGTCGCGCTCGCGGTAGCTGTTGGCGCGTGGGCCACCCTCACCCCCCTTGTGCCAGCCCACTACGGCGGGCCGGTCGCTGCTGCCGTTGGCCTGGCGCTGCTATCCTCGTTGTTCCGCTATCCCTCGCCGATGGACGCCGCCAAGGCCGCCGATCGACGTCTCGGCTTGAGGGAACGGATTGGAACAGCCGTAGAGCTGGCCGGCCTGGGTGTCCAGGGAAGCCTGGCTCGCCGCCAGTTAGCAACGGCGGTCGACGCGGCCGGCTGGGCACGGCAGAACTGGCGTGCAGGGCCAAGCGCTGGGCGTGACCTGGCCGTAGCCGCCGGACTTGGGCTGTTGGCGGCGGCGGTGATCCTCGTGAGCAGCCTGGAGGACCGGCTGCCAGCCGCCATCCCGCGGCCATCGATCTGGTCATTGCTATCTGGCGACCCGTCTTCGGCTGAGCGGGCGGCCACGGATGACCCAGCCGGTGCATCGGGTCCAGCCACGTTGGCGCAAGCGGAGACGAGCGGGCGCACCGCGGCGGTTGTCCGCTCGCTGGAGGACCTACGCCGCGCCCGTCAGTCGGGGGCGATCGGGGCCGGGGAAGCGGCCGACCGCATGGCCCAGGCGGAATCCGAACTGAGCAGACAGACCCAGGACTCTCGGACCCAGCGTGAGGCGCTGGATCGGCTCGGCCGGGCTCTGGACCAGGTGGCGGCTGGGCGCCCGGCGGCCGAGCGAATCCAACGCGGGGAGTACGACCGGGCCGGCGAAGAGATCACGACGTTGGGGACGGAATCCGATCAGCTCTCGCCGCAGGCCAAGGCCCAGCTTGCCCAGGCCCTTCGCTCCGCGGCGGCGGAGTCGCAGGCCGCTCCCGACCTGGCAGCACGCGAGCGTCGCGCGGCCGACGCCCTTCCCGGACGGGACTATGAACCCGCCC
>DASPXK010000209.1:0-3407 GCA_035637315.1 Chloroflexota bacterium
CGACTTGGGACATGAGACTAGAGGCTAGAGACTTATTCGTTCCACGCCATCTCGTGCGCCCAGATCATCTCGTCCTTCCGTGGCTCCCAGAGGACCCAGTTGTCGACGCCGTAGATGTCGGTCAGCGTGTACATGAAGAGCCCGGCGGCGTCGTCGTAGAGTATCTGCTGGGCCTTCTTGTAGAGGTCCAGACGCTTCTTCTCGTCCAGCTCGATGCGAGCTTGCTCGACAAGGGTGTCGAACTCGGGATTGGAGTAGGGCAGGCTGGACTGCAGCTTGCCGGCGTTGGCGGTGTCGCGCGCGGACGTGTGCCAGCGGACGAAGAGCTGGTTGTCGGCGTCGAAGATCCAGTTGCCCCACGAGGCGAAGATCAACCCATCCAGCCGCTGGGCCAGGTCCTCCTGTGTCTGGAGAGCGGCTTCGCGCAGGACCGGCTTGGCGCGGATGCCGACTTTGTTCAGCTCCTGCGCGATCGCCTCGGCCACTTCCTTGTCTTTCAGGTAGCGTCCCTGGATGTAGTTGATGTTGAGGTCGAACCCGTTGGCGAACCCGGCCTCGCGCATCAGCGACTTGGCCTTGTCCGCGTCGTATGGGTACGGCTTGAGGTCGGGATTGAAGCCGACGTGCCAGGGCGCGACGGTGGTGGCGACACGGGTGGCGTTGCCGTACAGCACCGACTGGATGATGCCGTCGATGTTGGCGGCGTAATTGATCGCCTGCCGCAGCAGCCTGTTGTCGCATGGCGGCTTGCGAACATCCATGACGTAGTACGGGATGCGGTTGCTGGGCGTGGTCTTGGCCAGCGCCCGCCCGCTCTTGTTGATCGCGTCCATCTCTTCTACGGCGATGTCCTTGGCGACGTGGACCTCGCCCGAGCGTAGGGCGGCGGTGCGAGTGGCCAGCTCGGGGATCGTCTTGATGCGGACCTTCTTGACCTTCGGCGCGCCGCCCCAGTACTGCTCGTTGGCCACCATCGTCCAGTCCTGAAGCGGGCCGGACCAGGAGGCGAGCTTGTAGGGCCCGGTCCCCACCGCCTCTTTGGTGAAGACGTCCATGCCCTGCGAGGCCCACTTTGGCGCGACCATGGTCATCGAGAAACCGGTCATTCGCAGCAGCAGGGCCGGGTCGGGCTTGGCGGTCTTGACGTTGATGGTGTATTTGTCGAGCACGTCCACGCCGCTGATGCCAGCGTAGGTCGTGCGGGCGTCGGCCCCGGTGGCCGGGTCGACCGGGCGCAAGACGCTGAACTTGGCCCCCTCGGCGTCGAACTCCTCGCCATTGTGAAACTTGACGCCCTGGCGGAGCTTGAACTGGATCGTCAGGTCGTCCAGGCGCTTCCACTCGGTCGCCAGCTGCGGCTTGACCGTCTGCAGGTCGCGGTCGATCTGGACCAGCGGCTCGAACATGTGACGCAGCTGGCTCTCGGCGATCGTGCCGACGTGGGTCTGCGGGTCGAGGTTTTTAGTCTGAAGCTGGAAGGTGCCCCAGCAGAGCACGAGCTCGTCGGGGCGGCTGCCGCTGGGTTTGGCCGCGGCGGCCGGCTTGGCCGCCGCGGTGGGCGCGGCGGCCGGCCCGGCCGGGGCGGGCCCGCACGCCACAAGGAGAGCCCCACCTGCCGCCACAGAGAACCCGAGCAGGAAGCGCCGGCGCGTGATCGGGATGCTGGGTACCCGCTCGAGATAGTCTTCGCTGCCTGTCCGTCGCTGGCTCATGCCGCTCCTCCTCGGACTACTCGCCAGTCGCCGGTCATCAGCGGCTCGTCCACCAGAACCCCCTCCCGGCGTCAAGGCGAGGCACTGCCGTCTGCTGTCTCAGATTTGCCGCCGGCACCTCCTTGCTGGCCGAAGCCCATCGCCGCCTCAGGCTGTGCCAGTATAGCCGTTGGGGCAGGACGCCCTCTCCACCGGGAGGGGCCAGCGTGGCGAGGGGCGTGTTTGGTCTGATACTCTAGCCCAAACCACATCGGGCCGTAGCGAGTCTGGACGCTGCCGTGACGTTGGTCCTCTCGAACGCAGACGTCGACGCACTGATCACGATGGCCGAATGCATCGACGTCCTGGAGGACGCCTACCGCGAGCTGGCCCACGGCAGGGGCATCACTCGCACCCGCTCCGACACGTTCAGCCCGACTACTCGCGCCGACGCCCTCTACTCGCTCAAGTCGATGGACGGCATAGCGCCCACGCTCGGCGTCGGCGCGGTCCGCATCAACTCGGACATCGTCACGTGACCGACCCGAGCCGGCAATGCTCGCCGTGAGAAGCTGCCCGCCGCGCCGAACGCTCGGTGGGTTGGACTGGTCCTGCTGTTCAGCGTCGAGAACGGCGAGCCGCTGGCCCTCTTGCCCGACGGCTACGTGCAGAGGCTGCGGGTCGGGGCGACGAACGGGCTGGGCGTGAAATACCTTGCTCGCGAGGGCGCTGGAACGGTCGGCCTGCTCGGCTCGGGCTGGCAGGCGAGCGGACAGGTGATGGCAGTCGCCGCCGTACGATGCGTCGAGCGGATTCGCTGCTACAGCCCCAACCGCGAAAATCGCGAGGCGTTCGCCCGCGCCACCAGCCAGCAAGTGGGAGTGGATGTCGCCGCCGTCGATTCGCCCGAAGAGGCGATGAAGGGGGCCGACGTGGTCATGTGCGCGACCAACACGATCGAGCCGGTGTTCTTCGAACGCTGGATCGAGCCGGGCATGCATATCTCCGCCGTCAAGCGGCCAGAGATCGAGGTTGCCGCCATCCAGCGCGCCGACCGCGTGGTGGTCCACACCCACGACGCGACGCCGATGGTCTTCAGCCCGCCCGAAGTCGTGGTCCCGGAGAAGTCAGCCGCCAGGGGCTGGGACCTGCTCAACGAGGTCGACTTCGGTGCCCTGCCGACACTGCCCGAGTTGATCGCGGGCCAGGCGTCCGGACGGACATCCGCGGACCAGGTGACCTGCTTCATCAACAATTTGGGCCTGGGCTACCAGTTCGCGGCGGTCGGGGCGGCGGTGTATCGCAAGGCGCGCAAGCAAGGCCGCGGCCATGAGCTGCCGACCGATTGGTTTACCCAGGACGTCCACCCCTGAGCCAGCTGCCCCAACGCTGTACCGATCACGACCGAGTTTCGCCCTCACCCCGACCCCTCTCCCACAAGGGGAGAGGGGAGACGCGAACCTCCGTTCCACTGGCCTGCTGGCGAGTGCCTACTACTCACCGCGCGCCGGCCGAAACTTGGGCAGCGTGTACTCAGGCGTGATGTCCTCGTAGACCACTTCCACGGGCATACCGACGTAGACCTCTTTGGGGTCACAGCCCACGATGTTGCTCCCGAACAAGGGGCCCTCCTCCAGCTCGATCAGAGCGTGCACGTACGGGATGTCGTCTTTGAAGCCGGGGTGAAAGGCCACGTGATTGATGTTGAACACAAAG
>DASPXK010000210.1:0-9650 GCA_035637315.1 Chloroflexota bacterium
GTCACGACCGGAATCATCGCGTTCTTCAGGGCGTGCTTCATCACCACCACCCGCTCCACCAGCCCCTTGGCCCGGGCGGTCGTGATGTAGTCCATCCTCAGGATCTCGAGCAGGCTGGAGCGGACCAGCCTGGCGATGATGGCGGAGCTGCTGAGCCCGAGCGCGACTGCCGGCAGGATGATGGCCTCGGGGGACCCGAAGCCAGTGGCCGGCAGCAGGTTCAGGTGCAGGGCGAAGATGAGCAGCAACATGATGCCGAACCAGAAGCTCGGCATCGAGACCGCGAAGAGGGCCGTCAGCATGCTCAAGTTGTCGACGATCGAGTTGTGGCGCACCGCCGCGATGATCCCGAGCAGAATCCCGATCGGGATGGCCAGCCCCAGCCCCGTCAGCGTCAGCCTAACCGTGTAGGGGAATGCCTCCACGATCATGTTCGTCACCTGCTGGTTGCTCCGGAACGACCGCCCCAGGTCGCCCTGGACCGCTTTCCAGACGAACCGTCCGAACTGGATATGCAGCGGCTGATCGAGACCGAGCTCGCGGCGAATCCGGTTGTACGTCTCCTCCGAGACGTCGGCCATCTTGGCGCCGCTTCCCGTCTCCGACATCATCACCAGGACCGGGTCCCCAGGCAGGAAGTGGAGCATCGAGAAGACGGCCAGCGAGACGCCCAGGAGGATCGGGATGGTCGCCATCAGCCGTCCGACGATATAGCCAGTCATCGCGCCTTGCGGATCCCCTCTCTGCGACTCCTCTCCCAGGGCGAGCGGAATCTACCTCCTCATGAGCCAGGTCTTATGGAAGAAGTGCCGCCCCAGGTTGTCGTAGGACAGGTCCTCGATCGACTTCGAGCGGGCGAAGACCAGCGTCTGCTCGAAGGTCGCCAGGATGAAAGCCTCCTCCATGACGGTCTTCTGCAGCTCCTCGTACATCTGGAGCCGTTTCTTGGGGTCGATCTCCTTCTCGGCCGCGTCCAGCTTGGCGTCTACCTCTGGATTGCTGTACCTCGAGCGGTTGCCCTGGGTGCCACCGGCGATGTTACGGGAGTGGACCGGGAAGGCCATCACGCTCGGGTCTGCGTTGATCTCGCCGAGCCGGCCGATGTGATGCTCGCCGAGCTGGTATTTGGCGAGCGACGCGGCGTTGGTCATGGCGTCGACCTTCATTTCGATGCCGACGTCTTTCAGCATGTCCTGGACGACCTCGGCCGTGCGGACCAGCTCCGGGGTATTAGTCGTGATGTAGAGCAGCGAGAGGCGGTCGCCGTCCTTGACCCGGATGCCATCCGAGCCCGGCTTCCAGCCCGCCCCCTCTAGCATCGCCTTGGCCTTGTCAGGGCTGTACCTGTAGAGCTCCTCGGCCCCCGCCCAGTAGCCGGTCGTCGGCAAGGCCAGCACGTTGTGGCCCGGCTTGCGGATACCGAAGAACAGCACGTCGACGAGCTTCTTCTGGTCCACGGCGAACTGGATCGCCTGGCGCACCCGCTTGTCGTCCAGCGGCGGCTTGGTGACATTCATCTGCAGGATCTGGGGCAGACCGGGCACGGCGATGATGTCGACCACGAAGTTCGGGTTGCCCTGCAGTCGTTTCACCTCTGCCTCGGGCACGAAGTCGACGTACTGCAGCTCGCCCCGTTCCAAGGCAATCAGGCGGGTTGAGGCCTCGGGGATCAAGCGGTGGACGATCCGGTCGAGGTTGGCCGGACCCCTCTGGTTCAGCGAATCCGGCGCCCAGTTGTAGTCGGGGAAGCGCTCGAAAATGATCTGGTCCTTGGTGTACTCCTTGAGCATGAAGGGACCGGTCCCAATGACGTTCTGGCCGAAGTCGGCGCCCCACTTCTGGGCGGCCGCCGGCGAGATAGGCCGGATCCCGGTCGCGCTCAGGTTGTGCAAGAAGAGCGGGAACTGGTCCTTGAACTTGACCCTGACGGTGTACTCGTCGACCACCTCGCTGCCGTCGTAGGGGCCGAGCAGGCCGACCAGCAGCGCCTTGAGCTGGGGATCGACGGTGCGATCGAACGTGAACTTGACCGCCTGGGCGTTGAACGGGGTGCCGTCGTGGAACTTGACGCCCTGGCGCAGCTTGAACGTGTACAGCTTAGCGTCCGGGGAAACCTCCCAGGACGTGGCGAGGCCCGGGTAGAACTTGCCCGCCTCAGGCTGCCAGACCAGCGGATCAAAGATCGAGTTGAGCAGGCGCGACTGGGGGTCCGAGTTGGGCACTGGCGGGTCAAGGGTCGGCAGTTCGGTGCGGAAGCCGAGAACCAGCTCGCCGCCCTTCACGACCGCGTCGGTCTTAGCGGCCGGCGCCTGGGTCGGAGCCGGCGCGGCGGGCGCCGCAAGGGTGGCAGCCGGGGCACCGGGCGCGGCCGGCTTGGGCGCCTCGGCCTGCCCTGACGGAGGAAGGGTCGGTTTGGCCGGCGCGGGCGGTGGCGGCGCCGGCTGGCAGGCGGCCAGCAAATGCAGACCGACGAGCTCGAGGCCGGCCCCGGCGGTCAGCCGGAGGAGGTGTCGCCGACTGAATCGGGCCGTCCACGTGCATAACCTGGTGTTCCGATCGATGTCTTCCATGATGACCCTCCGCGGCACAGTCTGCCCTTCCGTGTTATCCCAGCCGTTCTTCCTTGTCATCCTGACCCGCTACGAACATTTTAGAGGTCGGCGTTGAAGTCCGAACTAGTGCGCGGCGTGCGCTGCGACCAGCCGCCCGGTTCGCACCCCAGTAATCCCGTCACGCCGGGCTCACCGGCCCCGCACGTGTGGATCGAGCGCGTCCCGAAGGCCGTCACCGAGGAAGTTGATGCAGAGCACCGTCACCAGGATCATAAGGCCCGGAAAGATCGCCACCCAGGGAGCCATCACCATGACCTCCTGGGCGCGGTAGAGCGTGCTGCCCCAGCTTGCGGTTGGCGGCTGGACGCCGAGCCCGAGGAAGCTGGCCGACGCCTCCAGGATGATGGCGTGGCCGATCCCAAGGGTCGCGGCGACGATGACCGGGGCCAACGTGTTAGGCAGGACGTGGCGGAGGATGATGGCGCCGTCGTTCACTCCGATCGAACGCGCCGCGAGCACGAAATCCCGCTCCTTGAGCGACAGGAAGTTGGCCCGCACGATACGGCTCACTTGCATCCAGTTCAGCAGGCCGATCACCAAGATGATGGCCGGCACTGTCGGGCCGAAGACGCGGGTCAGGATGATCAAGAGGAAGAGGCTCGGGATAGAGAGGACGGCGTCGGTGAACCGCATCAGCACGGCATCCGCCACGCCGCCGTAGAAGCCCGACAGGCAGCCGATCGCGACGCCGAGGGTCATCGCGATCAGCACCGAGAGCGTCCCGATCGCTAGCGAGATCCGCCCGCCGTAGATCGTGCGCCAGAGCATGTCGCGCCCGACGTCATCGGTGCCGAACGGGTGCGCGGGCGAAGGCGACGAGCGGATGTTCAGCGGGTTTACCTTATTGGCCGCGTCCTCCGCGGCCAGGAAGGGCGCCGCCGCGGAGATCGCCATGATGACCAGGAGCACCACTCCACCGACGAGCGCCATCTGGTGCCGACGGAAGCGTTGCCACGCCAGCCGCGTGAGCGACATCCCCGCCCGGCCCCGGGTCTGCGGGGTCGCGACTTGCGGCGCCGCCGCGGAAACGGTCATCTGCTCAGCCATAGCGGATCCGTGGATCAAGGTAGGCGTAGGCGACGTCTGCCAGTAGGTTGAAGACGACGACCAGGGACGCCGTGAAGAGCATGATCGCCATCAGGACCGGGATGTCGGTCCGCTCGGCATGCTCCCAGAACAAGCGGCCCATGCCCGGCCAGGCGAACATCGCCTCGATGACGATCGAGCCCGAGAGGAAGCGGGGCAGGTCGAGCCCGATCAGCGTAACCAGCGGCAGGGCCGCATTCTTGAGCGCGTGCCGGCTGAGAATCAGTCGGCTGCGCAGTCCCTTCGCCTGGGCGGTGCGGATGTAGTCCTGGTGGAGCACTTCCAGCATCGAGGCCCGAATGTAGCGGATGTAACCCGCCGTGACCACCGTGGCGAGCGTCACGGCCGGCAGCACGAGATGCCAGAGGACCTGCGGCACAGTCGGGCCAACTCGCAGGTCGTACATCGCACCGGCTGGGAAGTAGGGCAGGCCGAGATTGCGAGCCTCGACGGCGAACAGGATCAGCAGCACCAAACCAAGCCAGAAACTGGGGACGGCGATGCCGACGAAGGCCAGCCCGGTCACCACGTGGTCGACCAGGGAGTACTGGCGGACGGCGGTGTAGATGCCCAGCACGACCGAGACCGTCAGGATGATGGCGTAGGCCGCGGCCACCAGGATGAGGGTGTTGGGCAGCCGCTGCATGATTAGCTTGGCCACGGGCTGCCTGGCGATGTACGAGGTGCCCCAGTCGCCCTTGGCCAGGTTCTGCAGCCAGCTCAGGTACTGGACGTGGACCGGCTGGTCCAGGCCGTAGTAGGCGCGCAAGCGGGCGATGTCGTCCTTAGATAAGGCGGCTTCCATGGTGTAGGCAGACAGCGGATCGCCGGTTGCCTGGATGATGGCGAAGCCGATCATCGAGATCAGCAGCAGCAGCGGAATGGTCTGGATTATGCGGCGAGCGATGTAGCGCGTCATGGCGAGCCGGCTGTCACGAATCCGGCCCGGCGGTCCCCCTCCCGCGCCCCGGCTACTGGATGTCCCACTCGTGCGGGTTGAAGTGGAAGCCCGCGAACGGCGTGATCTTGAAGTTCTTGACCCGGGTCAGGAGCCCCCACGAATGGGCCGAGTCATACAGATAGATCTGGCTGTACTCGTTGTGGAGGATCTCCTGGATCTGGTCGACGATCGCCCGCCGTTTGCTCGCGTCCAGTTCCATGGCCTGCCTGGCGAACAGCGCGTCGATCTCGGGGTTGCAGTAGCGGTAGCGCTGCGCGCCGGTCGCGTTTTCGTCGGACGGCCGCTCGCGGCACAGGAAGCGGTTGCCGATATCGGGGTCGGTCGTCGTCAGCGGATAGGAGAACCCGTGCATCTCATAGGTGCCCCGGGCCAGGATTCCGCCTGCCGCCCAGCTCCCGAAGACCGTGTCGGAGCGGTTGTTTTTGACGACCGCCTCGGCCCCAATCTGCTTGAAGTTCTCGACGACCAGGAGCTGCACGTTCTCGCGGAGCTGATTGCCGCTGGTGACGCCGAGGCTGAAGCTGAGCCGCTTGCCGTCCTTGACCAGGATCCCGTCCGGGCCAGGCCGCCAGCCGAGCCCTTCGAGGACTTTCTTGGACTCGTTCGGGTCGTAGGGTACCGGCTTGACGTTCTTGTTTTGCCAGGGGCTCTGGTCCCAGGGGTTGATGCCGATCTCGGCCAGACCGAACAGCAGCTTATCGATGATTGTCTTGCGGTCGACCGCCAGCGACAGGGCCTGCCGCAGCTCCTTGTCGGCGAACAGCGGGGCCTGCTTCTCGTCTCGATTCATAGCGTACTGCTCGGGGTTCGGGGCCGGCACGACCAGGGTGGTGATGCCCTGCGAATCGAGCTGCTTCAGCTCCGGCACGTTCGAGAGCGGTATCTGCCAGGCCAGGTCGGATTCCTTGGCCTTCAGCGACTGCACCAGGGCGGCGGCGTTTCCGAAGTAGCGGATGAAGAGCCGATCGATCTTCGGCCGCCCTTTCCAGTAGCCGTCGTAGGCCTCGAAGGTCATGTGGTCGCCCTGGACGTTCTCGACGATCTTGAACGGCCCAAACCCGATCGGCTCCTGGTTGAAGCGCGAGTCCTGGAGGTTGGTCTCTTTCTCCAGCACGTGCTTGGGCACGACGACGTCGAACAAGATCTGCCAGGGCGCGAACGGCTCCTTGAAGCGGAGGACCACCGTGCCTTCGTCTGGGGTGTCGACGGACTGGATGACCTCGTAGCCGTAGCGGGAGACCACCCCGCTGTCCGGCTTCATGATCAGCTCCCAGGTGAACCTCACGTCGGCCGACGTAACCGGCCTGCCGTCGTGCCAGGTGAAGCCTTTCCGGAGTTTGTACGTGATCGTCTTGCCGTCGGCTGAGATGCCGCCGTTCTGCAGCGAGGGCACCTCGGCGGCCAGCTCGCCGATGGTGTTGGCCTGCTCGTCGACGAACAGCAGGCCGCGCAGGACCAGCCGGGAAGAGCTGAGCACGTTGCCGGTCTCGGCCGTCATGAGCGTGTTGAGCGTCGGCACCGGCTGCCACATGCCCATCGTGATGGTCTTGCCTCCTGTCGCCGCCGGCTTCGCGGCAGGCGTGGCGGTTGGCTGCGCCGCAGCCGCCGGTGGCGTGGCTGGCGCCGCGGCCGGGGCACCGGTGGCGGCTGGAGCGGCCGGCTTCGCCGGCGCAGCAGTCGGCGCAGGCGGGGCGGGCTCCTGGCACGCTGCTAGCAGCGAGATGAGTGTGCTCCCGCCGGCTAGTAGGCCGGCACGCTGGAGCAATACGCGGCGGCTCAGTAGACGGTTAAACATGGAAACCCCTCCTCACACACGGGCTATAGTCGCGCCGAATAGTCGGTTTGCAACATTTCGCTTGGCGTCGACGTGGTGGCAGACAGGCCCGGCCAGGTTGCTGCTGCCGCGGCCGGGCTCAGGCTCGGCGGAACTGCGGACTGTGTCGTCGCTGCCTCCCAGTGCTGAACGATCTCGCGCCACGGCACCATGTCGTGGCGGCCGCTCATCGTCGTGACCGAGGCCTCGTGCCAGGCCAGGACGTCCGAAGCCATGCAATCCGGAGTTAGCACGACGTAGTAGTCGTAGAAGGCCGCGTCGCGGGCGGTCGACTCGACGCAGCCCTCCGACATGACCCCGATCACGATCGTGGTCTCGATCCGGGTCGCGCGCAGGATCAGGTCGAGGTCCGTGCCCACGAAGGCGCTTGAGCGGTGCTTCTTGACCACCGGCTCGTCCGCTCGCGGCTCCAGCGGGGCCACGAGCTGCTGGCCCCAGGTCCCGTCGAGGCAGTGGTCCGGTCGGACGCCGTTGCGCCGCTTCATGTAGATCCAGGCCGGTGAGTCGCTGGCCCCGTCCGGCAGGCAGGTCTGCTGGATCCAGATGACCCTGACCCCGTGCTTGCGCGCGGCATCGACCATCTCGACCACGGCGGGCACGACCGCCCGCGTCATCGAGATGTCGCCGCCCGTCCGGTCGAGTGTCCCGCCCGGCGAGCAGTAATCGTTCTGGACATCCACCACCAGCAGCCCGGCGCGGCTGGGACGGAGGACCTCCGCGAGGCTCTCGCAGACGAGCTTGCCGTGGACCTCGATCATGGCTCGACCTCCTCAGCCGCGGCGGAAGAAGGCCTCGATCTGGTCGCAGATGTAGTCGATGTCGTCGGCAGAGAGGCCCGGCCGCGGTGTCAGCGTCAGCACCTCGGCGGTGAGGCGCTCGCTGACCGGCAAGCCGGCCACCGGCACGTCGACGTGGCCGGCGTGCAGTCGCTGTCGGTGGACCGGCACCGGATAGATGAAGTGAGTTTCCACACCCCGCTCGGCCAGGAAGGCGGCCAGCTCATCGCGCCGCTCAACGTGGATCGGGAAGTGGAGGTAGCTGTGGTAGGCCCACTCCAGCTCCTCCAGCGGCTGCACCCGGACGTTCATCGCGGCGAACCGTGCGCGGTAGCGGGCGGCGTTGGCCCGCCGTTCCTCGATCCAGCCCGGCAGATGCTTGAGCTGGAGCAGGCCGAGCGCGGCCAGGACCTCGCTCTGGCGGTAGTTGTAGCCCAGCAGTTGGACCCGATCGAGCCCACGCAGGTCCTTCTGCTGGCCCTCGTCGCGGCCGTGATTCCGAAGCCGCTCCACCCGCTCCGCCCAGGAGGGATTGTTGGTGGTTACCATGCCCCCGACACCGCCAGTGGTGATGTGCTTGCGGCCGGTGCTGTAGATGCCGAGGTCCCCGATGCTGCCGGTCATGCGCCCCCGATAGCGGCTGCCGAGCGCGTGCGCGGCATCCTCGATCAGCAGCAAGCTGCGCTCGTGTGCCAGCTTCATCAGCGGGTTCATGTCGGTCGGGTGGCCGTACATGTGCAGCGGGACCACCGCCTTCGTATGCGGCGTGAGCGACATCTCGATCAGGGCCGGGTCGAGGCAGCCGGTCCGCTCGTCGACGTCCACCAGGACCGGCCGGGCTCCGACCAGGCGGATGCAGTCGGCTACCGGCGGGTAGGCGTTGGCCGGCATGATCACTTCGTCGCCGGGGCCGATCTCGGCCGCCATGAGCGCCAGGTGCAGCGCGGCCGTGCCGGAGCTACAGGCCATCGCGAACCTGGTGCCGATGTACTCGGCGAAGGCCCGCTCGAACGCCTTGGTCCGCTCGGCCAGGATGTAGGGCTCCCCGTGCAGCGCCTCGACGATGGCCTGCTCCATCTCCGGGGTGATGACCGGGGTCCCGTAGCGGATCTGTCTGGGGGTCGTTACGGCCATCTCGATTCCTCCCTTCCTCGCTCGAACGCGTGCTGACTGCCGGACGAGGCCCTACTCCGCTCCGACGCCGGCCGGGGCGCGCAGCGATCGCACGCTGGCCAGCGCCTCGTCGGTGCTCTTTACCTTGGCGTAGATCTCGTCCATGGCGCGCATCGCCGCGTGATGCATCTCGGGGCTCCAGGTGGCCGTGGCGTCCTCGACCAGGATCACCTCGAAGCTGCGGTCGGCGGCGTCGCGGACCGCCACCTCGACGCAGCCGCTGGTGACGACGCCGGCGACGATCAGAGTGTGGATCCCGAGGTTCCGCAGCACGTACTCGACGTTCGTGCCATTGAACACCCCGCCGCAGGTCTTGGTGATGACGATCTCGTCGCCTCGCGGAGCCACGTCCTCTAGGATCTCCGCCTCTTTCGAGCCAGGCGGGTGGTGGATCCCGAGGTTCTTGTGCTCCAGGCTGCGGTCCCGGCCATCCCGTGTCAGGGACTGGATCTTGGTGTGAATCACCTCGACACCGCCGTCGCGGCAGGCGTCCTGGAGGCGGCGGATGTTCGGGACGACCAGCTCCTCCAGACGCCGGGCATAGTACTCCGCGGCCGGGCCGTCCCCGCGCGCCCACATCCGCTTCAAGAGCCCCCAGTCGCGGTGTGCGTCGCCATACTGCATGTCGATAACCAGCAGCGCCGTGTCCTCCAGCCGAAGCTCGGGCTCCGGCAGGCCCGCGTGGCGCCGCCGAAGCTGCTGTTCGTACTCCATGGGTCGCTCCCGCTACTCTTCCAGTACCCAGCCGCGGAAGACCGGATTGCCCGAGCTCACCACGCGGCGCGGGTGCTGGATCCGCACCAGCCCGGTCGCTGGCGCGTTGACTTCTTCGATCGGCTCGCCGAAGACATCCTTGATGACGGCCAGGACCTGGCCTTTCTGCACGCGGTCACCCGGCCTGGCTTGTGGGTGGAAGACGCCGCCGCGCGCGGCATAGGCGACCCAGTTCTCGGTGAGCACTTTCTGGCGGCCGTTCCGGGTCAGCTCCGGCTCGCCGTCGAGCAGCCCGAAGGCCTTCATCACGTTGCGGGCGCCCTTCAGGTGCACGCCGATCTCGGGCTCGTTGTAGGTGGACAGATACCCGGATTCGGCCACGATCGACGGGATCCCGCGCGATGACAGCTCGCCGACCAGGGTCCCCGGGTAGCCAAACTGGTGGGTGGCTGCCCAGATCACCTCGGTGTCCCAGAGGCGGGCCATCCGCTCCG
>DASPXK010000211.1:0-3308 GCA_035637315.1 Chloroflexota bacterium
GCGGCGCTGGATGTGGACCGTTGCACTGTGCGTCGCCCTGTCCGCGCAGTTCATCTGAGCCCCGCGCAGCGCACTTGTTCCGCGCAGCGCACTTGTTCCGCGCAGCGCACTTGTTCCGCGCAGCGCGGGGCTAGCGGGCCGACTGGATCGGGGTCGATGTGACGGCTGACCAGCGACCCTTCGACGTGATCGTGCTGGGCGTCGGGGGGATGGGCAGCGCTACCACGTACCACCTTGCGCGGCGTGGCAAGCGGGTGCTCGGCATCGAGCGCTTCGACATCCCACACTCGATGGGCTCGTCGCATGGCATCACTCGAATCATCCGGCTGGCCTACTTCGAGGACCCGTCTTACGTGCCTCTCTTGAGGCGCGCCTATGAGCTGTGGCGAGAGCTCGAACGGGGCTTCGGCGAGCAGCTCCTGCACATCACTGGCTCGATCGACGCCGGCGCGGCCGATAGCCGCTGTTTTACCGGCTCGCGCCGGTCCTGCGAGCTGCATGGGCTGTCGCACGAGGTGCTCGACGGCGCGGCCGTCAATCGTCGCTGGCCGGCCTACCGGCTGCCCGCGGAGCTCATGGCGGTGTTTCAGCCCGACGGCGGCTTTCTGCTTTCCGAACGCTGCATCGTGGCGCACGTGGTGGCAGCCCAGGCGCTGGGAGCCGAAATCCACGCCCGTGAGCGCGTTCTGGCCTGGGAGCCACGAGGTGACGGCGTGCGCGTCGAGACTGAGCGCGGCGTGTACGAGGCCGAGCGGCTGGTGATATCAGCCGGCGCCTGGGCCGGCACGCTGGTGCCAGAACTGGCAGCGCTGGCCGTCCCCGAGCGCCAGGTGTTGGGATGGTTCCAGCCGAGCCGCCCGGAGCTGTTCGCGCCGAGCCGCTTCCCCGTCTGCATCCTCCAGGTCGAGGAGGGCCATTACTACGGCCTGCCGATCGTCTCCGTGCCAGGCTTCAAGCTGGGGCGTTACCACCACCTGGGCGAGGCGACCGAGGCCGATTCCCTCGACCGCGAGTGCCATCCGCGCGACGAGGCGGTGCTGCGCGAGTTCGCCCAGAAGTATTTCCCCGAGGGGGCTGGGCCCACGATGACGCTCCATACTTGTATGTTCACCAACAGCCCGGACGAGCACTTCATCCTGGACCTGCATCCGAGTTACCCGCAAGTTGCCGTCGCGGCGGGCTTCTCGGGCCACGGCTACAAGTTCTGCAGCGTGGTCGGCGAGATCATGGCTGACCTGAGCGAGAGCGGGCAGACGGACCACGACATCGGCCTGTTCAAGCTGAGCCGGTTCTTGCCGCGCCCGACGCCGACCTAGTGGTGTGCTATTCCTGGAATCGGGCGTCGCCCCTCTGTGATGCTGGCCCGCCTGAAGCGGGCCGAAGACGCACTATCGCGTCACCCTGAGCAGGATCGAAGGCCAGCAGCTCGAAGAGCGCCCTGCCGCGGCTAGTGGCGCTTGGTCATGACGCCGTTTACGTACCCGTATGATCGTCTTGATTATCTTTGTGGCAGGGCAGATGATCATCTTTGGCAGCGCCCAGCCGTCCCAGCCCCCCTCTCGGAGAGAGTCGGGGTGCCACCCGCTGCCGAAGGATGCTCATGACGCGTTCAGGGCATGCTCATCTTGATCACCTTGATCACCTTTGAGCCACGTGATCATCTTTGGCGACCATGAAGCCGCCCTACCCGCCGGCTAGGCTGGCTGGCCAGAGGACGTTTGCACCCAACCCCACAATGCCCGCAAAGTTATTGCCGTGCCGCCTGACCTCATCCAGGCCTTGCTAGATCCTACTGCGCCGCTGCCGGCCGGCTGGCCGAGCGGCGCCTGGGGCGCGTTCCTGCTGTTTCTGGTGCCGGTCGGGGGCGGCATCCCGACCGGCGTGCTCATGGCCCGCGCGGCGGGCATCTCGCCGCCGGTCATGGCGGTCCTGTACCTGTTCTCGGACGTGATTCAGGCTTTCATCGCCGAGCCTCTGCTGGTGACGATGCGCTGGCTTGCCCAATGGGTACCGTTCCTCGGCCGAGTGCGGGACTGGCTGGCGAGGCTAACCGGTCACGCTGGCCTCCGCCACGGCGGGGCCCAGGGACCGCTTGGCCTGATCCTGGTCAGCTTCACGGTGGACCCGATGACCGGGCGCGCCGCGGCTGCGGCGGCCGGCCACGGGTTCGCCCCGGGCTGGACTCTGGCGATCGCGGGCGACATGATCTACTTCGCGCTGTTGATGGCGTCCACACTCTGGCTGAGCGCTGTCCTGGGCGACGAGCGGATCACGATCGGGGCGATGCTGCTCGTGATGTGGGGGGTGCCGCTGCTGGTCCGGCGCTGGCTCTCGCCACGGCAAGGTCGAGCCGCGATAGCAGGGCGTCCAGCGGCGGGCCGCACGGCCAGACGGAGGCCGGCGCGGGCGCGCGATTGACGTCCAGGCACGGCTAGCCCGGTGCACGTTCCATCGTCCAGGTACGCGCCCCTCGCTCGAGTCTGGCCAACGCATCGGGAAGCCTTGTTGGCCGGGTTGGCGCTCGCGATCCTGGCGGCAGCCCCGCGTCTGTTCAACCTGCTCGCGCTCGATCCATTTGTGGACGAGATCACCTGGATGCATTGGGCGGTCGACCTGGCCGACTCCCCTGATCGGCCCACGCGGCTGTGGCTCCCGATCGTCCTCAACGGCCGGCCGCCCCTCTACTACTGGCTCACGCTGCTCATGACCGGCCTGGTTGACAACGCGTTCATAGCGGGGCGGCTGGCCGCGGCGCTCCCGGACATCGGGTCGACCGTCGCCCTTTATGTGCTGGGGCGTGTGCTGCTGTCGGCCCGCGTCGGCATTCTTGCCGGGCTGCTGTGGGCCTTGAGCCCATTCAGCATCTTCTTCTCGCGGCTCGCCTCGGATGACGCCTTGTTGACGTTCGGCGCGATCCTGGTCGCACTCAGCAGCGTAGTGCTGGTCCGCTACCCTCGCGCGCCCAGCGGAGCTCTGTGTGGCTTCAGCATAGGCTTGGCCGTGATGGCCAAGACGCTGGGCCTTTTGACGCTGGCCTACCCGGTGCTGGCTGTCCTGGTCCTGGCCCGGCCGGGCACCTGGGCAACGCTAATTCGTCCGACGCTCGTGGGTGTCCTGGTGGCCGGCTTGGTCCTCTCGCCGCTGGTGCCGTGGCTACCCCGCCTGGCCGAGATGGCGGCCATCCATGCCAATGTGAGCGTCGGCCCTTCCAGCTCCGAAGACGCGGTCGGAGGGGTGCTTCCAGCCGGCTTGAGCCGCGCGCTGCTCGTCGAGCTCCTGCGCGTCAACCTCGATCACTCCATCAAATG
>DASPXK010000212.1:0-3647 GCA_035637315.1 Chloroflexota bacterium
GATCACCCGGAGAACGGTAAGTGGTCGCTGGAAGACCTCCAGGCCCGGCTGGACCAGGCCTGGTTCAAGAGCGAGGACTTCCTGGTGGCCGAGTCCGGCGGCCGCATGGTGGGCTTCAATTGGCTCAAGCAGGTGCCAGCCCCCCCGCCCCACCGCGCGGAGGGCGAGATCTACATCATCGGAGTCGGCAGCTCAGAGCGTGGCCACGGCCTTGGGCGGATCCTGGCCCTCCTCGGGCTGTACCGCCTGGGCCAGCGCGGTATGAACGTGTGCACCCTGTACGTCGAGGATGACAATCGGCCGGCGCTCGGCCTGTACTACAGGCTCGGCTTCACCATTCGCCACGTGCACCGCTGCTATGCTGTACCAGTCGATAGTGCGCTCCCACGAAAACGAACTTTCATTCGCTCGGGGCGGGCCGAAGGCCCATGACTCCTCAGGATGACAATGAAGACTTAGGGTGACAGGGAGAATCATGATCCATCTGAGCTGGGAAGACATCGAAGAGCTGGTGGCCACGCTCGTCGCCCAGCTCCCGCGAGACTACGATCTGCTGCTGGTGATCACGCGAGGTGGGATGGTCCCTGCCTGCCTGATCAGCGAGCAGGCCGACATCCGAAACATCGTCGCGGCCGCGGTCATGTTCTACACCGGGGTCGGCGAGACACTGCCCGACCCGGTCTTCCTACAGTTCCCCTCCGACCCGCTGCTGCTGGGCAAGCGAATCCTGATCGTCGACGACGTCTGGGACACGGGCCGAACGATCGTGGCCGTCAAGCAGCGCGTCCTGGCGGCCGGAGGACATCCCGACCTGGCCGTCCTGCACTACAAGCCGACTCACTCCCTGTACGACGACGTCCCGGACTACTACGCGACGACGACGGACGCCTGGATCGTCTACCCCTGGGACCCCAGTCGGGCCCGGCCGACACCGGAGCCTTCGTTCAACGTTCAACGTTCAACGTCCTGAACTGCGACTAGCCCCACGGATAGACCTGGACTGGTCGCGGAACGTTGAACGTTGAACGCTCAACGAGACGGCCTGCCGGCTGTGCTAGGATAAAAGGTAGCAGCACAGCCAGGGGGCGAGCCGTGATCGTCGTGCACGTACTTGGCAGGCTGGCCCAGGGAACCGTGCGGGGAATGGTTCATCGCTGGCCAACCACGTTGCTCGCGCTGGGCCTGCTCGTCGGCGGGCCGTTGGCGCTCTGGTCGCGCGGCATGATCCCGGGAATGCCTCCACTCCCAGCCGTGCCGGGACTCGAGAGCGCTGGTAGCGGTGCGGTCTCCGACGTGCGCGAGATGACGATCGAGAGTCTTCGTCCGGCTCGCGGCGGCGAGCAGATCAATTTGATCCTCAAGGAGAAGACCGGTAACCGTCGGCTGGTGATCGTCGTGGGTCAAGCCGAAGCTCTAGCGATCGCCTCGGACTTGAACAAGGGCCGCCCCGAGCGGCCGATCACATCCTATGACCTCATGCGCTCGATCGTTCAGGAGTTTGGCGGCACGGTCAATCGGGTTGTCGTCAACAACGTTACCGAGACGACCTTCTACGCCAAGGTCGTGGTGAGCGCCTCGAACCGCCAGATCGAGGTCGACTCGAGCCCGAGCGACGCGATCGCCTTGGCTCTGCGGTCGAAGGCGCCGATCTTCGCCGAGGCCAACGTCCTCGACAAGGCGGGCGTCCTCAACCCCTAAGCGGGAGCGCCCTAGCTGGACTGATACGAGCCGACTACCTCTACGTTGGCCGCCCGCTGGCCGCGGCCGCGCGGATCAGTCTCGATTTGAAACTCGAGCTCCTGCCCCTCGTGGAGCGTGTCGAACATTCCATGCGCCATCGAGGAATGATGGAAGAAGATCTCAGATCCGTCCTCGGTGCGGATGAACCCGAATCCACGGTCACGGATCAACCGCACGACGGTACCCTTTGCCATACAGCGTTACCTCCAGCAGGACGACGATGGGCGTCCCAAAGCTCCCGGCAATGTTGCGCAAGGAACGTGCCAGCAACGCGTAGGGGCACCGCATGCCGTGCCCTCACACGCTATCAGAACGTCCGCCCCAGGGCCTGGTCCCAGGGCTGGGGCGCCGCTACGCGCACGATCTCATGCTCGCGGTCACGTACGTACAGGTACAGGTGGGCGAAGAACTCCACCTCTGGGAGCGGGTAGCTCGGGTTGATGCACAGGTACGGGTAGATCCAGGGTGGCCTGACCCCGTTGGCACAGCGCACCTCGATGCGGCGCCCGACCCGCAGGCGGTAGCTAACACCCGGGTAAATCCGTGACGGAAGCTCGAGGTAGCCGTCGCGGCGAAGCTGGGCCCACAGCTCGTCGCCGAGAGTGGTCCGCGCGACCTCTACCGCGCGCTGGCGGGCAGAACGGTAGTCGGCACGCGAGAAGTCTGGCCCGGCCGTCCGCTTCGGAAGGTGATTCCAGCGCTTGAGCCAGGGCCGCTCGAGCTCTGGCTCCTGATCGTATGGACAGGCTCCCGCGTGGCCCTCGAGCCAGCGCCAGAGAGCGCTGAGATCAACCACCGGCGATCGGCGCGATGATCTGGTACTCCTCCACATTCGGATCGAACGGCTCGGTGTCGATTACGTGGCGACCGTCTATCTTCTTGGAGACGACGCATCCTTTCTGGCGCGCCTCGTGGATGATCCGTTCGGCCTCGGCGATGAGGGCGCGCGCCTCCTGGGTGTCGGTGGTCTCCCACTCCAACACCTGGTGCCCACGGCGATTGGCGACGATGATCCGATGCATGGCCTCCTCCCGGCGCCGTTTGCTCCATCGTAGGCCGATCGGCGCTAGCGCGCAAGCGTTTCAAGGTTCTTGACACGCGGGACCCGGCCGGGCATTGTTGGACCACCCTCACTGCCGCGAGCGAGACGTTCGCGAACCACGAAGACACAAGGAGCGGCTAACAAAAGCGACTGCGTGTCTTGGTGCCTTGGTGGTAGTTCGGGATGGAGGACTCGCATGCTGGTCTGCTTTCTGGACCGTTTGGAGGACCGGATCAAGGAGTTTCCCGCCCAGTACTTGCCCGAGCATCAGATCCAGCTTGCCGACGGGGATCCGGGCAGGGTGTCGGCCGACGCGGAGGCGCTCATCACCTGGAGCGATCTGCTCGACCGGGCTCTCCTCGACAGGCTCGCCAGGCTCCGCTTCGTGCAGCGGATCGGGTTTTACCGCGGCGGCGGTGATCTGGCCGCGGCCGAAGAGCGGGGGGTGGCGACGGCGGTCTGGCCGCACGGGGTGCTCAACCGGGTCGCCATGCACACGCTGATGTTCATGGTCGCCCTCAGCCGCAAGCTTCTGCCCGGCCACGAGCTAACGATCGAGGGCGTGAACCGGATCGGCATGGAGCCCACTTTTGCCGACCATCGGCCGCTGGCGATGAACTGGCCGAGAGTCGAGGGCGTCGACACCCCGGCCAACAAGACGCTCGGGATCGTCTGCTTTGGTGAAGCCGGTGCTTGCCTGGCCCGCCTGGTCCGGCCGCTGGACATGGAAGTCCTGTACTACAAGCGGTCCCGACTGTCGCCCGCCCAGGAGGCGTTCTTCGGGATCGAGTACACGCCGCTGGATGACCTACTCCGCCAGTCCGACTTCGTGGCCACCTTCGTACCCTACAACAAGGAGAACGAG